>JBQCGU010000076.1:0-14664 GCA_051955355.1 Solirubrobacteraceae bacterium | reverse complement strand
CCAGACCTATTTGGACCGGATCGAGCGGCTGAACCCCGTGCTGCGCGCATACCGCGTGGTGCTCGCGGACTCAGCGCGGGTCGAGGCGGCCGCGGCGCAGAAGCGGCTCGATGCGGGCGAGCGGCGACCATTGCTCGGTGTGCCGGTCGCGATCAAAGACGATGTCGACGTCGCGGGCGAAGTCACCACGATGGGTACCGGCGCGCACGGCGGCCCGAAGGCCCACGACGCGGTCGTGGTGCGCCGGCTTCGCGAGGCGGGTGCGGTGATCCTCGGCAAGACGACGTGTTCGGAGCTGTGCATCTGGCCGTTCACCGAGACCCCCACCTTCGGTGCCACGCGCAACCCCTGGGACCTGCAGCGCACGCCCGGCGGCTCCAGCGGGGGCACCGGCGCCGCGGTCGCCGCCGGGCTGGTGGGCGCCGCGCTCGGCTCCGACGGCGGCGGGTCGATCAGGATCCCCTCCGCCTGGTGCGGGCTGTTCGGCCTCAAGCCGCAGCGCGGACGCGTGTCGATGTCCCCGCGCGCCGAGTCCTGGCACGGGTTGTCGGTCAACGGGGTGCTCACCCGCACGGTCGCCGACACCGCGCTCTTCCTCGACGTCGCAGCGGGCTCGACTCCCGTCGACCGCGATCGTCCCGAGCCGCCATCCCAACCGTTCTCCCAGTTCGCGAGCGGCGCTCCCGGCAGGCTGCGCATCGCCTACTCCACCCGCATCCCGCCGCCCGGCCTTCAGCGCCTCGACGCCGACTGTGCGCGCGCGGTCGCCGAAACGGTTGATCTGCTCCGCTCGCTCGGTCACGAAGTGGTGGAGCAGGATCCCGACTACGGCTTCGACACCGGCCCGCTGTTCCTTGCGCGGATGCTGCGCGGCATATACGACGAGGCCCGCTCCACCGCCCACCCCGAGCGTCTGGCTCGTCGCACGCGCGCCATGGCGCGGATCGGCGGGATGGTGCCGGTTGCGCTGCTCGAGCGCGCCCGGGCAGCCGAGCACGCCGTGAGCGAGCGCTTGAACGGGGTGCTCGCCGCTCACGACGTGCTGCTCACGCCCACCACCGCACAGCCGCCGTCCTCCATCGGCCAATACGACGGGCGCGGGGCGCTGTGGACGCTCAACGCCGTGATTGGGCGCGTGCCGTTCAACGCCCCCTGGAACTACACCGGCCAGCCCGCCGCGTCGGTGCCCGCCGGCTTCGGCGCCGACGGGCTGCCGCGCGGCGTGCAGATCGTGGGCAGGGACGGGGACGAGGGCACGCTGCTGGCGCTCGCCGCCCAAATCGAAACCGAGCGCCCCTGGGCCGAACGTCGGCCCGCGCTCTTCTCGTGAGCACCCCGCCCAGCGAGCACGAGCTGCTCGGTCTGGCGGTGCGCGCAGCCGCGATGGGCGGCGACCTGCTCGCCGAGCGCTACCACCACGGCAGCGAACGAGCCACCGGGAGCAAGAGCTCGCCCACCGACCTCGTGAGCGAAGCCGATGTCGAGGTGGAGCGGATGATCCGCGAACTGCTGGAAGAGGAACGGCCCGAGGACTCGCTCCTGGGCGAGGAGGGGACGCAGCGCGAGGGGTCGAGCGGGCTCTGCTGGGTGCTGGACCCGCTCGACGGCACCGTCAACTTCCTGCTCGGCGTACCGCAGTGGTGCGTGAGCGTCGCCGTGCGCGACCACCACGGTCCGCTCGCGGGCGCGATCTACGACTCGCTGCGCGAGGAGATGTTCACCGCCACACGCAGCTCCGCAGCGGTGCTCGAGGAGCCCGAGAAGCCGTCGCTGCTCTATCCGCCTGCTCCCATCCCCAAGCGCGAGCGGCGCGAGCTGACCGTGAGCGAGCGTGCAGGGCTGTCGGAGGCGATGGTTGCCACCGGGCTGGCATACGACGCCGACGTGCGCGCCTGCCAGGGCGAGGTGCTGATGCGTCTGCTGCCGCGCGTGCGCGACATACGCCGCTTCGGCAGCGCAGCGCTGGACCTGGCGTGGACCGCAGCCGGCCGCTACGACGCCTATTTCGAGCGCTCAATCAAGCCCTGGGACGTCGAAGCGGGCGTGCTGATCTGCATGCGCGCCGGCTTGCGCGCGATCGAACTGCCGCCCAAGGACGGCATGCCCGCGGGCGTGCTCGTCGCTACGCCCGCGCTCGCCGATCCGCTGCTCGAGCTAGTGGGTTGATGCGGCGGGTGGGATTCGAACCCACACGCCCTTTCGGACAATGCCTTTTGAGAGCATCGCGTCTGCCGTTCCGCCACCGCCGCACGGATCCAATAGCGCAGCCAATATTAGGCTAAGCGGAACGCGCTAAGCGGAATGCGACAGCGCGTCGTGCCGCGCACCCGGCGCGCGCTGCTCGAGCTCGACGTTCCAACCCTGCTTGAACCCGCGCATCGTGAACGCGATCAGCAGGATCTGCACGGGAATGATCATCAGCGTGATCGCGCCCAGCAAGCCCGCGTTGAGTTCGGGTTCTGCGAAGCCGGGTTTGTTGCGAGCGAACCACGACGGGGCCGACACGCCCGCGAAGATCATCAGCAGCACAGCCAGCGCCGCCGCGATCGGCAGCACGCCGCGATTCCAGCGCGTGGCGAGAAACGCCATCGCGAGGTACACGACGATGTACCCCACGAGCACCGGCACGTTGCCTTCCAGCGCCCGCCAACCGCCCACCATCACGATCAGCACGAGCGCCGCCGATACGAGCAGCAACACCACCACCGCCGCCCGGGTCGCCTGCACCGCCGGCTTGTCGCGGTTGGGGTGCGTGACGATCACATCCTGCTGCGCCCGCCTGCCCGAGTACGAAGACATCTCACGCGTGACCATACAATCTCTGCCAGCCGCTGCGCAATCCGCGGGCGTGGTGGAACTGGTAGACACGCCGGCCTTAGGAGCCGGTGGGCTTACGCTCTTGGGGGTTCGAGTCCCTCCGCCCGCATTTGCGCTTGCAGCGCACCCTCCCCCTGGCGGGATTGAATCCCGACTCCTGTGGTAGCTTTTAGGGCGACCTAATAAGGCTCCCCGAATCCGGAGGCAGGATTTGAGCTTCGCCGAGACCGCCGCCCTTGGGGCGATCGCCGGCTTCACCATCTACATCGGCTTGCCGCTCGCTCGCATGCCGCGCGTGGGCGACCGCGCACGCGTGTGCCTGGCGATGTTTTCTGTCGGCATCCTGGCGTTCATCTTCATGGACGTCACAAGTCACGGTCAGGAGATCGTCTCGAGCGCCGTGGACTCGTTCAAGAACCACCACGGCAGCTTTGGGCATGTGCTCGGACTGTTCGCGCTGCTGGCAGTCGGATTCACGGCGGGCGTGGGGGGGATATCGGCGGTCGAGCGCACGCTGCGCGCCCGTCAGGCGCCGGCCCCGATCGCCGGCGGGGCCACGTCGGCTCCGGCGGCGGTGGCGAGCGCCGGCAGCGGGATCGTGCAAGCGGAGGATCCGGCTGTCGCCGCCCGTGCACGCGCGCTTCGCACCGGCCTGGTGATCGCGATCGCCATCGGT
The DNA here is from genome assembly GCA_051955355.1 of Solirubrobacteraceae bacterium. Taxonomy (GTDB): domain Bacteria; phylum Actinomycetota; class Thermoleophilia; order Solirubrobacterales; family Solirubrobacteraceae; genus Palsa-744. Next base: position 11,171 of record JBQCGU010000076.1, on the reverse strand, counting down.
TTGCACAACTTCGCCGAGGGACTCGCAATCGGCGTTTCTGCGAAAACGGGGGCGATCGGACTCGCCACGGTGCTGATCATCGGCTTCGGTTTGCACAACGCCACCGAGGGCTTTGGCATCGTCGGGCCGCTCGGCAGCGTGCGACCGTCGTGGAGATGGCTGGCGCTCGTCGGCGTGATCGGCGGCGGCCCCACGTTCCTCGGAACGCTCGTCGGCTTCCAGGTGGATTCCGAAGCGCTCGAGCTGCTGTTCTACGCGCTCGCAGGCGGCGCCGTGCTGTACGTGGTGGGCGAGATCTGGACCGCCATGCGCCGCTACGGGCACCGCACGCTCGGCCTGTACATGCTCGCCGGTGGGTTCCTGCTGGGTGTCGCCACAGACCTGGTGGTGAGCTACGGCGGAGCCTGAGAGGCGCTCACGCCAGCAGCGCAGAGCGGCTGCCCAGCGCCTGTTCGGCGGCGCTCACCGACTCCACGAAGATCTCGCTCGCCGTGAGCATCAGCTTGCGAGAGATCACGAGCGGGGGCAGGAAGCGGGCGACGTTGCCGAAATGCCCACCCACCTCGATTATCACCCCGCGCTTGAAGCACTCGGTGCGGATCTGGCTGGCAAGCTCTTTCCAGGGCTCCTTGCTGTCGCGGTCCTTGACGAGCTCGATGCCCATCATCAGCCCGCGTCCGCGGATGTCCCCAACCGAGGGGCTGTCGCTCAGCGCCTCGCCCAGCAAGCCGAGCGAGAGCTCGCCCAGCGCGGCGGCGTGCGCCGCGAGGTCGGTTTCGAGCATGAACTCGATCCCCGCCAATCCCGCCGCCATCGCCACCTGGTGGCCGCGGAAGGTGCCGATGTGCTTGCCCGGCTTCCAGCTGTCGAGCTCTGAGTCGTACGCGATGCACGAGATCGGGTAGCCGATCCCGCCGAGCGCCTTGGAGAGCGTCATGACGTCGGGCGTCACCCCGTCGTGTTCGCAGGCGAACATCTTGCCCGTGCGCGCAAACCCGCTCTGGATCTCGTCGCATATCAGCGGCACGCCGTGCTTGCGGGTGATGCGGCGCACCTCCGTCAGGTAGCCCTCGGGCGGGATGATCGTGCCGCCCTCGCCCTGGATCGGCTCGATGATCACCGCCGCGGGCGTCGGGATGCCGCTGTGCGGGTCCTCCAACGAGGTGTCGAGCAGCTTCGCGCACGCCATCTCGCACGAGGATGGCTCCAGGCCGAGCGGGCAGCGGTAGCAGTAGGGGTAGGGCATGAAGTGCACCGGCGTGGAGGACGCCCCGCCGTAGCCGACGTCGCTCGTCACCGACAGCGCCCCGCTCGTCATCCCGTGGTAGGAGCCCTGGAAGGCGATCACCGTGTCGCGCCCGGTGTGGTTGCGCGTGAGCTTGAGCGCCGACTCCACCGCGTCGGACCCGGTTGGGCCGCCGAAATGGAACCGGGCGCGCTCGCGCAGGCTCCCGGGGAGCAACTCGCGCAACCGGCGCATGAGCCGCAGCTTGGGGGTGGTGGGGAAGTCCAGGGCGTGGACGAGCTTCTCCTGCTGGGTGCTCGCCGCCGCCAGCACATCCGGGTTGCCGTGGCCGACGTTCAGCACGCCCGCTCCGCCGAACAGGTCGATGAACGTGTTGCCGTCGGCGTCGCGCATCGTGGCGCCGCGGCCTTCCTCGATCGCCACCGGCACGCTGCGCGGGTAGGAGCGCGCGCTGCTCTCCAGCTCGTCCTGCTCGGCGAGCATCTCGCGCGAGCGCGGGCCGGGCACCTCCCCGGTCAGGGAGGGGGCAGGGTGCAGGTGCATCCCCTCGAAGCTCTCGTTCTCTCCCGTTGCCATATCCCTCGGTCGCCGACTATAGCCCCTGGGCGCGTCTGGGCAAATCCGAAAGGCTCGAAGAGGGGGGCTGTCGTGCTCGCCGGCGCCCGGCGCCGGGTTTCGATGCCCTCGCAGGCGGGGTCAGCGCTCGGGGCGCATCACCGGGAACGGCACCACCTCGCGCAGTGTCTCCTTCCCCGTGATGATCATCAGCAGGCGGTCAACCCCCATCCCGCCCGAGGCGGAAGGCGCCAACCCGTACTCGAGCGAGCGCACGTACTCCTCGTCGTGCGGATGCGGAGCGTCGTCGTCGTCGGCGCGCCGCTGCTTGCGCTGGTCGACGAAGCGCTCCCATTGCTCCACCGGGTCGGTCACCTCGGAGTCGCCGCTCACCAGCTCGATGCCGCCGATAACCGCATCGAAGTGCTCCGCCACGCGCGGCTCGCGCGCGTCCGCCTTGGTGATCGGGAACAGCTCAAGCGGGAAGTCGTATACGAGCGTGGGCTGGTTCAGGGTGGGCTCCACCAGCTTGGAGTAAACCGCCTGAACCACCTGTCCCCAGCTGGCGTCCGGGTGCACGCGATCGTCGAGCAGGCGCGCCAGCTCGTCACGGTCGGCTGCCAGGAAGTCGACGCCCGTGACGCGCCCGATCTCCTCCTGCATGGTTGTCCTGCGCCAGGGCTTGGACAGGTCGATCGTCTCGCCGCCGCGTTCCACCAGCGTCGTGCCGAGCACCCGCTGCGCCACATACGCAACCATGTCTTCGGTGAGCTTCGCCACATCCGTGTGATCGGCGTAGCTCTGCAACCACTCGAGCATCGTGAACTCCGGTGAGTGGCGGTAGGAGATGCCCTCGTTGCGGAAGCACTTGCCGAGGTCGTACACGTTCTCCAAGCCGCCTATCAGGCAGCGGTTGAGGTAGAGCTCGACGGAGATGCGCAACGACATCTCCTGATCCAGGGCGTTGTGATGAGTTAGAAACGGTCGCGCCGATGCGCCGCCCGCGAGCGTTTGCAGGATCGGTGTTTCCACCTCGATGAAGCTGCGCTCGTTCAGGAACGAGCGCAACGCCTCGATCGTCCGCGTGCGCGTCAGAAACAGCTCGCGCGTCTCCTCGTTGGCGAGCAGGTCGAGCTCCCGGTGACGGTAGCGCGTGCCCGTGTCCTCCAGCCCGTGATACTTGGCGGGGGGCGGTCGCAGCGCCTTGGTGAGCAGCGTGAAGCCGTGGACGCTCAGCGCCACCTGACCGCGCTGGGTCACATACAGGCAGCCGCTCGCCTCGAAGATGTCGCCCACGTCGAGGTCGAGGATGCGCTCGTACGCCTCCGCGCCGAGCGTGCCGTCCTCCTTGGCGAACAGCTGGATCATGCCCGAGGAGTCGCGCACATCCATGAAGGTCGTCTTGCCATGGCCTCTGCGCGAGATCAGGCGTCCGGCGACGCGGTAGCGGACGTCCGGATGCTCTCCCGCCGCAAGCTCGGCGGGGTTGTGCGAGTCGAGGATCGCCTTGGCGAGCGTGCGCTGCTCGTGCGCGATGTGCGGGAACGGGTCGATCCCGCTCTCGCGCAGGCGCTCGGCCTTTGCGAGCCGCTCGTGTGTTGCGTTGTCGTCGAGTGCGTTCTCGAACATGGGTCGTAGGAAGGTACCAATGCCTCCCTGCTCGATGTCCCGCTCGGCGCCGAATCGGATGCGGGGACAAAATGCCCTGGTTGGCAGGCGCGGGAACTCTCTTGTGTTTTCGCCGTGGTCGAACACGTTGCTCTGAGAGAGGATGCCGACGATGAAGCACACCCGACATCCCCACATCGACGAGCAGGTGCGCGTGTTCGGCGAAAACATGCGCGATGCGCGTCACCGTGCGAACCTCTCCCAGATCGGCCTCGCGGAGGTCACCGGGCTCGATCGCGCGGCTATCAGCTTTCTGGAGCGCGCCGATCGGGCGCCCGACCTGTCGACGCTGGTCAGGGTGGCGCAGGCGCTCGGCGTCAAGCCCGGAGACCTGCTGCGCGGTCTCGGACCGGCTGACTCCACGGCACGCGGGCCGCGCTTCAGCGAGCCTCCGCCGCGCAAGCGGGCCGATCACTTCGGCAAGAACCTGCGCTGGGCGCGCAAGCGCGTGGGCATGTCCCAGGAAGCGCTCGCGTTCGACGCCAAAGTGGATCGCGCCGCCATCAGCGTGTACGAGCGGGGGGTGCGCGAACCGAACCTGCGCACGATCCTCAAGCTCTCCGAAGCGCTCGAGCTGCGTCCCGCGGCGCTGCTTCGCGGCATCGAGTAACCGCCACCGCGGGCTGCGCGTGCGCACGTCGGCTCGCGCGGGCTGCGCCCCCGGACGCGCCGGGCTGGCGGTTTGCGGCGGCGGCGAGCCCGCTGCCTAGAAGCTCAGCTCGGCTGCCCTGACGGCGGCGCGCGTCGGCTTGAAGCGCTCCCGTCCGGCTCCATCCGCCTCGCTGCTCGCCAGCTCGTCGCGCACGAGGATCTCCAGCGCCACCTGCACTTCTCGGCGTTCGGCTGCGTCGTTCGGGTCGCGCTCGCACGCCTGCGCCACCTGCTCGAGCGAGACGCCTTGCCGGCCTTCACTCACGAGCACGTGCAGCACTACCGCCGCGAGCAGGTCTGGATGCTGCTGCTCCGCTATGTCGTTCTCTTGTGAATTCGCCACATATCCAAACTACACGATTCTGCGGCGGAATGCTTGGCGCGCGGGACGCCTCAGCATCCCGCGGTGGGGCTCGTGAGCGTCATTTTGGTCGAGCACTCCGCCCAGGCGGTTCTGTAGTAGGAGGTGGTGGCGCCCGCCGGCCCGGCTTTGAGCTTCTGGACTTCTTCGCTCCAGGTGAAGCCGAAGTTGCCTGTCAGCGACACTTCCTTGCCCGACACCCCTCCGATGATCGAGCCTTTGCCGGACAGCGACACCGGAGCTTCGGGTGCCACGAGCACCATGCTCATCGAGGCGTTGCCGCTCACCGTGACCGGGCCTTTGCCGTACACGTAGATCTGCAGCGCGTCGGGCTGGTTGGAGGGGTTGTTGACCGTGCCCACGATCTTGAATTCGCCGCTGCCCGGCGGGCAGCCCGAGCCTTTCTCTTCGGATTCGGGCGCCTCGACGAAGATCTCGACTTTGACGCCGGAGGGGATCGTGATCGTCGAGTTTCCGGTGGCGACGAAGTTGCAGAAGTTGTAGATGTAGCCGTTCGGCGTCCATGAGCCGGCGCTCATCGTCAGTTCGCGCGTGGCTTCTTTTTTGCTGTTGGAGGTGGTGTAGGTGACGTTGCCCGAGACGCCGTCGGCGGGGGTGATCTTCTTCGATTCTTCGTTTTTCTTCAGTTTCGCGTTGTAGATCCCGTTTTCGATCAGGAAGTTGCAGTTGTATTTCGGTTCCACCTGTTCTTTGCATTCTTTGGTGGGCGACCCGGTCGCAGAGCTGCCCGGCTGAATCGGCGTGACGACGATCGGCCCTTCTTCGGCGCTGCGCTGGAAGGTGGATTCGCAGACGCCCCCGCCTTCGCCTTTGTAGGAGGCTGAAGGGCCGAGCACGCAGCCGCCTTCCTGAAAGGGTTTGCCGTTGGACTTGATTTCGCCGTTGCTGGCAACGGCTCCCTTGACCGTGGAGTTGCCTTCGATGGCCACCCGTTCCTTGCCGATCACAGCCGGGATCGGGAAGACGGGCTTGGCGCTGAACGAGGAGACGCGGGTCTCAACGCGTGCTTCCACCCCCGCGGCCTTGCCGACGGCGGTGACGCAGCGTTGTGCGATGCCTTCGCTTTTGACTTTTTCGTCTTCGGCGTTGGTCATGGCGATGCCCACGCACGTGTAGCCGCTTTTCAGTTCCGTGGTGGTCCAGTACTTGTATTCGGCGTCGTTGCCCAGTCCTTCCCACCCGCTCGTGCATTCGCCGGCTTCGGAAACCGGTTTGAGCGCTTTTCCGGCGGCGATGCATTCCGTGGATTCCGGTCCGAGCATGTTGAGCCGGTAGGTGGCCACGCGCAGCCCCGCTTCGGCGGCCTCGAGGGCGGCCTTGTGGTGTTCGTCGCGGCTGGTGGAGCTCGAGGTGCTCACAGACGTCGCCACCGCCGCTGTGGTGAGCAGCGCGATGACGAACAGCACGCCGATCGCCGTGGGCAGCACGAAGCCCGCGTCGGCGCGCAGACGCCCGGCGAGCGAACGCGCCGGGCGGGCGAGCGCGTGCATTGGGCGGGTTGACTCGCTGGGCATGGGTCGTGGGCCTCTCATTCGGTGTTGAGCTGGACGATCGACTTCTGCGATTCGGTGTCATACGCCGCCGAGATGGCGGCGGTGGAGGTGGGGGCGGGCCATATGCGCACGCCGATGCGGTGTTTTTCGGCGATCGTCTGGCTGCCTTTGGGGAAGGTGAGCGAGAAGACGAAGCCGAGCGACCCCATCGACGTGGGCCAGGCGCCCGTGTAGTAGCTCGCGTAACCGAGCTCGGTGGGCTGGTTGGAGGAAGACCACAGGCTTTCGAGCTTTTCGCCGACGTCGTACACCGCGACGCACAGGGTCACCCCGGCGGACACCCCGCCGACCGTCTGCGTGAACAGCGTCAGCCCGCCCGCTCCGGTCAGCTTGGTTTGAGCGCCGAGCGGCTCGGTGACCCACATCTCGCCGGCAGCCTTCGCCGTGGAGCCTTTGACTTCGGTCGAGCATTCGCCGCCGGTGGCGATCCGCCGCCCGCCGTAGCAGGAGCCTTCGATCGCCTGCCCTTCGCACACCCCGCTTTCGAGCGACATCGTGGCAGCGGCGACGCCGCCTACGAGATTCTGCTCTTTGGAGTAGTCGTAGAGCGCTTTGCGCGTGGGCGGAGTGGTGTCCATGAAGTCGGGATGGCCGGGCGATTCCACCGTGGCGTGCGTGGCGTGGCCGGCTGCTTCGGATCCTTTGACCACCGCTTCCTCGGCGGTGGCGAGCGTCGCTTTTTCGACGGCTTCTGCTTCGACGTCGTGCAGGAAGTACGTGTCGGCTTTGCCTTTGTCGATGGCCTGGGTGCACGATTCTTCGCCGGCCCCGCACTTGGTGCCCGGGCTGGCGAGCGGGTTTTCCTTGGAGGAGGACGGGTTGGCGATCAGCGTGGAAGCACGCATGGGGGTCGGCTTGTGCGTGCCTGAGGGCACGTTGACGGTCACAACCACCGTCACGCGCTTGTAGGCGGTGGTGCACTTTTCGCAGGTTTTCGTGTCTTCGTGGGAGGTGACGAAGTCGTAGATCGCCCCGCTGAGGCGCCCATCGCTCCATTCGCAGGCGCCGAAGGGATTGATTTCAGAGCACGAGATGCCGGTCGGCGACGCCGATATGACGCCGCATTTTTCGGCTTCGGTGGCGCCGCTCGCCGGACATTTCGTGCCCGCTTCGGAGATGACGAGCGGCTCTTCTTCGGCGGGTTTTTCCACGTTCCAGGCGAAGCACCCGCCGCTTTTTTCTTCTTTGCACTTGACCGGGCTGTTGTAGTCGACGTAGTAGTCGGGGTTGCTCGAATCGCTGGAGTGCGCGGGCGCCGTCGCCATAGCCAGCTCGCTGTAGGGCACCGACTCCAGCCGCTCGAGCTCGCGCTGCGCCAGATGGGCGATCGAGGCGCGCCGTTCGGCGACGAGCGTCAGCTTGCGCGAGGAGTCGAACGTCTGGGCGAGGCTGAGGATGCCCACCGTGAGCACCACCATCGCAACCAGCACCTCGACGAGCGTGATGCCCTCCTCGGCGTGCAAACGGCTCATGTCAGACACCGAGCGCCATGTCGCGGATGTAGGCGCCGTTTTCGAGCACGATGTGGTGTTTGTAGCCGGCTGCGTCGGCGAGTTTCAGCGTGCCGGACGCGGGCAGGATCACTTTCACGGTCACCAGGTCGGGGGCGATCTGGTTGGGCGTGTATTCCTTGAACACCACTTCCGATTTCTCGGCGGCGGTGCCGTTGAGGACGTATTTGATGACCGCTTCGCCTTTCGCCGCCGCCACTTCTTCGGCGCTCGGCGCTTTGCCGGCTTTGAACTGGGCGGCACGGCGCACACAGCGGTTGTATTCGGTGCCCGATTCTTTTTCGAGGCAGTTGTAGGAGATCTCGTAGCTCTTGCCGCCGATCGTGGCGTAGAAGTCGATCGCGTCGTGCGAGTCGCTGCGGATCGAGTACGCCTGGCGCATCTCGCGCGTCATGAGCGCAAGACCCGTGCGCCCTTCCTGAAGCACGAGTCCCCATTCCTGATCGCGCGACTCGGCGTGCTGGCTGGCGTCCAGCGCGCTGAGCACGGCGCTGAACACGATCGTGCTGAGCGCCGCCGCGATCAAAGCCTCGAGCAGCGTGAAGCCGTCCTGGCGGCGTATGAGCCGGGGCAGCCGTAGGGCAGCCACCCCCCAGGCGTGGCCCGCTCGCTTCAGATTTGTACCATTCATCACAAGCATGCGCGCGTATGGGTCTGCTCTGCTCCTCGGCACGAGCGGCGCGATGCTTGAGGCTCAAGGGGTCTGGCCAGGCGAGCGCACGAGGCTTCCGGTGCGCCGTGACGAACGGCAGCTCCGGCCCCGGCTGCCTGGGTGAGGAGCGGCGGGCCAGGGCGCGGCGCGCGCAACCCCTAGAATGCAGCTCCCCAGGGGGACTGGTGTATCGGTAACACGGTGGTCTCCAAAACCGCAACGCGAGGTTCGACTCCTCGGTCCCCCGCTGGCGCTGCCGCAACTGGGCTGTTCATGCCTGGGCTGCGCCCAAAGCCCTCCAACTGCCGATCAGAGCCCCATGTCGGGGCTGGGGTTCCGTTGGATCGGAGGGGGCTCGGGCGATGTCGAGGGCGGCTGTCCCGCCGATCGAAAGCCTGCGCGGCGACGCGGGCGGGGGTGGGGGCCGCGTCAGACTCAAGCTCGCCCCTCGGTCCTCCGTCCTCCGCGCTCGCGGCTTCGGGGGCCTGAGGGGGCTCAAGCACGCTCGGACGGCGTTACGCGCCGTCCGAGCGTGCGCATCTTGCTCCTACCGGGCCGCTCTCAGGAAACGGTGACTCCTAAGGCCGTTCCATTGCCGGTGACGGTGACTGTTCCACCGTCACTGCAGGTGGCCACTCCCGATGCTTCGCCTTCAGATGCGAATTCCGCGCCGGCGGATGTGTTTTTGGTGAACTTCGCCTTTCCTTCGCCTTTGCAGGCTACGTTTCCGACGACGCAGGAGAATTCAAATTCTCCCGAACCCTTTGCCCAAGTGAGGCCACCTTCTAATACCAGTTCGCCTTTCCGTGGCAGGTTGAGGGCGTGCATGACCGGGCTGAAGCAGAAGCCCGAAACACGTTCACATGTCACTAAGTTTTTTTCTGTGCCGCTTAAATTCTTTACTTCCGTTACTTCACCCGCTGCGCCCGGCCCCACGGTACCGCTGCCGCCGCCGTCGCACTTGACGGTGCCGCTGCCGAGCGAGCCGTTTACCTTGTGGAGGTCGATCGTGCCCTCGCCGTTTGTCGCTCTAGCAGTTTTTATCGATTCGCCGCCGAATAACCATTGCGTTGCCGAAGCACTGGCTACCATGCCAAACACACCGATTACAAGCGCTGCCGAAAGCAGCGCGCCTAACACGCAAGTCTTCATCTCGTCCTTCTCCTAAAGTTGGTTGACGTTATGGCGCCGCTTGACCTGTCCCCCGCACCTACGTCAGAAATGTTCCTTCGGCTGGCTAAAGAGAAGAAGGTTTCAAGCTATTGGAATGACAGCCTAACTGTCGCATCGCCGCGTGTCAAGGGTTAAGTCAGCCGATGTCTTCGGCGTGCCTGCTGTTTGGGCTTTCGCTTCCTTGGAGCGAATCGCCCTCTCTCACCCGCCGTGAGCGCACCCCAGAAGCTCGTCCACCTCGCCGGCGATGTCGTGTGCGAGCACGTCCGGGTCGGGGAGGACGTGCGGGTCGGCGTATACGCCGAAGCACGCCTGCTCGCAAACGGTGGTCATCCCGATCGACACCGCGTGCTCGTCTGAGAGCGGCACCACCGGGTAGGTGGAGCGCAGCGGGCAGCCGAGCATGTAGAGGGGGGCGCTCGGACCCGGGATGTTCGACACCACGAGGTTGAACGTGCGTGGGCTTGCCATCAGCCGCGAGATCGCGTGCTGGACGAGCGGGGGCGTGCGTTCGGCTGCTTTGAGAGCCAGATCGGTGCCCTCCGGCTCGCCGTCGCGCTTGCGCTGGCTCATCGCCATGTGCACGCCGTGCAGGCGCTTGAGCGGGTAGGGCTCGTCGCACGGCAGATCGGCGAACACGAACGAGATGCGGTTGCCGAGCTGCTCGCCGGGGATGCGCACGTTCACCGGCACCATCGCCTTCAGCGCTTGGGGCTGCTCTCCGTTGCGCATCAGATAGGAGCGCACCCCGCCTGCCACCGCCGCGAGCATCACGTCGTTCACGGTCGTGCCGTACGCATGCTTGACCGTGCGCAGATCCGAGAGCGGACGCTCGCTCCACCCGAGTCGCCGCTCAGGTGAGAGAGAGCGATTCAGCGGGCAGGCGGGCGCTGCGCTGAGCGAGTGCGCCAGGGCTCGACCGACGCGAAGCGCCGCGGCAGTGCTCTGGCGGGCCGCCCGCAGCGGTGAGCGCAGCGCCGTCACCGGAGCGCTGAGCAGGGAGACCTGTTGGGCGAGCAAATCGCGCAGCGCGCGCGCGAGCAGCTCGCCGGTGGCAAGCGGCGCGCCGGCATCCCACTCCCGGCTCTCCTCGCCGGTCGGGCGCGGGTGGGGATCGAGCAGCAGCGAGCCGAGTTCCACGGCGGCGATGCCGTCCACCATGCAGTGGTGGGCCTTGCCGACGATCGCAAGCTCGCGCTGGGCGGTGTCCTCGCAGATCCACATCTCCCACAGCGGCCGGTCGCGGCGCAGCGGCGTGGACATCACCTCCTCGACCACGTCGGCGAGTGGGCAGGGCGCCCAGTAGACGTGACGGTCGACCGAGAAATCCTGGTCGTCGACCCACTCAGGGGGATGCACTCCGAAGGGCACCGGCGCGAGCATCTGGCGGTAGCGAGGCGCACGCGACAGCCGCCGCTCGATGTGAGCGCGTACGGATGCGAAGTCGGGCAGGTGCTCGCCCGCAGGCGCCGCGAACCTCGCCACCCAGCCCACGTGCATGTGCGCGGTGGGCGTCTCGACCGCCAGGAACGAAGCGTCGAACGCCGACAGCCGGACGGCGCTCACGGCGCGAGCAGGGGTTGCGCAACGCTTGCCCCAGAGTGCTGCCACCAGGCGTCTGCCGGCTCGGGCTGCTCCTCCGCTGCCTGCCGCCACGGCTGCAGGGGTTGCGGCTCGGGGGCCCCGGGGGCCGGGTGTAGGGGGCGGGGGGGGATGCGCCCGCCCCCCTCCGCCCGCCCGGCCGACTGCAACAGGGGCGGGGAAGAAGCGGGCGCCGGCC
>JBQCGU010000075.1:0-8350 GCA_051955355.1 Solirubrobacteraceae bacterium | reverse complement strand
GGGGGGCCCGCCCGGCTGCCCTATTGGGGACGTCACCGCCGAAGGGGGGGTGCCCGGGCGCCGCGCTGGCGGGGCCCCGCCGTTCGGCGCAGGCGCCGACCGGGACCAGATGCGGGGAGCGGTCTTTCGTTCGGTTCGGATGACGCGGTGCGCGCATCCGCGGCGTAGCTTGAGTCTTGTTCGTAGACAGGAGGATGCGTGATGCTCCAGGCCTTCGGCAGGACCACTGCGGTTGTCGTGCTTGCGATCGGCGCGCTGGGATTTGCGGCGTGCGGCGAATCGTCTGAGGAAAAGGCCACCAAAAAGGTGTGCTCGGCAACCGGCGAAATATCCGCACAGCTGAGAAAACTGCAAACGCTGCCCATCTCCTCGAGCTTCCCGTCCGAAGCCAAGTCGAGCGTTGAAGCGATCAGTGCGAGCGTCGGCAAGATCAGAGAAGCGGCGCCAGATCTGGAAGCGGCGCGCAAAGACGAAGTGAACGCCGCCAACAGCACGTTCCAGCACGAAATCGCCACCATCACCAGGAGCGTCGCCTCGGCGAGCGCCTCCTCGAATCTGCAAGCTGCGCTGAAAAGCGCCGAGCCCCAGATCCGAGCGTCGCTGAACACGCTCGTGTCCAACTACAAAAAGACCTTCGAAGCGCTCAAATGCTAGGCGCGCGGGGGCGCTGGCACTCCGATGGAAGCGGTCGTCACAGAGCTGGCGCTGGTGGCGCTCGCAGCGATGATGTCGCCCACCACGTTGACGTTCTCGGTGCTGGTGCTCGTGCTGGGGCGGCGTCCGCTGCGCACGGGCGCATGGTTCTACGCCGGAGCGCTCGTCGCGACCCTCGCCGTGGGGGTGGTGGCGGCGTTCGTGATCGGCGACGCGGCGTCCTCCTCGAAACCGAGCACCCCGAAGACGCCCGTGGCGATCGTCGACGTGGTGGCGGGCGTGCTGGTGCTCACGTACGCACTGCGCATCGGGCGCCGCCCGGTCGACCCGCAGCGGGTGGAGCGCATGGTGGGACAGATGAGCAAGGTGGCCGACTCGCCGGCGATCGCGATAGTCGGCGCCGGCGCGATGCTCGCCAACCCGGGCGGGTTCATCCCGATCGCGCTCAAGAGCATCTCGGAGACCGACCCCTCCGCCAGCCAGTACGTGCTCGAGTGGGTGGGGTTCGCGCTGATCTCCCTGCTGCCGCTGTCACTGGCTTTGCTCGCGCTGACGGTCGCGCGCGAACCCACGCGGCACGCGCTCGTGCGAGCGCGGGAGTGGCTTGTGCGACACGCTCAGACTGTCGCGGCAGCGATCCTCGTGTTGCTCGCCCTCGCGCTGCTGCGCAACGGCATCGCGGGGCTTGCGAGTTGACCGCCCGAGGTCAAGCATCCCCGTAGGCGCAGGCGATTGACTCTCCGTTAGCAATTCTGACGCTGCGTTGATAGACTGATCGGCGATGGACGAGCCCCGTCGCACTCGGGTGTTTGCCCGATGAGCACAGGCACGTCGGCAGGCGCAGAGCACGTGGATGTGTTGATCCTTGGCGCAGGCCTCTCGGGCATCGGCGCCGCATGCCACCTGCAGCGACAGTGCCCGGGCAAGAGCTACGCGATCCTCGAGGCGCGCGACTCCATCGGGGGCACGTGGGATCTCTTCCGCTACCCGGGCATCCGCTCGGACTCGGACATGTTCACGCTCGGATACTCCTTCCGTCCCTGGATGCACGCAAAGGCGATCGCGGACGGGCCGTCGATCCTGAGCTACATCCACGACACCGCGCGCGAGCACGGCGTGCTCGAGAAGATCCGCCTCAACCATCGGGCGCTGCGCGCGGAGTGGTCCTCCTCCGACGCGCTCTGGACCGTCGAAGCCGCCGACGCCGACACAGGCGAGACGACTCGATTCACGTGCGGCTTTTTGTACGCCTGCACGGGCTACTACCGCTATGACGAGGGCTACTCCCCCTCGTTTCCCGGCAGGGAGCGCTTCGCCGGCGCCATCGTCCACCCCCAGCACTGGCCCAAGGACCTCGACTGCTCGGGCAAGCGGGTGGTTGTGGTGGGAAGCGGCGCAACCGCCGTGACGCTCGTGCCGGCGCTCGCAGATGCAGGCGCTCAGGTGACGATGCTCCAGCGCTCCCCCACATACATCCTCTCGCTGCCCAGCGTCGACCCGCTCGCCGAGGCGCTGCGTCGCCGCCTCTCGGTGGAGCGCGCGTACTCGATCATGCGTTGGAAGAACGTGTTGCTCACCACGCTCAACTTCCAGCTCTGCCGGCACGCCCCCAAGCTGATGGCGAAGCTCATCCGCCGCCTCGCGCGCAAGCAGCTCCCCGACGGCTACGACATCGACACGCATCTGACCCCGACCTACCGCCCTTGGGATCAGCGCCTGTGCGTAGTGCCCGACGGCGATCTCTTCAAGGCGGTGTCCAGCGGGCGGGCGTCGATCGTCACCGACCGGATCGACACGCTCACAGAGCGCGGGATCAAGCTCGCTCGCGGCGAGGAGCTCGAAGCCGACGTGATAGTCACGGCAACCGGCCTGAACCTGCTCGTCCTCGGCGGCATGTCACTGGCGATCGACGGCGAGCCCGTCGACCTTGGAAAGACGATCGCCTACAAGGGCATGATGCTCTGCGACGTCCCCAACTTCGCGCTCACGCTCGGCTACACGAACGCCTCGTGGACGCTCAAGGCGGATCTCGTCGCCCAGTACGTGTGCCGCCTGCTCGAGCGGATGGACGCCCACGGCACGCCGATCTGCACTCCCCAGCCCCCCGCCGCCGGCGAGCCGACCGAGCCGATCATCGACCTCGAGTCCGGGTACGTGCTTCGCTCGATCGACCAGCTCCCCAAGCAGGGAGCGCGCGCGCCGTGGAGGTTGCACCAGAACTACGTGAAGGATGTGCGACTGCTCAAACGCGGTCCGGTGGATGACGCCATGGCGTTCTCCCGTCCGCCCACCGCAGCGCGCCAACCGCTCGACGACGCCCTGGTGGCGGCCTGATGCACGCCGAGCGGCTGCCGCCGGGTCCGCGTGCTCCGGTTGCGATCCAGACGCTCGCGATGAAGACGCGCCAGCGCCCCTACCTGGAGCGCATGCGCCGCCGCTACGGCCCGCTGATGACCATCCGGGTGATCGGCCTGGGCACCACCGTGATCGTCTCGGATCCGGAGTTGGTCAAGCAGACGTTCCGCGCCGACCCCACGGTGCTCCACGCCGGCTCGGAGAGCCCACTGCGCACGCTGCTCGGCAGCCACTCGCTGCTCGGCATCGACGAGGACGAGCACATGGAGCAGCGAAAGCTCCTGCTGCCGCCGTTCAAGGGCCAACGCATGAAGGCGTATGAGTCGATGATCGCCGACATCGCCGCCGAGGAGATCGACACGTGGCCCAAGGACGTCGAGTTCAGCGTGGCGCGTCCGATGCAAATGATCACGCTGCGCGCGATCCTGCGCGCGATCTTCGGCGCCGAAGGCGCACAGCTGCACGAGCTCGAGGAGCTGTTGCCGCGCTGGACGGCGCTCGGAACCAGCTTGGTGCTGACACCTTGGCTGTGGCACAACTTCGGTCCGTGGTCGCCGTGGGTGCGCTACCGCCGCCTGCGCGCACGTGTCGATGAGATCCTCGACGAGCTGATCGCCACGGCAAAGAGCGACCCGGAGCTCGAAAGCCGACCGGATGTGCTCGCGCTGCTGGTTCAGGCGCGCCACGAGGACGGCAGCCCGATGGGCAACCCGGAGATCCGCGACGAGCTCGTGACGATGATGATCGCCGGGCACGAGACCACCGCGAACACGCTCAGCTGGGCGGTCGAGCGGCTGCGCCGCCACCCGAAGGTCCTCGAGCGCCTCGTCGCCGAGGCTGAGGAAGGCGGCAAGGCGCTGCGCGAGGCGACGATCCGCGAGGTGCAGCGAACGCGTCCGGTGATCGCGTTCGCCGGTCGGTTCGTGCGCAAGCCGTTCGAGCTTGGCGGGCATCTGCTGCCGGTCGGGACGCGCATCCTCCTCGCCGCATGCCTCACTCACTACGACCCGACGCTCTTCCCCGACCCCGATCGCTTCCACCCGGACCGCTTCGTGGGTGCGGTGCCCGACACCTACTCGTGGATTCCGTTCGGCGGGGGCATCCGGCGGTGCATCGGAGCGAGCTTCGCCCACATGGAGATGGATGTCGTGCTCAGGGTGCTGCTCGAACGCGTCGAGCTGGGGTGCACCGAGGAGCCGGGCGAGCCGTGGTCCTATCGCGGGATCGTCTGGGCGCCGGGGCTGAACGGCAAGGCGGTGGTGCGGCAGCGGGCTCGCGAGCCGCTCAGCTCGGAAGGCGAGCCCACCAGAGGCGGCGCCTTCGCTCAGGCGGCGTGACCTCGAAGGCCGCCTGGGCGACGGTCAGCGGGCGCCCATCCAACGTTCAGGCCGGCTTCGAGTCGCCATAGATGGCGCTCAGCCATATCTCGCAGAGCACATCCACCAGTTTGTCTTCGGACACCGCAGGCGACTCCTCGGCGAACACCGCAAGCATCGCGCGCTCGTTCATCTGCACGAGCGCGGTCGCGAGATCGCGAGCGGGCAGTCCGGGCTTGGCGGCGCCACGCTTGCGCTCCTCGTCGATCCGTTCGGTCACCGCCTGCACCCACCCCATCGTTATCTGAGTGCGGAGCTCGCGAGCTTCCCCGTTGGTGGGGCTCAGCTCGGCGGCAGCACGAATGACCGCCCGGTGAGCACCGAGCACGTCAAAGAAGATCTGGATCACCTGCCGCCAGCCGGAGGCAGGGTGCGCGGCGAACCGATCCAGCGCACCGTCCTTGGCTTCGTTGGCGCCTTCCACCAGTCGATCGACGAGGGTCAACACCACCGCATCCTTGGAGGGGAAGTAGAAGTAGAACGCCGGGCGGGAGATGCCTGCCCCGCCGGCAAGATCGTCCACCGATATGTCCGCCAAGCTCCGCTCTTGCAGCAGTCGCTCCGCCGTCTGGAGGATCGCCGCTTCGCGTTCGTCGCTGCTCATGCGGGCGGCGCGACGGCCGCGCGAGGAGCGCGAGAAACCGACTGTCGTGTCGCTGGCGCTCATGTGAGGGATGGTACATGCGCGGACTTCGCACCCATCTCGCGTCGGCTCGCCTCGCTGCGAGCAGGGCGCGAAGCGACACACCGGCGCTGACACACCGGCGCGCGGGCGGTGCCGTATCTTGTGGCCGCCACTTCGACTCACCCAACCACTCAGGGGGCGCCACATGAACGAGCACTCTCACCAGCGCGTGACGCTGGTCGGTATCGGCCCGGCGATCCGGCGACTGCAGCGCTTGCACGCGGCAGCGCTCGAGCAGCCATCGAGCACAGCGCCGAGCGCTCTCAGCCGGGAGACGGCGGGTGCGCGCTATCGCAAGGCGCTGGTGGCTGCCACCGCGCACACCTTCCTGATGTCCCCCATGCGCCTGCGCTCGCTCGGGGAGGCGGTGATGCACCATGCCAAGCTCGCAAACAAGCTTGACGGGATCGAGGGCTTGGCGATAACTTGCGCGCTCGCGAGCGCGGAGGGCGATCGGTTGCTGCACCGGGAGCTGGTGGAGATGCTCGACTCGCTGAAGCTCCCGCGCGCGCTGGGAGGAGGGTTGAGGGTGAGCCTGGTGGCGGACCCCACGCACGGCGGGGTGTATGCGCTGGACCGCATCGGCGACGAGAAGCTGATCCAGGCGCTCTCGGAGGCGAGAACGACGCACACGCAGGAAGAGGCGCTCGGGCAGCTCGCAAGCGCAGACCCGGACGGCCACGCGATGTGTCGGGAGATCCCTTACGCGATCGCGCTGCTGCTGCATGGAGCGGTCAGCGGCGCGCGGGCGGCGCTCGCAATGCGAACGCGCGATGCCCACACCCGCCGCATCGCGACGGGTCTCCTACCGGAGCGCCCGCGCGATCCGCAGGCGCCGGCTGCGACCCAGCGTGCGCTGGCGGCCACAACCGCGCGCCTGCGCGGGTTCGACAGTGACGCAGCGGCGAAGCAAACCTTCGATTTCGCGGTGAAGGCGGTGCTCGCTCCGTCCGGCATACCCGCGACCGACGCCGTCGGCGGCTTTCCCCTGGCCAGCTCCCAAACCGTCTCGCAAGATGCGCAGGGCGGGGTGACGGTGAGCGGTGTGAGCGTGACGGGCAACCAGGTGACGAGCAGCACGGCAAGCGACACCGGCAGCTTCGCGCAGGTGAGCGCCACCGTCGACACAGGCACGATGGCGGTGACGGGGAGCGACGCGATAGTCGTGGCAGACGAATCCAACCTGCTGATCGTGCTGATGGGCTCCGGCCCGGCGCAGACGGTGGTGACGGGGTCCAACGGGTCTTACTTCCTGAGCTTCGGCAGCAGGAGCGAACCGAATCAAAGCGCGGTGTTCGAGGTGAACACCGAGGGTGACCTGGGCTTCTCCTACCAGACCGATTCGGGCCGACTGACGAGCATCACGGGCACCAACGCCGCGGGGGAAGTGGTGGTGACGTTCACCTTCGAATACAACTCCGCGGGCCAGGTGACGAGCATCACCCAGACCAACAGCAAGGGCGAAAAGGTGCAGGAAACGGGCTTCGGATACTACTCCGACGAAACCACCCTCTCCAGCACGAGGCAGAGCTCCGGTGGGGTGACCACGCAAACCAACTACGACGAAAAAGGCGAAATCACCAGTCAGACGCTGATCGACGAAAACGGTGAAATAACGCAGGTCAACTACGGCAAAAGCGAAACCAAAGCCGAAAAAGTCGAAGCGGTGGTGGAACCGAAAAGCGAAGGCGAACTCGCGTACGTGGCGGGCGACTGGGAAGTCGCGTCCGGCGGCGGAGGGACCCCCGTGCTGTCGGTGTCGATCAACCGCGGCGATCCGCTCGACATGCCCGGGTCGGGCGGGGAAGGGCAGATCAACTGGAGCCTCGTGAGCCCCGGGGAGGGACCGTTGACCGGCGACATCGGCGGCCCCGAACGCGGGGGTGTCCTCAACGTGCAGGTGTTCAACAATCCGGCACTCGACGAAAAGCCGCTGGAAGAAGCGGGCGGTGCGGAAGGGCCGATGCGCCCGCCGAGAGGCGTGTCGGTGTCGTGCGTAGGGGATACGAGCGCCACGCAGGCGGCGTCCGCGCTCACCCCGCAGGGCAATGGGTTTCGCTTGAGCGACGCCCCCAAGGTGGGCGCAGCCGGCGTGGAGAGCCTCGGCTTCGCGGGGACCTCCATGCAGGGCTCGGCTGCCGAGGCGGTGGCGGCAGTGGTCACGCGCTGACACGCGCCGTCCTGGCGGCCAAACCACAGCAGCATCGGCGCTACACCGCGCTGTTGGGAGCGCGTGCTGCCCAAGCTCGACCCACGCGTGCGCGGTGTGCGCGCTACCCCGCGTCGACCTTGCCCATCGCGGCAAGGCCCGAAGGTCAGGCTGAGGCACCTGCCCGCAACCCGACTGTGGCTGGCGTGCGACTTTGCGTGCCGCCGTGGTCGCGGTGTGTCGGCTGTCCGATGGCGTAGATCTTGATCTCGCGTGCATCGAGCGTAGGCACGTCACTGCAATCGGAGTCGATGATGCGGCCGTCGCCAGGGCGAACGTGCTC
Organism: Solirubrobacteraceae bacterium; assembly: GCA_051955355.1. GTDB lineage: Bacteria > Actinomycetota > Thermoleophilia > Solirubrobacterales > Solirubrobacteraceae > Palsa-744. The sequence goes on along the minus strand of JBQCGU010000075.1, from coordinate 788 downwards.
GCTGCGGGCGAGGTCCTTGGAGATGAACGTGCGCAGAAGCCACCTATCTAATCCGTCGGCACGTGCTTTGAACCAGGTGCGACCATGGAGCGCGCGGTGGTTGTCGACGAACAGCAGATCGCCGGCCTCCAGCACGAACGGAATCGCCATCTCCATCTCAACGTCGCGAAACTTCTCCAGTGCAAGCTGGGCCTCGTCGTCGAGCCCAGCGGTGAGCGCGAAGTCCACGCGCACTCGTGGTCGCTCAACGCGACCGGTGAGCACCGCCAGCGGACCGATCCACATCTGTTCGCCGAACCCTCCCACGAGAAAGGATTCGTCAATGCTCGTGGCGAAGCGAGGTTCTCTCAGCACTCTGATGGTCTCCTCGTCGAGCAGCGGCAGGATCCGCTCGATCGATGCAAGGGTGGTGCCGGCGATCTTGTCATGATCGCCGCGCACGCACATCAGGCCGACATAGTCGCAGCGATACTCGGAGAACGCCACCTCGGTGTGATCCTCGAGCCGGACCTCGGAACCGATCGACTGCTGCGTGGTCTCCGCGCCTGATACCGGCAACACGTCCTGAATAATGCTGCCGCCAAGCTCAGGCTTGAAGCCGTACTGATCGCCGAGCTTGCTGGCGATGACGCTCATCGTCGCGGCTGCGGTGAGACGAGCGCCGAGCATGGTGTCAGCGCGCTCGGGGGTCGGCGGCACCTCGCCCGTCGGCACGTCATGCACGATCAGGCCGCCAAGGGGGTTTCCATGTCTCCTGAAGCTGAGCATCACGCGACTGAGCGAGCTCG
>JBQCGU010000074.1:0-40314 GCA_051955355.1 Solirubrobacteraceae bacterium | reverse complement strand
CGGATGCTAGACGACGACCGGTCTCGGACCCGGTCGGCTCGGGCGTCTACGAGTCTCGAAGGAAGCTCGGAACGTCGAGCAGCTCGTCCGGCATGTCGAAGCCGCCCTCGCGCGATGGCCGCGTGGTCGCGGCGGGCCTCGTCATGGTCTCGCCTGGTTCCCGCCGGCGGCGGCTCCGTCCCGGCCCGAACCCGGTGGCGATCACCGTGACCCGCACCTCGTCCTTGATCGACTCGTCGATGACGGCGCCGAAGATGACGTTGGCGCTCTGATCGGCTGCCTGGTGGACGATCTCGGCGGCGTCGTTCACCTCGAACAGGCCGAGGTCTTTGCCGCCGGTGATGTTCAACAGGATGCCGGTGGCGCCGTCGATCGACTCTTCCAGCAGCGGCGAGGAGATCGCAGCCCGCGCGGCGTCGGCGCAGCGGCTCTCGCCGCCGGCGGTGCCGATGCCCATCAGCGCCGAGCCGGCGTCGTGCATGATCGTGCGCACGTCGGCGAAGTCGAGGTTGATGAGGCCGGGGATGGTGATCAGGTCGGTGATGCCCTGCACACCCTGACGCAGGACGTTGTCCGCCTCCTTGAAGGCGTCGAGCATCGAGGTGCGCCGCTCGACGATGCCGAGCAGCTTCTCGTTGGGGATCACGATCAGGGTGTCGACGACCTCGCGCAGGCGGTCGATGCCCTCGGTGGCTTGGCGCGCGCGCTGGGTGCCCTCGAACTCGAACGGGCGGGTGACGACGCCGACGGTGAGCGCGCCGATCTCGTTCTTGGCGATCTCGGCGATCACCGGAGCGGCGCCCGTGCCCGTGCCCCCGCCCTCGCCGGCGGTGACGAACACCATGTCTGCGCCCTTGAGCGCCTCCTTGATGTCGTCGCGCGACTCGGCAGCCGCGGCGAAGCCCACTTCGGGGTTGGCGCCGGCGCCGAGCCCCTTGGTGGCGTCGTGGCCGATGTTCAGCTTGACGTCCGCGTCGCACATGGCGAGCGCTTGGGCGTCGGTGTTGGCGGCGATGAACTCCACGCCGCGCAAGCCTGCGTCGACCATGCGGCTGACAGCGTTCGTGCCGCCGCCGCCGACGCCTACCACCTTGATGACCGCCAGATAACTGCCGCCGCTCTCCATGTTTGTCCGAAGCCTTGAGTAGTTGTTAAGGGTTGCCCGAGCTACGCCGGGCGAAGCGTAAGGATAGGCACGTTATGCAGGCAACTTCGCCCTGTCAACGCAAACCCCCAGTCTCGCAACAAACGTTGCAGAACCGCGAAGTCTCAAGTAGTGGGTGAGAATGCGCCTCACAGAGCGTTAACCCTCGAGTCCACCTTTAGCCTCGCGTGCCGCCGGCTCAACCGTGCCCCGCAGGCGCTTGTGCTCCCCCCGCGGGCACCGCTTCGGCGTGACCGCCCGCCGGGGGTTGCGCTTCGGAGGAAGGCTTTTTGACTTCGGGCGCCGCGGATGCTTCGACTCTCGAAGCCCCCTGCGTTGTTTCGCTTTCCCCGCTTGCAGCGCTGCCCGCCGCCGCTGCGGCGGCGCTCGCCCCTCCTCCCACCGTCTGTTCGAGCCGTTCGGCGAGCGCGTCTGCCGCCGAGCCCGAGCCGACGGGCTGCATCGGCGTCACGCTCGACGTGCCCGACACCCCGGCGGCGGGGCGCTCGGGCACCCGCACGTCGACATAGCGCGCGCCCGCGGAGCTTGGATCGGCGAGCACGGCAGCCAGCGACACCCACTTGGCGTGCGGCCTGCTGGAGTCGCCGAAGTACACGAGCAAGCCGTTGCGCATCGCCACGGTGAGCCCTTCCGGGCCTTCGTATGCGCGAGCGATGAACCTCGCCACGACGGGCGGCGCCGCCCCGAGGACGCTCAGCTCCGCTCGCAGGCTTCCATCGCTGACGCGCTGACCCGGGATCGGCGCGAACGAGCCGCTGAGCGTGGGCAGCGACCCGGACGCAAGCTGGGCGCCCAGGGCTGTGCCGTCGGCTGCCAGCGCCGTGCGCTGCCCGCCGGCGAGCAGCGCGGCTACGGGCGGGCGCTCAATCACCTGGATGCGCACCGAGTGGGGAAAGCCGGGCGAGGCGTGCACGGACGCAACCACCGGGAAGGCAGCCACCGCCGAGCGAAGCGCACCGGCGTTGAAGTCCATCGTGGTCATGCGCTGGGCGGTGGAGCGCAACAACGACTCGATCTGAACCGCCTGGGCGCCGCGGACGCCGCTGATTTGCACCTGGTTGACAGCCACCAGCGAGGAGTCGCGCAACCACACCCACCCTCCGCCGAGCAGGCACGCACCGAGCAGCGTCCCCACGACGGCGCGCCAGGGGAACCGGTAGCGGGCGGGCAGGGCGATCGGCAGCGAGAGATCCATATCGGCACCTATTCGACCTGCGTACGCATACACCTCGGCGCAGACAAGCCCGATCGCCCGCCAGCTCGGCCCCGGCGTCGCCCTCAACCGACGAAGCTGGAGGCGGCGGGTGGAGAGGCGAGGGTAGGCGGCGGCGCGGCGGGGTACTGAGAGGCCACACTCCGATGCGATCGCGTCGGGGGCAAGTAAGGAGGCCTATAGAACATGGTTGCCTTGATCGTCCTTTTGCTCATCGTCGCCATATTCGGCGGGCTCGGCTTTGCCGTGCATTTCCTCTGGTATGTGTTGATCGCGGCAGTGCTGCTGTGGCTGATCGGCTTCTTCATCGGTGGTGCCGGGCATGGAGAACGACACTGGTACGGCCGATGGTGATGCAAGCGCGTCCAAGATGAGATGCGGGCGCTCCCGTCGGCGCAGTCGAAAGACTCGCGCGCTGACGGGAGCGCCCGTGGCGTTCCCCCCGCCGAGCGCCGGCTCCCAGCATCGGCGCCGGCGTTCGCCGCGTCAGCGGGCGCCGCGTCAGCGTTCGCCGATCGCTCGGAGCAGCCTCACCGCCTCGGCGATCACCGCCTGCTCGGCGGGGTCAAGCGCGGCGACCGCCTCCGCCAGCCAGCCCTCCCGGTGACGGCGGTCGGCGTCCAACGCGGCGCGCCCCTGCTCGGTCAGCTCGACGAGCGCCCGCCGGCGGTCGTGGGGGTCGGGGCGGCGGGCGACGAGCCGGTCGTGCTCGAGGTCTGACACGGTTTGCGCCATCGACTGCGGACGGACGCGCTCGGCGGCGGCGAGGTCCGACACGCTGCAAGCGCCTTCGCGGTCGAGCCGTCCGAGCACCGCGCCGTGCGAGAGCCCGAAGCGATGCTCGCCGCGCAGGCGGCGAACGAGCTGGCCGAGCACTACACGCAGCTCGCTGGCGAGGAGCGTGGGGTCGCTCGGGGCGGGTGCGCGCGACATCAGCGCGGCGGTCCGGTCACGGGACCGCGGATCACGGCTCGTCGAGAATGCATACAGGCAAACTGTACAGGTTGCCTGTATGATTTCGCCGGTGAACGAGCGCTACAAGTGGGTTGCCCTCTCCAACGTGACGCTCGCCGTGCTGCTGGCGACGCTCGACGCGTCGATCACGATCATCGCGATGCCCGACATCTTCCGCGGCATCCATCTCGACCCGCTCGTCCCATCCAACAGCGTCTACCTGCTGTGGATGATCCTTGGGTACATGATCGTGGGAAGCGTGCTCGTGGTGTCGCTCGGGCGGCTCGGCGACATGTATGGGCGCGTGCGCATCTACAACCTGGGCTTCGCCATCTACACGGTTGCCTCGCTGGCGCTGACGATCGACTGGATGAAGGGCGCCGCGGGCGCCGATTACCTGATTGCCCTGCGCATCGTGCAGGGCGTCGGCGGCGCCTGCCTGGTGGCGAACTCGGCGGCGATCATCACCGACGCGTTCCCCACCCACCAGCGCGGCATGGCGCTCGGCATCAACAACATCGTGGGGGTCAGCGGGATGTTCATAGGCTTGGTGCTCGGCGGAGTGCTCGCGCCGGTGAGCTGGCGGCTGGTGTTCCTCATCTCGGTGCCGGTGGGGTTGCTCGGCACGGTGTGGGCGTATCTGAAGCTCGAGGAGCGCTCACACCCGCGCAGGCGCCCGATCGACTGGGCGGGCAACGTGTTGTTCGCGGCGGGGCTTGTGTGCCCGATGATCGCGGTGACGTACGGGATCAGGCCTTACGCAAACCACGACACGGGCTGGTCGAGCCCGCGCACGATCGCGCTGCTCGCGGCGGGCGCGGTGTGTCTGGCGGGGTTCGCGGCGGTGGAGCGCCGCGTCGCCGAGCCTATGTTCCGCCTGCCCCTGTTTCGCATCCGCGCGTTCACGTTCGGCACGCTCTCCACGTTCCTCGCGGCGATCGCGCGCGGCGGGCTGATGTTCATGGTGATCATCTGGTTGCAGGGAATCTGGCTGCCCGAGCATGGCTACGACTTCACAAAGACACCGCTGTGGGCGGGCATCTACATGCTGCCGCTCACCGCCGGCCTGCTGATCGCCGGCCCCGTCTCGGGCTACCTGTCCGACCGCTTCGGCGCGCGCGGGTTCGCAAGCGGCGGGATGCTCCTCACAGCGCTGTGCTTCGGTCTGCTGATGCTCCTGCCGGTGGACTTCGGCTACCCGGTGTTCGCACGGGTGCTCGGGCTCACCGGAATGTCGATGGGCATGTTCGCCTCACCCAACCGCGCCGCGGTGATGAACAGCCTGCCGGCGGGCGACCGCGGCGCCGGCGGGGGCATGAACCAGACGTTTCAGAACTCGGCGCAAGTGTTGTCGGTGGGCGTGTTCTTCACGCTCATGGTGCTCGGCCTGTCGAGCACTCTGCCCCACGCGGTGAGCACCGGGCTGCGCAACCACGGGGTGCCGGGCGGTTTGGCGGCGCATGTCGCACACCTGCCGCCGATATCGATCCTGTTCGCGGCGTTCCTCGGCTACAACCCGATCGCGCACCTGCTCGGCGCGCACGCGCTCGCCGGGTTGAGCGCCCACAGCCAGGCGGCGCTCACCGGGCGCTCCTTCTTCCCGCAGCTGATCTCGGGGCCGTTTCGCAGCGGTTTGCACGAGACGTTCGCGTTCGGGATCGTCGCCTGCCTGCTGGCGGCGGCAGCGTCGCTGGCGCGCGGCGGTCGCTACCACCACGTCGAAGTCGAGTCGGGCGAGCAGGCGTTCGCCAGCCCCTAGCGAGGAGGAGCAGCATGCAGGTTGAGTGGTATGGCCAATCCGCCTTCCGGCTCGCAGCCGCAGGCGCCACGGTGTTCGTCGATCCGTTCGGCGACATGTCGCCGCTGGCGGAACGCGGGATGAGGTTCGACTACCCGTCGATCGAGGGTGTGAGCGCCGACCTGCTGCTCGTCACCCACGAGCATCTCGATCACAACGCGGTTGAGGCGATCGGCGGAGCGCCCACCATCCTGCGCTCCACCGCCGGCCGTCTGGAGTCGCCGCTCGGCGAGGTGCTGGCGGTGGCGTCCGAGCACGATCCCGCTGCGGGCACCGAACGAGGGCCGAACACGATCTTCGCCTTCGAGCTGGGTGGCGTGCGCGTATGCCACTTCGGCGACTTCGGGCAATCACGCCTTCGCGAGGAGCAGGCGCGTGCGCTGCAGGGAGTGCAACTGCTGATATTGCCGGTTGGCGGCGGGCCGACAATCGGCGCCGAGCAGGCGGTGGAGATAGTCGAGCGGGTGTCCCCGCGCTGGGTGGTGCCGATGCACTACCGCACGCCCAAGATCGGCTTCCTCGAGCCAGCGGACGCGTTCCTGGCGCGCATGCCGGCTGTGCACCTGCTCGACCGGCCCACGTTCGACACCGACGAGCTGCCCGAGTCGAGCGGGCCGCTGGCGGTGGTGCCGGCGGCTCCTTGATCGGGCGCGGGCGTGGGCTCGGCGTCAGTGTTCGCGAAGAAGATGCGTGTGCGAGGTTTGCAGCGCAAACGGGTTCAGGAACTGCTTGCCCCAGAAGTCGTCGCGTTGGGCGCGCGTGAGCTGGGCCTCGTCGCAGACGTCGTCCCAGTGCGCCTCGATGACGGATCGCTGCTCATCGACGATGGCTTGCGCTTCGTCCTTGCTGAGGTGGTACGTCGACGCACGCGCCACGCAGCCAGCAAGTTGACTGTAGCGCCAGCCGTCCTCTCCTATCGCCATCAACTGCTCGGTCTCGCCCGCCCGCGGGTAGGGGCAGATGTCGTATGCGGGCGTCAGCTCCAGATTCTCGCCGTCCCAGAACGCCGCCTGGTTGCGGGCGTGGTCATCTGTGTTTGAGGTCAGGATGTTGAACGTGATGCGCGAGAACAGCTCGCGCAGTGTCGCATCGGGGTTTGTGAAGCGTGCGCGAACGATCCGCGCTAGGTCGGCATAGCTCGCATAGCGCCCGCCGTTCTCCCCGAGCCCCAGAACGGTCAGAGCGGAAACCATCAAGCGACGACAGCCGCCCGGGAGTCGGTCGAAGCGCTCGACGAGCAGGATCCGCTTGCCCATCGACTCCGCCAGCTCGACGTTCGCGACGTTGAGCCCGGCGAGCTTTGCCAGGCGCATAGCCACGAACTCGCCTTGGACGACGGGGAAGCTGTCGGTGGTTGAGCTGAACTTGGCGATGAGGCGTCGATCGCCATCGTCGAGGAGAGCCTTGGGACGGGCTCCGCCGATCGAGCTTCCGCGCAGGAGCGCCTCCGCGAGCGCCGGGATCAGCGGCACACCCTCTTCCAGTCGCCGGGCGGCCTCGACGAGTTCGTCGAGTGACGCGGTGGGGGTCGCCCGCGGCACATACTCGGATGCCGACGCCTGAAAGTCGAGGCCGCCGATGCGGTCCGATCCGGCGGAGGTCAGGTAGGTCAACGGGCGCAGATCCTCCGTGTCGCGGGCACCCTGACCCAGACGACGGTGCAGGATGACGCGCCGCCCCCAGGCATCGGGGCCTGCGTCGAGCAGACACCCGTGGGTGCGTTCCTGCGGAACGTGCTCGCCAGAGCGGAGGGGCAGCTCCGGCTCATAGAGCGCGATTCGGCGGTCGCGCTGCAGATATCGCTCGCCGTAGCGAAACACCAAGGACTCGCCCACCTGATCGACCCGTCCTGCCGGTATGGGCTCGGTTGCACCCGGCAGCCAAACCCAGACGATGGCGGTGGTGGGCTGCTCGCGCACGGCGTCGCCGAAGCTAGAAGTCGACATCGACGTTTCTCCGTGGGCGGCGCGCACGAGCGGGAACCACCGCGAGGCGAGCCTCTGTCTCACGCGCCTCCAGGCTTCGGCGCTCAGGGTTTGCGTGGAAGAGCGGAACGCCGACGAGCGCCGCCGCCTCGAAGGCGGGGCCAAGCCCGATGGTGAGATCCCCTCGTTCCACCTTCCTCATCGTGTTGTGACTGACGCCTGCCCTCTCAGCGAGCTCCTCCACCGTCCAGCGACGTTCAAGGCGCGCAACACGCACCTGCGCGCCGAGCAGGCGCGCAGCTTCAACCACCTGTGGCGAATAGGTTCGCGGCTTCTTCATAGCTCCAGTATACAACCAGTTAACGCGCCTTACCTCCATTTTATTGAAGGCAGGCTGGGTCCTTTCAATACCAGCTCGCGTCCCTCGACTCCTCCTCGCCCGGGTCCGCCATTCCCCCAGACCAAGCACTCGCACATTCGACGCGTCGCTACGGCGACATGCAAGGCAAGGCTGGCCCTCCCAACTGGCCTCTTCTACGGCTCGGGCCGCCCACTGGCGGCCCAATTGAAAACCAAAGGGCCAACTGTCGTGATACCGCCAACGGGATTCGAACCCGTGTTACCGCCGTGAGAGGGCGGCGTCCTAGTCCCCTAGACGATGGCGGCCAGTTGTGCCGTCGAGGCTAGCAAAGCGCCGACCGGAAAGCCGGGCGTGCACATGCGATATCGTCGGCGCCCCACAGGCGGATGTGGCGGAATTGGTAGACGCGCACGGTTCAGGTCCGTGTCTGGGCAACCAGGTGGAGGTTCGAGTCCTCTCATCCGCATGGCAGCAAAATCCCTGCAATGGCGCCATGACGGACAATGTCCCAGGGAGCACCGTCCGGGCATGCATAACCCCCCTGATCTGCGAACCCAGCGGAGGGGAGCCGCGCGGGGGCTTCCGCCGTGCACTCTAGGCTTCACGACGTGAACACCGGCCATCCACACGGCGCTTCGTCCTGGGCCGGCGGCCAATCCGGCAAGCGCCGCCAACAGAACTGGCTCGCCGCGGTGCTCGCGGTTGTGGGCATTGCGGCGATCGCCCCTTCGAGCGCCCTGGCCGAAGAAGGCGCCTCGCCGCCGACCCCCACCTCTGCGCCGGCGACCTCGCCATCGCCGCCCACGAGCCCATCCACCGGCCAGGCGCCGTCCAAACCCAAGCCGACGGCGCACACCCGCATCCTGCACCTCCCCCCGAGCCAGATCTCAGATGGGACGGTCCGCATACACGTCGGCTTCTCCGCGGCGCTCGTGCCGGGCTCGGCGACGCCGACGCTCAGCCCGCACGTCGCGGGCACGTGGAAGGCGCATGGAGCAAACGAGGTGTTCACCCCCTCCTCCACGCTCGAACCATGCTCGACGTACACGCTCACGATCTGGGGGCGAACGGTGGCCACGGGGTTTCGGCCGCTCGGGGAGCGCCACACGCTGACGCTCCACGTCGCCTGCCCGTCGCTGCATGCGCTGCAACAGTCGCTCGCGCGGCTTCGCTACCTGCCGTTCGAACTGCGCTCGCGCCATCGCGCCAACACGGATAACCGGCGTGAGAGCCGCGCGCAAGCCGCGCGCTATGCGTTCCACCCGCCTGGTGGTCGAATGACCCCCTACATCCCCCACGCCCCCGGCCTTTGGTACGGGGCGCTGGATCCGACCACGCGCGGCGCGCTGATGGTGTTCCAGCTCTCGAATGGGCTGCCGGTCACCGGGTCGCCCGACGCGCGCACGTGGGCAACACTGCTTTCCGACGAGGCCAAGGCGCACAGCGACCCGCGGCCGTACACGTTCGTCACGGTCAGCGAGCAGATCCCCGAGACGCTCCGCGTGTACGAGGGCCACCATCTCGTGCTCTCCAGCCCCGCCAACACGGGCGTGCCGGGAGCGACGACGCAGGTGGGCACGTTTCCGATCTACGCGCGCTACACGTCAACCACGATGAGCGGCACCAATCCCGACGGCAGCCACTACAGCGATCCGGGAGTGCCCTGGGTGAACTACTTCAACGGCGGCGACGCCGTCCACGGCTTCCCGCGACCCTCGTACGGGACGCCACAGTCAAACGGCTGCGTGGAGCTGCCGATCGGCACCGCCGCGCAGGTGTATCCGCTGCTGTCGATCGGCGATCTGGTGATCGTCAGCTGATAGCCCGGCTCGACGATCGCGCCCGGCGGCGGCGCGCCTTTGATCGCCGATTCATCGCAACCACCCCCGCAGCGCCTGTAGATCGTGCGGTAGCCGAGCAGCTGGGGAACCGTCACGAAGCGGTACCCACGGCGTCGCAAGCCGGCGATGATGCCCGGGTAGGCGGCGAGCGTCTGCCCGCGCGGGCCACCCCCGTCGTGGGAGAGGACTATCGAGCCGGGGCGCGCCTGGGCGAGCACCCGCGCTTCGATCGCACGCGTCCCCGGAAGCGCCCAGTCACGCGGATCGACATCCCAGACGATCGTCGCCAGGCCGAGCGATCTCGCCGTTTGCACCACGGCGCGATCATAGGCGCCGTAGGGCGGGCGGAACACGCATGGCGTGTAGCCGCTGAGCCTCGAGATCGTCCGCTTGGCGGCGTCCAGCTGGCCGAAGACTTCACCGCTGAGCGCGAGGTCCGGGTGCGACCAGCTGTGGTCGCCCAGCGCGTCGCCGTCGCGCAGCTCCTCGTGCAGCAGGCGGCGGTAGCGCGCAGAGAGCTGATCGCCGATCATGAAGAACGTCGCCACGACGTGCTCGGCACGGAGCATCCGCACGAATTGCAGCGTCAGCGTGGACGGGCCGTCGTCGAACGTGAGCGCAACCAGCCGGCGCGCAGGGCCGTTGAAGTGGGCTACAGCGGGTCCGCGCGCAACGCAGCCTACGGGCCGGTAGCGGACGTGGTTAGCTGCAATCCGGTTGCTGGCAGTTGCTCCCACGGAGACCGCCAACGGCACGAGAGCGCCGATCGACAGTGCAAGGGCTCGGACACTCACCTACCAAGCTTAATCCTGCCCTCCAGCGCATCTTCGCTCAGCCGGCTGCGGAGCACCTTCTTGTCGAACTTGCCCACGCTCGTCTTGGGCACCTCCGAGATGAACGCGAACTCGTCCGGCAGCCACCACTTGGCAACCCGATCGCGCAGGTGCTCGAGCAGCTCCTCGGGTGACACGCCGGACCCCTCGCGCAGCACCACGCAGCACAGCGGGCGCTCCGCCCACTTCTCGTCCGGCTTGGCGATCACAGCCGCCTCGATCACATCCGGGTGAGCCATCAGCTCGTTCTCCAGCTCAACCGAGGAGATCCACTCTCCGCCCGACTTGATCACGTCCTTGGAGCGGTCGGTGATCTGGACGAACGCCTGCTCGTCGATCGAGGCTATGTCGCCGGTGCGCAACCAGCCGTCGTCGAAGCGCTGCTCGCCGGAGTCGTCGCGGTAGTAGCTGGCGGCGATCCACGGTCCGCGCACCTCCAGCTCCCCGGTCGAGTCGCCGTCCCACGCCACCGCGCTCCCGGAGTCGTCCACCAGCCTGGCCTCCACCCACGGCAGCGGCTTGCCCTGCTTGGCGCGCATGTCCCAGTAGGCGTCGTCGTGGCCTTTGCTCTCATCCGGGCGCGAGTAGCTGGCGACCGGGCTCGTCTCGGTCATCCCCCACGCCTGGAACACGTTCACGCCATAGCGCTCCTTGTAGTCCTTCATCATCTGGCGCGGCACCGCCGAGCCGCCGCAGGCGGCGTTCGTCAGCGATGAGAGATCGGTGCCATTCGCGTCGGCATAGCGGAGCAGGTCGGCGTAGATCGTCGGCACACACCCCATGATCGTCGGGCGCTCGCTCTCGATCAGCTTGGCGAGCGGTTCAGCCTGCAGGTAGCGGTCGGCCAGCACCAGCTCCGCCCCGCACAGCGCGGCGGCGTGCGGGATGCCCCAGGCGTTGGCGTGGAACATCGGCACCACCACGAGCGCCTTGTCGCGCCGCGAGAGCCCCAGCGCGTCGGTCATCAGCGAGGCGCTGGAGTGCAGCGAGATCGAGCGGTGCGAGTAGAGCACCCCCTTCGGGTTGCCTGTGGTGCCGCTCGTGTAGCAGAGCGCCGCCGCCTGACGCTCGTCGAGCGCCGGGTAGTCGAACGGGCCGCCACCGGCTTCTTCGAGCAGCTCCTCGTAGCGCAGCGCGTTCGGCAGCCCACCGGTGTCGCAGCCCGGCTCACCCATCACCACGTAGTGACGCACGCCTTCGAACGTCGAGACGAGCGGTTCGAGCAGCGGGATCAGCGACTCGTCGAGGAAGATCACCTCGTCTTCGGCGTGGTTGACGACGTAGGTCAGCTGCTCGGCGAACAGGCGGATGTTGAGCGTGTGCAGCACCGCCCCCACGCACGGCACCGCCATGTAGAGCTCGAAGTGGCGCTGGTTGTTCCACGCGAACGTCGCGACGCGATCGCCCGTCTTGACGCCCAGCCGGTCGAGCACGCGCGCGAGGCGATCCACCCGCTCACACGTCTGGCCGTAGCTGAAGCCGACGACGCCCTGCTCGGTGAGCGTGCGCACCTGCGCCTGAGGATGACACGTGCGCATCCGCCCGAGCACGTGCGCAAGCGTCAGCTGGAAGTCGTCCTGCATCAGACCTTCGAGCATTTGCCCTCCCCAGGGAAGCGTGTACGAGAGAACGGATTATGCGCGCTGGCTCGCGCGCTTGCCCGTCAGCTCGCGATATACGCCCGCCGTGCGCTGGGCGACGTCGCTCCAGTCGAAGCTGAGCACGTGCTCCGAAGCCTCCGCCACCAGCCGGTCGCGCAGCGGCTCGTCGACGAGCAGCCGCTCGATCATCACCCCGAGATGCTCGGGGTCGCCGCCGTTGAAGCGCAAGCCCACCCGCTCACCCGCCGGCACCACCTCGCGCAGGCCGCCGGTGTCGGCGACGATGCACGGGCAGCCCGAAGCCATCGCCTCCAGGGCAACCAGTCCGAACGGCTCGTACAGAGAGGGCACCACGCACAGGTCGGCGATCCGGTAGAGCGAGTGCAGCGCGTCGTCGCCGATCCAGCCGAGGAACACCCCGTGCTCGGCCAACCCCAACCGCTCCGCCTGCGCCTTGAGCTCCTGCTCGTGCGTGCCGCTTCCCGCCACCAGGAAACGCACGCCGGGCACCTTCTCGATCACCTCGGGCAGAGCATCGAGCGCGAGCTGAAAGCCCTTCTCGTAGACGAGCCTGCCCACGAGCAGCACGAGCTTCTCCTCGGGCGCGGCGAACTGGCGGCGCAGCGCGTCGAGGTCGTCGACCGGGCGCAGGTCGCTCGGATCGATGCCGTTGGGAATCACCGTGATGCGACGCTCGTCGAGGTCGAAGATGTCGGCGACGTGACCGCGCATGTAGTGCGAGCAGGTGATAACCGAGTCGGCGCGGTGAGTCATCCAGCGCTCGATCGCGTGGATGTGCGACTGCGGCGGTTTGTCCACCCAGCCTTGGTGGCGGCCGTGCTCGGTGGCGTGGACCGTTGTCAGGTATGGCGCCCGGAGCTGCTCGGCGAGGGCCACGCAGGCGTGCGCCACGAGCCAGTCGTGACCGTGGATGAGGTCATATGAGCGCTCCTCGGCAAGCGCCCGCCCGCGCGCGAGCATGTCGTCGTTCATCTGGCGCACCCACTCCAGAAAGCGGTCGAGATCGCGCGGCCATCCGGGCTCGGGCACGCGGTGCACGCACACCCCTCCCTGCTCTTCGCTCGCCGGCCCGTGCTCGGCTCCGCGCGTCAGCACGTCGACGCACGCCCCCTGGGCGACGAGCTCCTCGGAGAGCTTGCGCACGTGACGCGCAAGGCCTCCCTCGATCACCGGAGGGTACTCCCAGGAGACGATCAGCACGCGCTCCGCCACTGGCTTGCACCCTATCTGGCCGGTGGGCCAGCCGCGCGGTCGTCCCAACTCCACACCAGTCAGAGACACCTCCGCCCCGCGACCGCCGACCCGCAGCGCAGCGCAGCGCTGGGACCGGCGACGCCCCCGGCAGGATTCGAACCTGCGACCGTCGGATTAGAAGTCCGATGCTCTATCCAGCTGAGCTACAGGGGCCTTGAGATCTCAACGGTACGCAATCCTTAGGCAATCTTCAGCCGAAGTGTGCAACAGTTCTGTGCACCATGGCCCGTCTGGACGACCCGTCAGAGCTCACACGCAAGCAGCGCCGCGAGCAGGCGCGCGACGAGCGGCGCGCCACAGAAGAAGCCCAGCGCACCTCGGCGGAGAGCCGCAAACGCCTCACCCAGATCACCGGTGCGCTGATCGTGATAGCGGTCATCGGGATCATCGTGGCGCTGGTGGCCACCAGCGGGTCGAAAAAATCCAGCGCCTCGCCGACCGCCAACTCCGGTTCAAGCGCCGAAGCGGGCATCTTAGAAACGCCCGCCCCGTGGCCGCCGCAGTACAGCGGGCTGCTGAACCGGATCGTGGGCAACCACTTCCCGCCGCAGAGCGACACGGGCTACCACGTCCACGCGGTGCTGAGGATCTACGTCGAAGGCAAACAGGTCGAAGTGCCTGCCGAGATCGGCATCGACCAGCAGGAAAGCTATCTGGCCCCGCTGCACACGCACGACAGCAGCGGCATCATCCACATGGAGGCCACCGAACCGTATCCGTTCAAGCTGAGCCAGTTCTTCCTCGTCTGGGGAGTCAAGTTCAACAACTCCCAGATCGGCAGCTACAAGGCGGGCGGCGGCAAGCAGCTCGCCGTGTACGCCAACGGCTCGCAGGTGGCCAACCCGAGCACCTTCGTGATGAAACCGCACGACCACATCGTCGTGGACTACGGAAATCCGAAGACGTTCGTCAAGGAATTCCAGTACAGCTTCCCCGCCGGCCTGTAGGCAGCCGGCCCACCGCTAGTAAATCCGTCCGTTAGGCGGGCCAAACCGAGCAGCAAGGACGCCATGCGTCCGAGCAGATCGTTGACGCCGCCAACGCGTCCGGATCGCGTCGTCGCCAAGACGGCGACGTGCGGGGCGGGCGGCGTCGGGGCGACATGGATCCTGCGCTCGACACAGCCACCGACACGCAGGACGAGCCGCGGCGCGTCCGCACCGCCATGCCCGCCCCGGAGGCCGAGCAGATCGTGCGGCTGTTCGACACCACCAGCGATCTGCTCGCCACGATGTCACCCGAGGGTCGCTTCACCCTGCTGAACCCCGCCTGGGAAGAGGTGCTCGGGTGGACTCGCGAGCAGCTGCTCTGCAAGACGATGCGCGAGCTCGTGCACCCCGACGACGTCGAGCAGACCACGGCGGTGATGCTCGCCGGGCGCAGCCACGCGGCGGAGCTCGTGAACTTCACCAACCGCTATCGGCACCGTGACGGGTCCTGGCGTTGGCTGCTCTGGAGCGCTCGCAGCGACGGCAAGCGCTGGTATGCGGTCGCAAAAGACGTCACCGACCGCATGTGGCTTGAGCGTCAAGCGCTGCACGATCCGCTCACCAAGCTGCCGAACCGCCTGCTGCTGATGGACCGCGCCCGCCAGGCCCTCACCCGCCTGCACCGCACGAACGGGCTCGTGGCGCTGCTGTTCGTTGACCTCGATCGCTTCAAGGCGGTCAACGACAGCCTCGGCCACTCGCTCGGAGACCGCCTGCTCGTGGCTGTGGCGGAGCGCCTCCAGATGACGATGCGCGACAGCGACACGATCGCGCGTCTCGGAGGCGACGAGTTCGTGATCCTCGCCGAGGACCTGCAGAGCGACGCCGAGGCGGTGAGCGTCGCCGAGCGACTGCTGCATGCGCTCGAGGAGCCGTTCGTCGTCGGGTCCGCCGAGATCTCGATGCTCGCCAGCGTCGGGGTGTCGGTGTCGCACGATCCGGAAGCCGACCCGGAGACGCTCCTCAGAGAGGCAGACGTCGCGATGTACCGCGCCAAGCGCGCCGGCGGTTATGGCTTGGAGCTGTTCGACGAGCGCTTGCGGCGCGAGGTGCGCACGCACTTGGATATCGAGAATCGCCTGCGCGACGCCTTGCCGCGCAGCGAGCTGGCGCTTGCCTTTCAGCCGATCCTTCCCCTGCAGACAGCCGGCGCCGCCGTGGGCTGCGAGGCGCTGCTGCGCTGGGACCCCACCGACGGGACGCCGATGGAGCCCGCCGAGTTTCTGCCGCTGGCTGAAGAAAGCGAGCTCATATCTCAAATCGGGGAGTGGGTGCTCAACAACGCCTGCGCACAAGCCGCCGCTTGGCGCAGCTCGGGCGAGAGCTTGGCGGTGTCGGTCAACGTGTCCGCTCGCACGCTCACCGAGCTCGATCTCGCACGCCGCGTGCGATCCGCGCTCAGCCGACACAAGCTCCCCGCGGACGCGCTCTGGGTGGAGGTCACCGAGGAGACGATCCTGCGCGACCCCGAGCGCGCCCAGGCTGCACTGGAGGAGGTCAAGCGGCTGGGGGTGAAGATCGCGCTCGACGGATTCGGCTCCGGACAGTCCCGGCTGACGCTGACCAGAGCGCTTCCGCTCGATCTGCTCAAGATCGACCGCTCGCTCATCCAACGCGTCTGCACCGACGCACAGGAGCGCTGCATGGTGGTGGCGATCGTCGCGCTCGCGCGCGAGGCTGGGCTGTCGACGGTTGCGGTTGGGATCGAGACAGAGCAGCAGCTGCAGCTGGCGCGCTCGGTGGGGTGCACCTACGGGCAGGGTTTCCTGCTGCACCCGCCCGAGTCGGCGCAACGTCTGAGCCTGCGCCGCCCCGGAGCGATACGCTCGCCCCCACCATGGGGATCGTTCGCTCGACTGCTCAGTCGCAGCTAGCCGACATCGAGCGCTTCAAGCGCTCCGCTGCCGAGGCTGCCGCGGAGCTGGTGCACGATGGGATGCGGGTGGGGCTCGGCACCGGCTCGACGGTCGCCTGCCTGCTGCCCGCATTGGCGGCGCGCGGGCTGGATGTCCGCTGCGTGGCGACCTCGCACACCACCGAGCGGAGTGCGCGCGAGCTCGGTCTCGCCCTGTTCGAGCTGGATGAGCTCGGCACGCTGGACATCGCCATCGACGGCGCCGACCAGATCGCCCCGGACGGATGGCTGATCAAGGGCGGCGGCGGAGCGCACACGCGCGAGAAGATCGTGGCGCGCTGCAGCGAGCGCTTCGTCGTGATCGCCTCGCCCGAGAAGCTCGTCGAGGAGCTCCGGCCACCGGTGCCGCTCGAGCTGCTGCGCTTCGGGGCGCAGAGCACGCTGGCGGCGATCGGCGATGCCAGGCTGCGCGACGCGCCACCGAGCCCGGACGGGAATCTGATCGCCGACTGCTTCAGCCCGATCGACAACCCGAGCGAGCTGGCGGCGCGACTGTCGGCGATCCCTGGAGTGGTGGAGCACGGTTTGTTCGAGCCAGAGCTCGTGAGCGACATCCTGATCGCCGGCGCGAGCGGTGTCGAGCACAGGAGGGTCGGATGAGCAAGCCCTTCGTCGCGCTCGTCACGGGAGCTTCGAGCGGGATCGGCGAGGCGACTGCGCGCCGGCTCGCGCGCGAGCCGAACGCCAAGCTCGTGCTCGTGGCCCGGCGCGAGGAGCGCCTGCGAGCTGTCGCCGATTCGCTCGGCGTCGAGCGGGTGAGCCATGTGGCGATCGACCTGCTCGACGAGCACGCTCCGACGCGCATCCGCGAGCACGTCGAGCAGTCGCATGGACGGCTCGACCTGCTCGTCAACAACGCGGGCGCCGCATGGCGCGCGACGTTTGCCGAGGGAGGCTTCGCCAACGTCAGGCGAACGATGGAGATCGACTTCGACGCGCAGGTGAGGCTCACGGAGGCGCTGCTGCCGTTGCTGCGCTCCAGCGCTCCGAGCGCGATCGTCAACGTGGCGAGCACCGCCGGCCGGGTGGCGCGCGCAGGATCGGGTGCCTACAGCGCCTCCAAGTTCGCGCTCGCGGGCTGGTCGGATGCGCTGTGGGCGGAGGAGCGCGCGCACGGCGTCCACGTCGGGATGGTGCTCCCGGGGTTCATCTCCACGGAAGGCTTCCCGCAAGCAGAGCTCACCTCCAAAGCGCTCACGCGCTGGATCGTGTCCACGCCCGAGAAGGCAGCCGAGGCGATTTTCGAGGCGGGCGTAGGACGCCGCGCGGAGCGCTACGTGCCCCGGCCCTACTGGATTGCCGCGGCGCTGCGAATCGTGGCGCCGCGCCTGGTTCGCCGCGCGATCGGCAGCGGGCCGGCAAACGTGATGACGACCGTCACGGGCGCCGATCTGGCGGAGCGCTCTCGCCAAGACGGGTCCTGAACCAGGCGATCGCCAGCTGAGCGACCCGATCGAGGGCGCCCGGCTCCTCGAACAGGTGACCGGCACCGGGAACGATCGCCAGCTCGTTGACACAACGCAGCCGCTCGGCAGCGAGCCGGTTCAGCTCAAGCACCTCGCGGTCCTCCCCGCCGACGATCAGCAACGTCGGTGCGCGAACGTCGGCCAGCCGCTCACCCGCCAGATCGGGCCGTCCGCCGCGCGAAACCACCGCACTCACCTCATCGGTCAACTCAGCCGCCGCCACCAGCGCAGCCGCCGCGCCGGTGCTTGCGCCGAAGCAGCCCACCGGCAGATCGCGCGTCTCGGGGGGCGCGCTCAGCGCGCGCACTGCGGCGGTCAGACGCTGGGCAAGCAACGCAACGTCGAAGATGTTTGAGCGCTCGCGCGCCTCCTCGGCTGTGAGCAGGTCGAACAGCAGCGTTGCCAGGCCGGCGTGGTTCAGCGCGTGAGCGACCTGGCGGTTTCGCGGGCTCGAGCGGCTCGAGCCCGAGCCGTGGGCGAACACGACAACGCCATCCGCCTGCGCGGGGATAGTCAGGTTGCCTGCAAGGAAAACGCCGGGAGCGCCTTCGATCCTCACCTGCAAGGCGCGCATGCGCTGACCGAGCAAGCTCGACACCTCCGCCTCGGAGGTGGGGCTGAAGTCCTCATACCAGAAGCCGATCGCCAGCAGGTCCTCGGGCATCTGCTCGCACACCACCTCATCCACGCTCGTGCGCAGCTCCGCAGCCGAGCCGGCGGCGGCAACCGGGACCGCAAGTATCACGCGCGCTGCTCCCCTGCGACGCAGCGACAACGCCGCTGCGTGCGCCGTGCGCCCGGTGGCGAGGCCGTCGTCGACGAGGATCACCGTGCGCCCCTGAACGGGCAGCGGCGATCGTCCGTCACGTAGGTGCTCGACGAGCGCCGCCATCTCCCCTTCGGAGCGCGCGAGCAGCCTCGCGAGCTCGTGCGGCGAGATGCGCAGGCGGGCAAGCGCCTGTTCGCTGATCACTTGCGCCCCTCCCTCGGCGATGGCGCCGATCCCATACTCGGGATTCATCGGAGCACCGAGCTTGCGCGCGACGATCACGTCGAGCGGCGCTCCAAGCGTGCGCGCCACCTCGACCGCCACCGGAACTCCGCCGCGGGGGATACCCACGACGATCGGCTCGTGAGCGCGATAGCGCTCGAGCAGACCTGCCAAACGCCTGCCCGCGTCCCGGCGATCGCGAAATCGTCGCGGAGCCTGAGCGTCGGGAGACGAAGCCTGTGTGTCCATCGACTATCCAGATTCCCCGTACTTTGCCCCGGCATGAGCGAACGCTTATCCGGGAAAGATGGCAATCGAGGAGGTTCCGATGCCATACATCTTCTGTGAGTCTTGCGGGGAGGGTGCGTACAGCAACGTGACGAGTTGCCCCCACTGCGGCAGAGCCGCCCGCCTGGCGCGCCCACGCCGGCTGGTATGGCTGATACCGCCGGTGGATCGCTCCTCGCACGGCGCCGAAGAGGTGGAGTCCGAGGTACGTGAGACGCTGTACGGATGGCGCTCGCAAACAGTGCAACTGCGTCGCGCGCAAGTCAACACCAGTACGAAGGAGGCGAATTGACCGAACAAGCAGGAGCCGGCGAGGGACAGCTCGTGGAGCGAGTGGACTTCGTCGCGGTACCGACAAAAGACCTCGAGCGCGCGGTGCGCTTCTACGGGAGCATGCTCGAATTGCCTCGTTCGGTGTATATCGAAGAGCGCCACTACGCCGAGTTCGAGACCTCCAATCTGACATTGAGCGTGATCGACGCGGAGAAGATGGGCATCCAGTGCGAGCCGGTGCGCAGCGGCATCGCGTTGCACGTTGCCGACGTGGAGCAGGCGCGCGCCAAGCTCGAGCAGCGGGGCGTCGAGTTCGAAGGCGAGACGCTCGACACCGGGGTCTGCCACATGGCGCTCTTCAACGACCCGGACGGCAACCGGCTGATCCTGCACCACCGTTACGCCCCGCGGCCTACCGAGCCCGCAGAGCGCGTCGGGGCAGCGGCGTGAGCGTCGAAAAGGCGTGGGCGCCTTGACCCAGTCGAGCGCCGGCTGACCGGGCGCCACCGCCGTTGGAGGGACCCCGCCGATCCACAGACATCCAGCGTGAGAGCGGGCTGTCGCGGTCCGTCCGGCGCGTGCCGCAGCATGCCGGGCCGTTTTGGCATCCCTGCGATCGACATCGTTGCGAGCATGGCAGCACGACGCGCTCGAGCAGCTGGCGGGCTGGAGCAGCGGCCCCTTCCTGATCTCGGCGGCGCCCGGAGCGGGCAAGACCCGCCCGGCGCTCGAGCTCGCGCGCGAGCTGCTCAGACGCGGGACGGTGAGCCGCGTAGCCGTCCTGTGCCCCACCGCCCCCCTCACCCGCCAGTGGGCGATGGCGGCAGCCGAGCTGGGCGTCCAGCTGGCGCCTGACGCGCCCGACGCCCGAGCCCCGCGCGACTTCCACGGCGTGGCGGTGACATACGCTCGCGTGGCGAGCGACCCCAAGGCGTGGGCTGCGAGCACCGCGCCGGACACACTGCTGATAGCCGACGAGGCGCATCACCTCGGCGAGGAGCTCTCCTGGGGGGCGGCGTTCCAGCGCACGTTCGCCCACGTGTCGCGCTGGCTGCTGCTCTCGGGCACGCCGTTTCGCTCCGACGCGATGGCGATCCCGGGCGTGGCGTACGACGCCGACGGAGTGGCGCTGCCCGACGTGTCCTACACCTACGCCCAGGCGGTGTCCGACGGCATCTGCCGCCCGGTGGCGTTCGTCACGTTCGACGGCACGCTCTCCTGGCGAAGCGGCGAGGACGTGATCGAGTCCTCGTTCGAGACCGTGTTGAGCGCCCGCGAGGCGTCGCGTCGCTACCGGACCGCGATCTCCACCGAGCTGCCCGACGGGCTGCCGCGCATCCTCGGGGAGGCGGACGCGAAGCTGAGGGCGCTGCGCGAGCAGGGTCACCGCGACGCCGGCGCGCTGGCGGTGGCGGCGGACGGCAGCCACGCGCGGGCGATCGCCAAGCTGCTCGCCCACACCACCGGGCGCACGCCGGTTGTCGTGCTGCACACCGACGCGGGCGCAGCGCGCAAGCTGGCGGCGTTCAGAAGCTCGCGCGATCCCTGGATCGTGGCGGTGAACATGGTGTCCGAGGGCGTTGACATCCCGCGTTTGCGCGTCGGCGTGTACGCAACCGCCGCCAAGACCCCGCTGATCTTCAGGCAGATCGTCGGGCGCTTCGTGCGCACGATCCCCGGCAGTCCGCCCGAGCCGAGCTGGTTGTACCTGCCGGCAGACCCGCTGTTGCGCGGGCATGCGTCTGAGGTGGAGAGCGAGCTGCGCCACAGCCTGCTGCGGCGCGAAGGCGATCCCGAGGAGCTCGACGAGCGCAGCGAACGACGAGCGAGCGAGCCCTCCCCCACCCCCGAGTTCGTACCGCTGAGCGCGGAAGTGGCGCCGCAGATGACGCTGTTCGGGCCGGCGCCCACCGTCCCCGCGCCAGGACGCCCCGGCGCGGGGGCAGTCGCCGGCTCGCACCCGCCCGAGCCCGTGCCGATGGCGGCGTTCGAGCGTCGAGCCCACCTGCGCGAGGAGCGTCACCGCCTGGTGTCCGAACTGCAACGACGCGACCGCAGCAGCCATCGAGAGATCAACGCCTGGATCAACCGCGCAGTCGGCGTCACCAGCGTGGAGTCGGCGAGCGTCGAGCAGCTCGAGCGCTCGGTGGAGCTGCTAGCGCGCGAGCTGACGCGCCGCAGCCGCCGAGCGGCGTCCGCTTGACGCGGGCGAGCCGCCCGGGGGCATCCGTTTGACGTAGGCAGGCGCCTATGCGAACATATGTTCGTGCGCTGGAGCAACCTCGAGCAGGCTCAGGAGGAGCAGCGGCGCCTTCCGGGCTACCGCGACGAGGCGGTGGTCCGCCACTTCGACGCACCGGAGGCGCTCGACATGCGCTTCTACGAGGTGCAGGCGCGCTCGGTGCTCAACCGTGTCCCAGCCCGCTCGCGGATGCCGTTCCGCTGGACGATCAACCCGTACAGGGGATGCAGTCATGCATGCGCTTACTGCTTTCGCTCGCCCCACCCACACATATCTCGGCTTCGACGCCGGCAGGGATTTCGAGCGAGAGATCGTCGTGAAGGTGAACGCGCCGGAGGTTCTGCGCACCGAGCTGGCGCGCCCGTCGTGGAAGCGCGAGCACGTGGCGATGGGGACGAACACCGACCCCTACCAGTGGGTGGAGGGTCGCTACCGGCTGACGGAGGGCATCTGGGAAGCGCTGCGCGACGCGCGCAATCCGTGCTCGGTGCTCACCAAGTCGCCGCTGCTGCTGCGCGACTTGCCGTTGATGCTCGAAATCTCAGAGCGCACGACGATCAGCGCGAGCCTGTCGATCCCGACGCTCGAGGAGCGCGCTTGGCGGGCGACCGAGCCGCACACGCCCAACCCGCGCGCTCGCCTGGAGGCTGTGGCGGAGCTCAACCGCGCAGGCATCCCGACGGGAGTGCTGATCGCTCCCCTGATGCCGGGGATCAACGACGCCCCACATCAGCTCGAGCCGCTGCTGCAGGGCGCGGTTGAGGCGGGCGCGACACACATCGGCGGGGTGGCGCTGCACCTGCGCCCGGGCGTCAGGGAGGTGTTCATGGATTGGATGCGGGCGAACCGGCCCGATCTCGTGGAGCGCTACGAGACGCTCTACCGGCGTGGCGCCTACGCCCCGGCGGAGGAACGCAGGCGATTGTCCGCCCTCTTGAGAGGACGCGCCCCCAGACGAGAAGGCGGGCGCTGGATGCGAGGCGATCCGGCGGAGCCCTCGAACGAGTGGCCGGCGGCGCCAGTCGCCGCACAGCAAAGCCTTTTCTGAACGCTCATCTACTCTTCGCGCAATGAACTCAACCATGCGGAGATTGCGAGAGCGACTGGCGGAGCTGTCGGATTTGAGCGGCGTGCAGATGCTGCTCGAGTGGGACCAGATGGTGATGATGCCCAGCGCCGGCGGCCCGGGCAGGGCGCAACAGCTGGGAACTCTGGCGCGCCTGACGCACGAGCGCGCGACGGCACAACAGGTGGGAGACTGGCTGGCGGAGCTCGAGCGCGAGCCGCTGGACGATTTCGAGCAGGACATCGTCCGCCTGGCGCGCCGCGACTGGGAGCGGGCTCGCCGAGTGCCACAGGAGCTTGCGGTGGAGCGCGCGCAGGCGAGCACCGAGGGTCAGGAGATCTGGCAGCGCGCGCGCGCCGATGACGACTTCGCAGCGTTCGCACCGGCGTTGAAGCGCAACGTGGAGCTGGCGCGGGCGTACGGCGAGTGCGTGGCTGAGCCGGGACAGAGCGCCTATGAGGGTTTGCTCGGCGACTTCGACTTCGGCGTGCGCAGCGAGGACATAGCGTCTGTGTTCGCCGAGCTCGCGCAGGCGCTGCCGCCGCTGATCGCCGAGGCGAGCATCCACACACCGCGGCGCACGCTCGAGGTGCCTGTAGCCGCCCAGCAGGCGGCTGTGGACGCCGTGCTGCGCCGCCTGGGAGTCGAGCAGACGAGCTGGAGAGTTGACGTGTCCACGCATCCGTTCACCGCATGGATGGGCAAGGACGACACGCGCGTGACGACGCGCTACAGCGACGGCGACGTGGAGTCGCTGCTCAGCTCGCTGCACGAGTACGGTCACGCGCTGTACGAGCGCCAGGTCGACCCGGCGCTGGACCGCACGAACCTGGCGGGCGGCACTTCGATGTCGATCCACGAGTCCCAGAGCAAGCTGTGGGAGAACCATGTGGCGCGCCACCGGGCGTTCGCGGAGGTGCTGGCGGGAGAGCTCGGAGCAGGTGGCTTCTCGGTGAGCGCCGCCGATCTGCACGCCACGCTCGTGGGCGTCGAGCCCTCGGCGATACGGGTGTCGGCGGACCCGCTCTCCTATCCGCTGCACATCATCCTGCGCTTCAAGCTCGAGCTGGCGCTGATCGGCGGCGAGCTCGACGTCTCAGACCTGCCGGCGGCGTGGAACGACGGGATGCGGCGGCTGCTGGGCGTCGAGATCTCCTCCGATGCGCTCGGCTGCCTGCAGGACGTCCACTGGAGCGGTGGAGCGTTCGGCTACTTCCCCAGCTACGCGCTCGGCTGCCTGATCGCAGCACAGCTGTGGGAGGCGATCGAGTCCGACCTCGGCCCACTGGAAGACGACCTGCGCCGCGGCGAGACGGCGCCCATCCAGGGCTGGCTGGCTGAGCACGTCCACCGCCACGGCAGGCGCATTGACACGATGCCGCTCGTGGAGCAGGCAACCGGGCGTGCGCTCGAGACCGGTCCCTTCCTGCGTTACGTGGAGCCACTGGCGCAGCGATGAGTTTTTGCTCGCCAGCCGGTCGTCAGGACGGAACACCAAAACCACACAACCACGAGACGACAGGAGATCGAGATGGCACAGACAGGCACCGAGACGCAGATACGACAGCTCGGGACGGTGATGGTGCCGGTGAGCGACCAGGATCGGGCGCTCGAGTTCTACACGGAGAAGCTCGGCTTCGAGAAGCGCGCCGACATACCGTTCGGGCGGGGTGACCGCTGGGTGGAAGTGGCGCCGGCGGGCGCCGACACCACCATCGCGCTCGTGCTCCCACGCGAGGGGGAATCGGTGGGGATCCAGACGCGCGTCGGATTCGCGAGCGACGACGTGGACGGCGACCACGCCAAGCTGCGCGAGCGCGGTGTTGACGCTGACGCCGAGGTGATGCGCATGGGAGACCCGGTGCCGCCGATGTTCTTCTTCAGCGACCAGGACGGCAACCGCTACATGATCGTGCAGCGCCAGCAGGGCTGACCCGATAGGCGGACGACGACGGGGCCGCCACACGCGCCTGGGCGCGACCGTGGCGGCTGCCTTCGCGAGACCGAGAAAGGACAACTCGACGATGGATTGGAAGCTCGAACTGGTCGTTGTGCCGGTCAGCGACCTGGACCGTGCCAAGGCGTTCTACGTGGAGCAAGCCGGCTTCGATGTGCATGTGGACGTCAATGTGGGAGACCGCTTCCGCGTCGTGCAGCTCGTACCGCAAGGGTCCGCGTGCGCGATAGCGCTCATGCACCAGCCCGATCGGGCGGGCGCCGTTCAGGGCATGCATCTCGTTGTGGATGACATCGAGGCGGCGCGAGCAGAGCTTTCGGGGGGCGGCGTGGAGGTGAGCGAGCCCTTCCATTTCGAGGAGGGCAGCCAGCTCCCGGGAGTCGACCCGGAGCGCAGGAGCTACAACTCGTTTCTCTCCTTCAGCGACCCGGACGGGAACGGGTGGCTGGTGCAAGAGGTCAAACGCTGAAGTCGGGGATCGACACCCCGCGAGGGAATCCGTCACCCCATCGGGGTGATGGCGCACGAGGAGAATGCGGCTAGGTTCGCTCGAGATGGCGTGCAGTCGGCCCGAGCGACTGAGCGCGACCCGCGAGGAAGGAAGGACCATCGTGAACAGCCAGGATTTGGAGCTAGGTCCGGTGGATATCGTGGTGATCGGATTCCCGCCAGGCGCACCGCGAACCGGCGAGGCGATCCCGATCTTCTTGGACCTGGTGGAACGTGGGATCGTCAGGGTCCTCGACGTGCTGATCGTGCAGAAGGATGAGCATGGCGACGTCACCGGATTGAACCTCGGCGACCTCGATCGCGACGGGTACGCCGAGTTGCAAGTGTTTGAGGGGGCACGCAGCGGCATGCTCGACGAGGAGGACGCAGCCGTGGCGGGCGAGGGCCTCGAACGTGGCGAGACGGCGGTGCTGATCTGCTTCGAGAACGCTTGGGCGGCGCCCTTCGTCACGACCGTGCGTCGCAACGGAGGGCACTTGCTCGCGTTCCAGCGGGTGCCGGCGCAGGAGGTTCTCGACACGGTGCAATCGCTCGACACGGCGCAGACTTCGTCCTGAAAGGAAGTGGAAGCAGATGCCCGGACTACTTCGCGGCGTTGCCCGCACGGCGGTGATCGCCGGCACGGCGACCGCGGTTTCGAACAACGTCAGCCGCCGCCAGGAAGGCAGGTGGGCGCAGCAGGAACAAAGCCGGTGGGAACAGGAACAGCAGCAGATGGCGACCCGGGCGCCCACGTCGGGGTCGGACTCGACCGAGGAGCTCACCAGGCTGGGCCAGCTCCACCAGTCGGGTGTGTTGACCGACGAGGAGTTTGCCGCAGCGAAGGCCAACATCCTTGGGATCTGAGGCGGATCGTCTCCTAACCGGGCTGCGGCGGGGTGACGGGAAGACGTAGAGCGGTCACCAACCCGATGAGCGCGAAAGCGCCCAGGACGATCATCGCGGCTACGTAGGAGCCGTTGCCAGCGGCGATCCCGGAGACGAGGATGGTGCCGGCGATCGCCGTCCCGAACGACGAGCCGAGATTGGAGATGCTGCGCGACAAGCCCGATATCTCGCCTTGCTGATCCTCCGGAAAGCTCGACTGAACCACGTTGACCGAGGGTGTCAGCATCAACCCGAGGCCAAGTCCGATCAGCAAGAGCCCAGGCCCGAAGGCGACGGCTCGCGGCGATGCTTTCACCAGCATCAGCAAGAGCACGATGCCAAGGACGACGAGCGCGAAGCCTGCGGCGATCAGGGTCTTCTGCGAGCGCCTCTTGGCAAGCCGCTCGGCGCCGAGCGAGGACACCAGGATGCCGGCGGTGGCAGCAGTGAAGATGACGCCGGTCTGGATCGCGTCGTAACCCCGGACGGTTTGCAGGAAGACGGCGACGACGAATGACGTACCCATCAGGATGAGCCACTGTAGGTTCTGCGTGGCGAGGGCCAGGTTTGAGGTGCGGTTCCTGAACAGCTGGGTTGACAGGAGCGGCTCTCGTTTCTGCCGCTCGCGTGAGCGGATGTGAAAGAAGAACCACAGCAGGAACGCCGCCCCGACGAGCAGGAGCGCGACCATGAGCCCGGGGTTCGTGTCGGCTTGGAGGATGCCGAAGACGACGAAGAACATGCCTACCGCCGAAAGCACCGCGCCGGTGGTGTCGAACGGACGAGCTGGGTCCGGTGCGACGGGATCGACGAGACGGCGGCTGAGCAGGATGATCGTCGCCACGACTGCCGCCTGGAAGACGAAGGCGGCACGCCAACTGATCCCGGATGTGATCACACCGCCGATCAACGGTCCCGCCGCGGCGCCCACGCCGCCCATCCCACTGATCGATCCAAACGCCCGTGCGCGTGAGGTGAGATCGTCGAACCAGATGGTCGCAAGGATGTAGACAGGAGGGATGAGGAGCGCCGTGCCGACACCCTCGAGCACCGAGTTGCCGAGAATCAGCACGCCGAGCCCGGGCGCTGCGGCGCTGAGCAGCGCGCCGATGCCATAAAGCGTCAAGCCGCTGATGAAGCAGCGCTTGCGCCCCCAACGGTCGGTCAGCTTGCTGCCGGGGATCATCAGTATCGCCATTACGAGCAAGAAGATCGTGATCGTGATTTGCACGCCTTTCACCGTGGTGTTCAGATCCGTGCTGATGTCGTTGATCATCACGTTCATGTTCGAGCCGGCGAAGCTGCAGATGAACTGGGCGAGCGCGAGCGGTGCGAGCAGTCCCCAAAAGGAGTCAACCGAGTTTGCGTGCGCGTCGGTGGTCACTTCGATCGTGTGCCGCTTTCCTGCGCTTCGGCGGTCGAGATGGCTCGAGCCGCGAGGATCAGCGTGAGATGACTGAACGCCTGTGGGAAGTTGCCCACCTGCCGCCGGCGCCCGACGTCGTACTCCTCGGCGAGCAGACCCAGGTCGTTGCTCAGGCCGAGCAGGCGCTCGAACAGCGCGCGGGCGTCCGTGACTCGACCGCCCAGCGCAAGTGCGCTCACCAGCCAGAACGAGCACGCGAGGAACTGTCCCTCGTCCCCGGCGAGCCCATCGTCGGTTTCGGCGGTGGAGTACCGAGAGACCAAGCCGTCACGGCCCAGCCCGCTCAGGACGGCGTCGATCGTGCCGCCCACACGCTCGTCGGTTCCGGGCAGGAAGCCGACGATCGGGATGTTCAGAACGCTTGCGTCGAGCTCCCTCGAGCCGTAGTACTGAGTGAAAGTGCGGCGCTCGGGGTCATAGCCCTTCTCGCAAACCTCGCGGTGGATCTCCTCGCGAACCCGCTTCCAGCGCTCGATCGGCCCCGCGAGCCCAAAGCGTTCAGCCAGCCGTATCGCGCGGTCGAACACCACCCACGCCATCACCTTGGAGTAGGTGTAGTGACGCTTGGGACCACGCGCCTCCCAGATGCCCTCGTCGGGCAATCTCCAGATCGTCTCGACGTATTCGACGATCGCAAGCCAGCGAGGCCACAGCTGCTTCTCGACGCGACCGAGCGCCTCGGCGCCAACCGACATGACGCCCACCACCTCGCCGTACACGTCGAGTTGGAACTGCTCGGAGGCCGCGTTGCCGATCCTAACCGGCCTTGAGCTCTCGTAGCCGGGGAGCTCGGGAAGCTCGAACTCCGTCAGGCGCCGCTCGCCACCCACCCCGTACATGATGCGGATCGCCCGCGGATCGCCCGTGCCAACCCGCAGGAGAAAGTCGCGGAAAGCCATCGCCTCCTCGGTGTAGCCCGCAGCGAGCAACGCCTCGAGTGCGAGAACGGAGTCGCGCAGCCAGCAGTAGCGGTAGTCCCAGTTGCGCACCCCACCGATGTCCTCGGGCAGCGCGGTCGTTGGCGCGGCTATCACGGCTCCGGTTTCCTCGGAGGTCATCGCCTTCAGGACGATCAGCGACGCCAACACCTGCTCTCGGTAGGCGCCCTCGTAACGGCAGCGCTCACTCCATTCTCGCCACCAGGACTCCGTGCGGGCAAGCGCCGATTCGGCGTCCTCGACCATCGGCGCCTGTGCGTAGGAGAGATGCCAGATGAGCGTCAGCCGCTCACGCACGCCCTTTGCGATCTCGAAGTCGGCTTTGGCTGTTCCGTCGAGAACCTGCACCGGAAGCGAGGTGCTGAGTCGAAACGCATCCGATCCCGCAGTTGCGCTCACCCCGTCCGAAGAAGGCTCCACCCACGGCTGGATCGCGCCGTAGTCAGGCCGCAAAGCCAGCTCCATCCGCATCGGCACCCTGCCGCCCAGACCCTCGACGATGCGCATCACACGTGGAGGCCCGCTTCCCCGCTTGGGCATGAAGTCGGTCACGCGCACCCTGCCGTCCGCCGCCTCGAACTCCGTCTCCAACACGAGCGTGCCAGGCCGATAGCGGCGAGAGCTCGTGGCGTGGATAGCCGGCGCGAGCAGCCAGCGCCCATGCCGCTCATCTCCGAGCAGCGCGGAGAAGCACGACGCGGAATCGAAGCGCGGCAAGCACAACCAGTCGATCGAGCCGTTGCGACCTACCAAGGCCGCGGTGCGCATGTCACCGATCAGGCCGTAGTCCTCGAGGAGCATCCGCGTCCGCTCCTGCCTAGCTGTCGTGGGAAAAGAGCTGGAGACTGTGGCCCAGTATCAAGCGCCCCGCGCCGCCTGCCGACCGTAGTTTCCACGATCGGACAGGGGCACCTCCCGCAGGCGAACGCAGGGGCAACGAGGATGCGACGGTGACCACGTCGGCTTGCGAGCGTGGCGTTGCAGAGCGAGCCGGGCTAGCCGAACCAGCGGGTGCGGCGGGTGGAGCCGAAGCGCTGCTTCTCGGCGACGAGCGCGGCGGACGGCTCTTGGAATGCGCCGGTGGGTTTGGGCGCCGAGAGGAAGTCCACATCCACCCTGCCGACGCGCCCCGCTCCAAACTCGATGTAGCAGGAGCCTCGTCCGTCGTAGGGGTCGGGCTGCTTGCCGCCCCTGATGGCGACCAGCAGCGACTTGGCCACCACCCGAGCCGCGCCCTCAGCGAACACCCCCGCCTTCGGCACCCCGACGGTGGCGACGTCACCGACCGCGTACACACCCGGGAAGCGTGTGGCGAGCGTGTGCGAGTCGACCGGCACATAGCCGTTCTCTGCCATACCGCTGTCGATGACCACATCCGGAGCGCGATGCTTGGGAACGCCGAGGAATATGTCGTATGGGATCTCACTGCCATCGTCGAGATGGGCAACACGGCGCGACACGTCTAGCGAGCTGACGCGGCGGCGGGGAACGAACTCGATGCCACGCTCGGCGAACGCGGCAAGCAGCGCCTGGGAGGTGTCGGGAGAGGGTGGGACGGGCGTCCCGAACGGGATCACGAACGAGATCTGGCAGCGCTCTCGCACGCCACGCTGGGACAGGTGGTCGTGCAGCAGGAGCGCCGCCTCGCTCGGCGCGGGTGGGCACTTGAAGGGAGCGTCGCAGACCCCGATGACGGCGTGACCTTCGGTGAACTCGGCAAGGCGCCCGCGCAGCCGCGCGGCGCCGTCCACCGAGTAGAACTCGTTGTCTCCATCGGCGAGGCCTGGGGTCGCCTCGAAGTCGTAGTCCGCGCCGAGCGCGACGACTAGGAAGTCGGCTTCGTGCACACCTCGATCGGTGCTCACGCGGCGCGTGTGCGGGTCGATCGCGGCGATCGTCTCCTGCACGAAGCGCACGCCGGGCTTGGCAATCTGACTGTAGGGCAGACGCACGGATTCGAGCGTCGTACGCCCGAACATCAAATCGAGCTTCGAGTAGCCGAAGACGAACGCGTCGCCCTTGTCGATCAGCGTCACCTCCACCTCTTCGCCGAGTTCCTGCGAGAGGATCGTCGCGAGCTCCAACCCGCCGAAGCCCGCCCCCAAGATGAGGATGCGGGCGTTCACAGGCTCACTGCGGGAGGGAGAGGATTTCGAGGAGGTTGTCCCAGTCGTCGAAGCCCCGTCCGACTTCGAGTTCTTCGAAGCGGCGATAGAGCTTCAGATCCTGGTTGAGAAGTGCGCTGTCAGAGCCATGCACGAACGGACGGATCAGCTTTGGCGAGGGCAGTTTGACTTCGATGGCTTCGACGTGCTTGTCGTAGCGCACGGTGCTCGCGGGGATCGATTTGTAGCCCGTGGCGGCCCAGGCGCGCACGTCGCCGCAAAGATCGGGCACCGAGATCTTGGTCATTTCGAGCAACGCGTGCGCGAACGCGTGCGCACGGCGAGTGATCGACGGACTGCCCCAGCGCAGCGGCTTCACAGCCGCCCAGAACCGCCGCACGATCCCGGCGTCGGTGTGATAGCCGCTGGCCCAAAGCGCACCAGCCACCTCGTAGCTCATCTTCTGCTCTTCTTCGTCCTGAGGCGCGCCTTCGCCCACATGCGCACATTCCCTCGCAAACTTGTGATCCATCCGTCGAATGCCCGCTTCGACAGCTGACCATTTGCTGACGGTGGCCTGCAAAGCGATGTGGCCGGCGACCAGGAAAGCGTGGGTCGAGGCTACGTCTTGGGGTGCCGCGAGCGCCTGGGCGGGCGCCGGCGCAAGCGCCAGGGCGGTGAGCAGGATCGCCGAGCGTCGGAGCATGCCTTACGGAGACTAGCCGGTGTCGTGCGCACCACACAAGGCTGACACCGCAAAGACAAGCGCTCACCTGGTCGTGCTGACCGTTTGTCCCACCCGTGTCGTGCGTGCGACGCTGGGTCCAGCGGGTCGGATGCCGTGACGGTGTGCGGGTGAGCGCTGTGCACCCCCAGCGCTCGCGCTCAGATTGCTGATAATCATTACGAGCATCACGCCGGACACGACTGCCAGTGCACTGAACGCCAGACAGCGATCACGCATCTGACAGCCGGCGTGAGAGCTGAGAGAGGCTGCGGCAACACTCCGGGATGACCGGGAAGACAGAGTGCCGCGGGGAGGAGATGGGCAGCGGGGACGGACTGCATTCTCGCGCGCCTGCCGCGCCGCTCTATGAACCTGCCCTCCAACTGCGCGCCCGGCAAGAAAGAGCCATCGGGCGGCATGTCTCCCTGTCGGTGGGCCAACGCATAGGACCCACGCAACCAGCGCCGCCACGGCTGCCGATCCGCGACCGACGGCGCTCGCGACGATGCGCGTCGCCTGCTCTCGCGCGGACTCTCCTGAAACGGGGTTTGCCGCCCGGGAGCTCGTCGCTCGTGCACCTTGGGCAGGAGCGGGGCGAGAGTCGACAGATCGCTCCAGCCGCACCCCGGGGGCATGAGCCTCCCCCATGTGGCACCGCACGATCGGCACACCCGCCGTCTCGAGCCTCGAGACGGCACTGGCTGGCAGCTGAATCCCCATTTCCTGCAACTCGCTGTAGCTCACCGGCTCCCCCCCGGCGGCGCTCAACAACTCCAACGCGACCGCCTGCTGTGAATCCAGCACCGCTGGCGTGCTGGCGATCTCATACTCGGTGAAGGCGCGCATGCTCATCGGCTGGACCTCCCGGTCAGATCTCGAGCTCAAACCCAGGCGATACCCCACTGCCCCCCTGCCTCATGCACCGTTCGGGTGCACGTGAGGAACCTCACAACCAACGTCGCACGCCCAGCCCATGCTCTCCGCTCACCCGTAGAGGGCGCGCAACGCGTTGAGGATCACCGCCAAGTCGATCCCCTCCTGCAGCAGCGCGCCCGCGACCGGGGGCAGATATCCGAACGCCGCGACGAGCATGGCGGCGAGGCTGAGACCCATGCCGCACAGCACGCTTTGCCTGGCGATGTGAAGCGCGCGCCTGCCGGCGTGCAGCGCATCGACGACGCGGTCCACACGGTCGACGGTGATCACCGCGTCGGCTGTCTGCGAGGAGACGGTTGCGCCGGCGGCGCCCATCGCGATCCCGACGTCCGCGAGCGCCAGCGCGGGCGCGTCGTTGACACCGTCGCCGACCATCACCACCGGCTGCAGCCTGGGCTCCGCACGCAGGCTGCGCACGACATCGAGCTTTCCCTCCGGGGACTGTTCTGCGTACACGCGGTCCACGCCCAGCTGCCGTCCAACCCGCTCGGCGACCGAGCGGCGGTCGCCGGAGACCATCGCCACGTGGCGAACGCTCTCGCCGCGGAGTCGCTGCACCATGCGGTCGGCGTCAGGGCGGAGCTCGTCGGCCATCACGATCACGCCCGCGAGCTGACCGTCGAGCCCGACGAGAACGTGCGCCTCACCGGAGCCGTGACCGCTGAGCGTGCTCGCCGTAGCCAACGCCTGTGCGGGCACACCGGCGCTTGCCAGGAACGCGCGGCTGCCGACCGCCACCCGACGACCGTCCACCTCCCCCTCTATGCCTTGACCAGGCTCCTCGCGGACGGCAACCGGGACGGCGAGCTCCAGGCCGGCGTCCCGTGCAGCGGACGCCAACGCCTCGCCGAGCACGTGTGCGGACATCGTGTCCACCGACGCCGCCAGCCGCAGCAGCTCGGCGGGCAGGGTGTGATCGGTGCTGAGGATCTCCCGTACCTCAGGTACTCCCACGGTGAGCGTTCCGGTCTTGTCGAACA
This sequence comes from Solirubrobacteraceae bacterium, assembly GCA_051955355.1. Classification (GTDB taxonomy): domain Bacteria; phylum Actinomycetota; class Thermoleophilia; order Solirubrobacterales; family Solirubrobacteraceae; genus Palsa-744. The sequence goes on along the minus strand of JBQCGU010000074.1, from coordinate 7,672 downwards.
GCACAGTGCGGGCTTCTCCAAGCGCCTCGATCGCACCGGTCCCCTTGACGATCACCCCGACGCGAGCGGATCGGGAGAGGCCGGACACCAGCGCGATCGGCGCGGCGAGAATCAGCGGGCACGGCGTGGCGACCACCACCACCGCCAGCGCACGTACCGCGTCACCGCTGGCTGCCCATGCAACACCGGCGAACAGCAACGTCGCGGGCAGGAAGAAACCTGCGTAGCGGTCGGCCATCCGCACGAACGGGGCGCGCTGGGACTGCGTCTGCTCGACCAGGCGCACGAGAGCCGCGTAAGCGCTCTGTGCCGCCGGTCGTTCGGCTCGCAGCTCAAAAAGGCCACCCGCATTCGCCGCGCCGCTGAGAACCGGCATACCTCGCGCAACGGTTGCCGGCAACGGCTCGCCGCTCAGCGCGCTGGTGTCTATCACCGCTTCGGAGCTGAGCACGATGCCGTCGACCGGGATCACTTCCCCGGTGCGCACAACCAGCACCTCGCCGACTTGCACCTGCTCGACCGGTACCTCTTGGATGCGACCGTCGAGCTTGCGCTGCGCAACCCTGGGGGCGCGCTGCACGAGCGCGGTGAGCTCCCGCCTGGCGCGCGAAGAGGCAATCTCCTCGAGCGTGGAACCGCCGGTGAACATGATCCCCACGATCAGCCCCGCCAGCTCTTCGCCGAGCGCGAGCGAGCCCACCATGGCGACGAGCGCGATGGTGTCTACGCCCATGTGCCCCTCCAGAAGAATCGTGCGCACCACCTCGACCGCGAGCTCGAGTGAGAGCAGCACAACCGCGACCCGCCAGATGTCGTCCCCCAGCCCGCCACTGCCGGCAAGGTGCGCGAGCCCACCGGCAAGCAGCGCCCCCACTGCGAGCGCCGCGAGAGCCAAGGCGCGCCGTTGGACCAGCGCACGCCAACGGCTGTCTGGCCGCGGGTGCTGCGCTGGGGAGACGATCATCGCGGCTGCTCTGCGTCTTGGCGAGGTGTGCGCACCGTGTAGCCGCAGAGCGCAAGCGCACCCATCATCGCCGCGCTGGTGAGCACGGATGTGAGGATCATTCCCGTGTCCGGGAGGCTCAGCGCGAAGAAGTGACGTGTAGAGGGCACCAGCACAGCCGCCACATAGACCCCAGCAAGTCCAGCGCACATGCCGGCGACGAGCGTCGAGCGTCGAGCCGAGCCTTCGGCCTCCAGCGCCAGCACGAGGTACAAACCGCACGCGATGAGCGTCGTCACGCCGACCGTGCGCGCCTGCGCAACCGTGAGATCGAGGTTGTGAAGCGCGAAGAGATAGCTGGCTATCACCCCCGTGCCGACGAGCACGCCAGCGGGAACGGCAAAGCGCGCGACGCCGCGAACGAAACGCTCGGGGCTCCACGGGCCGCTGCTGGGTGCCAGCGCCAAGAAGAACGTCGGGATGCCGATCGTCAGCGCCGCCGCCAGCGTGAGATGGCGGGGCAGCAGCGGATACGCCTCTGAGCTGGTGCCGATCGTGAGGATCAAAAACGCCGCGAACGCTGACTTCGTCACATACAGCTTGCTCACCCGCTGCAGGTTGCGAAGCGCACGGCGGCCTTCGGACACCAGCAGCGGCACAGCGGCAAAGTCACCGGAGACGAGCACGAGATCGGCGACGCTGCGCGCCATCTGCGTCCCGCTGCCCTGCGCGATCGCCAGGCGCGCGCTCTTCATCGCGGGCACGTCGTTCACCCCGTCGCCGATCATCGCCACATAGCGGCCGACGTCGCGCAGCGCCTCGACGAATGCCTGCTTGCCCTCCGGGGATATTCGCCCGACGACACTTGCCCTGGCCGCCAAGTCGCCCAGCTCGCCGGGGTGGGTGGACAGCTCGCTGCCGTCTGTGGGAGTGTCCGCAGGGATCCCGACATCGCGTGCGATCGCAGCCACCGTTTGCGGGGCGTCTCCTGAGAGGACCCTCACCTGCACATCTTCACGGTGAAGGAACGCGATCGTCTCGACCACGCCGGGACGCAGCTGCTCGGCGAGCACGACCGCGCCGAGCGGTGCCAGGCCCGGGGGCACCAGCTCCCCTGGCTCGGCTGGCAGCGGCGCGTCACCGGAGGCGAGCGCAAGCACCCGCCTCCCTCGCTGCTGGCGCTCCTGCACGTGCGACTGCAGCTCGCCGATTGGCAATCTCTCCGGCGCTCCGAGAAACAGCGCACCGTGGGACAGTTCGACCCCGCTCCAGCGTCGAGCGCTCGAAAACGGTATCTGTGTGAGCGGCTCCTGTGCGGGAGCCGGGAAAGCCTGGGCGATCGCGTCAAGCGTCGCGTTGCGAACCGAGACGCTTGCCGCGAAGGACCCAAGCGCCTGCTGAAGCTCTTGCTCGTCGACCCCGTTCGCCGGCAGGATCTCAACCACGCGCAGCGTCTTCTCAGTGAGCGTGCCGGTCTTGTCCACGCAGATTGTGTCAACCGAAGCCAACGACTCGATCGCGTTGAGCTGCTGTGCCAGGACACCGCGACGCGCCATGCGCAGCGCCGCGACGGCGTAGGTGAGGCTGACGAGCACGACGAGGCCCTCGGGGATCAAGCTCACCACCCCAGCGGCAGATGTGGACACCGCCTCGTGCGCTGACACGTGACGGTGATAGAGCGAGAAGCCAAGCAGCGTACCGAGCGCAACCACGAGCAACACCAACGCGTAGAGCAGCCGGTTGATCGCACGCTCAAGCGGCGAACGGGGGTGACGAAACGAGCGCGCCTGCCCCGTCAGGCGCGCCGCAAAACTGTCATTCCCCACTGCGCTCGCCTCATAGATCCCGGTGCCATCGGTGACGAACGCACCCGAAAGGACCTCTTCGCCGACGGTTCGCGTGGCTGGCTCGGACTCGCCGGTGAGGATCGACTCGTCCAAACGCAACCCGTTCGCTTGCAGCAGCCGCCCGTCCGCCAGCACCTGATCGCCCGGAGCCAGCACCACGACGTCACCGACCACGATCTCCGTGACCGAAAGCTTCCTGCTCGACCCCTCACGACGAACAGTCGCATACGGTGCGACGATCAGCGAGAGCCGCTCGAGCGCGCGCTTGGCACGCACCTCCTGAGTGATCCCGATGCCCGAGTTCGCGACGATGACACCCAAGAACAACGCGTCGCGCCAATCCCCAAAGATCAGCGTCACGGCGCCAAATGCAGCCAGGATCGCGTTGAACACCGTCAACACGTTCGCGCGCACGATGCTCGCGTAGGAGCGGCTCTCCCCCCCTCCACGGATGCGCCCACGCGCCGCGAGCCGTTGCGCGGCCTCCTGCTCACTCAAGCCCGCCAGAACACCATCCTCAGAGGGTTGCCTCTTCGAGGTTGGCTTGGAAAGCTGTTTGAGCTCGACGCTCATTTGCGAGTCTCGATCAGATCACTCCCCGGATGCCCGAGCATCGGCGTTCGGTACCGAGGCACGACGTGGCGAACTACGCCCCCATCCCTCGACCGCAACTCGACCTGCCTGCGTTCGCGCCTTTTTGGCGGCATTTGGCAGCTTCCACGCCCAGTAGCCGCATTCGCGGACGGCGTGCTGCCATGCACTGGCACCCATGCCGTTGCGATTCGCATGAGCACTGCGCTTCCGAGTTTCGCCAATCCCTCCGAGACGAGGCCGATCCGAGCGCGTCTGGCGCTCCGCTCAAACGCAGCCAGAGGGGATGGAAAGCCGTCCGGGTAGCTCGGCGCGGGTGGCTGTCAAGGTCGACTTGCAGCCGACCATCTCAGCGACGAGATGAGCAGTCGAAGACGCCACCCCCTTCTGGGCTGCATCTGCGTCGTTCAGTAGCGTCCTTGCAGACTGATCGAGACCTGAAACGACGAAGCCCCAGGCGGATCACCGCTCGCGCGGGAGAGCCGGACCTGGGGCATTCGCCATTGAGGATAGCGCAGCTTTTCGAGCCACATGAAGCCACCGCAAGCCGCCGAATGGGTCACCTACCCGCGCTTTGCGCCGTATCTGTCTGCGGCTGGCGATGACCACGCCCTGGCCGTCGCTCTCTACGTATGGAACGCCCAGATATCGGCTGCCACGCTCGAGACGCTGCATCACGTCGAGGTCCTGCTGCGCAATGCGATCGACGCGCAGTTTCAGCCGCAAGACCACGCCTCTCCCGCACTGCAAACCTGGCTGGGTGACGCTGACATCCTTACCGCGGAGTCAGGTCAGCGGGTCGCCGAGACGATCGAGCGTATAACCGCAGAGCACAAGACCCCCACCCGAGGACGGGTTGTGGCCGGGCTTCCGTTCGGCTTCTGGCGTGCCCTGTTCGACCGCAGGTACGAGCAGCTATGGGTCGCCCGGCTACACAAGGCGTTCCCAAACGGCTCCGGAGAGCGCCGTCAAGTATCCAAGCTGCTCTCACGGCTTGTGCCATTCCGCAACCGGCTCGCTCACCATGAGACGATCATCGGCAAGTCGATCGAGCGATATCACTCCGAAATGCTTGCGCTGGCAGGATTGATCGATCCCGACGCCCGCGCCTGGATCGAGCGTGTCTCGCGCGTCGAGCGGACGCTTCGCGAGCGGCCCAGCTAGCCGCGGTGCGGCACCGATAGGCGAGGCGCGACTGCGCCGGCCCAGCCCGGACCCCGCTTCCCGGCCCGGTGGCAGCGTTGGCTTAGAAGCAATCTCCAGCCGTGCATCCGGCGCGCGCTTGGAGACGGTCACCAGCTCTCCGGTGACGTGAATCACGCCGAGGCCGTGCAGCTCCGCCGGCGTCCTGCATTGCCTGGGCTCCCGCGTCGACGACACGTTCAAGCTCCGCCCGCGTCCACGGGTCGGGCGACTCGTTGTAGAGCAGCCGCATCGTCACACCGTGTTCGGCCATTTCCGTGCTGTCACCGGCAAAGGCCGCTCGACTACTTCGGCGGCATGACTGCGCGGCCAGCTGACGGGGATACCGACTCGGCAGAGATACCGCGTCGGGCCGCCCAAGGAGTAGAAGCAAGAACTTAGCTCGTAGTCCAGTGCGTTCGGCGACCCCACCACCGGTCGCATTTTTCACTACTTTAGGCCAAGCGCTTTGCAGAGATCGCGATACAGCTTTGCGGTTAGTACCTTACGCGACGGTTCTAGCAGTGTGTCCGTCTTATCCGCAATGCGTAGCGCCCGCTCCGCAATCCTGGTCTTGCTCAGAGGAGCGATGCCGCGCGCTTCGCACCACTGATTCACGTAATTCGCGCGGCCGACAGCCGGCATCTCTTCGACGGTGAACTCGTCCGAGGAGTTTCGGGTGTCCCGCAAGATCTCGTTGACCGCAGCTACATATGTCTCACGGGCGACCAGATCCTCAGTGCAGAGATCAGCCTCCGTGCCGTCACCTAGGATGAACACGCGTCCCTCGTTGTGTGCTCGTTGTGCGAGCTTCTTAGCATGTTCACGGCCGCCCTCATCGGCGTCAAAAAGGTATGCCACATTGCCGGCTTCGGTCTCTAGATCGGGCGCAACATTTGCGGCTACCTCAGCCGTTCCGGACGCTACTTGGAACCCTAGGGCTCGGCCACCGTTGGTTCCCGACCGCGCCGCCCGAAACAGACTAGGCAGCAATATGGACTCAGTTGGTCCCTCGCCTAGGACCGCATATCGCGCAGGCGAGAATGCTATTGCGGACGCCCCCATTGCCAGCATTAGAGGCGTCAGCCCTACACCTCCGCTCCAGAACTCGTTGCGTATCTCACTCTCCTCATTGCCAACTGGCGCCACCACACGAATCGATCTACCGAGATCCTCCGGCAAGCACCCGATGGAGTGGGTGGTGTAGATAACAGCCTGCGCGACATCTTGTTTGGCGAAGACATCCATCAAATCCGCTTGAGCCCCGTAGTGAAGATGAGTCTCTGCCTCGTCGAACAGCAGGATTGGCGGCGTGCTTGACGCGTAACGTGCACAGAATGCGAGGAGAGCGGCAAACATCCGCAGACCCGCACTGCGCTCCTCGATTGGAACGTCTCGCTGAGTGTCCTCATCCGTAACATGCACCGCCAGCGATTCGGTGTCGGCGCGCAACGTGATCGTTAGCTCATGCTGACTCCAGGCGTCTAGCCGTTCCTTGAGCGTCTTGTTGAGCTTGCGCTCGAACGTGCTCAGCTCATCTCGTCGGTCCCGATCGCTTGCAAGGGAGCGGTACTCATCGAAGTCCACGTCGGCGAGGTGCAGCAGGTTCCCGAGCGCATTTGGCGCAGTGCTCATCTCGCTCCATACGTAGTCGGAGCGCAAGGCCCTCTGATCGTCGTTGAACTCGAGCATTTGCGGAACCCTGGAATTGAGCGTCGCATAGATCTGCTCGGACGGCCTTGGGATTCGTTCCTTCGCGGCGACATCGGTCACGGCCTCGAGAAGATCCGACGCCTTCGACGGGTCGCCGCATTCGCTGCCCCGGGCCTCAAGGATCTGTTGGAAGGCATCGACCTGAGTCAGTTGATCTTCATCGAGATCCTCCGACGCTTCGGACAGCGCCTCGGCGAGCGCCCCCGCCATCGAGGAGATCGACGTGTCTGGATCTGGAGTATTGCCGTCCTCGTCGGCCGCAAAGTTGATATCAAGCGCCTCATTCTCGTTGAGTGACGCGATTTGCTTAGACAACGCCTCACGGGCGCTTGTGTCGCGACGGATCGGTGGCTCGAAGTACCACCTGGCCATCCCGTCGCTATCCAAATATCTTTCGAAGGCGTAGCTCTCCTCCTTGTCGAGCAAGTGCGTAAGGTCCGCTCGATCGGCCTCCTCGACTTCGTAACGCGCTTTGACAATCGTTGTCCGGCTCGCCGGCTGGCGTCGGCCAGTGAACTCGCGTCGGTCGAACGCGGCTTCAGCAGGGAGGTGCAGTAGAGCCTTGAGCAAACTCGTCTTGCCGGCCTCGTTCGGACCCACGATGGCGATCACTCGGGCGCCAAGGTAGAACGTCTGCTTCGCGGCAAATCGCTTGTAGCCGGTGATCTGGACGGACCGCAGACGCATGGCGCGCAATCCTACCGGAGACCCGCCGTGGAGTTCCGCAATGCTGAACTTCGGCGCCGACCCCCCAAGCTTGGATCGCAACCTTAGTCGCCTTCATCTCGTCTCCCCGTGCCCACACAGGCAAGAGTGACGGCGGTTCGAGTGCAGCTTGCACTCGATTTGCGCTTGACCCGCTAGCGACCTACGCTGAGCAAAAGAGAGCATTTCTGCACCCCCCTTGCATCCTTTTCGCCAGCTTCCCACGGTGCTTTGCACCCGGTGCATGGTCCTGCACTTTCTGCCTTGTAGTCGGGACGGCGGCTTCGGATCGCACGACGAGATGCAGGTCTTCGGCGAACCACGGCCCGGAGAGCCCAGAGCCCAAGGCGATAGCGCAAGAGCCGTCTCGCGTGACCGCTGCGCGCCAACTCGAAAGCCTCGCGCAGGGCGCCCATCCCCGCCTCCTCTCACCGCAGACCGCCCACGAAATCTTGCGTGGGCGGAAACGTGGGCGGTCCAAAATCCGAAAACCCGACCGTTGCAGGCTGAAAGCCGAATGACCGCCGGACCCTTTTTGCTTCTCGCTGGCCTTAGAAGGGCTTTCAAAATGAAGGGTTGTGCTGTCCGGTCTTGAATCCTGTGGGGGTGTCCCCGAGGATTGGAGGTCGTGGAGGTGCCTTCTCGATTCGAGATCAGTGATGAGCTGTGGGCGGAGATCGAGCCGTTGATC
>JBQCGU010000073.1:0-9009 GCA_051955355.1 Solirubrobacteraceae bacterium | reverse complement strand
GGATCGCCTCGATGCCAACTTCGCACAAAGGGTGGCTCTGCGGAAATGTGCAAGTCGAGCGTGGAAGTGAGGGCAGCCAATGGGTCCAAGCCGGGACTCTTGGCGCTGCTCGTTCGCGGCGCCTCGGAGGTTTGCCTGGCGCCACGCAAAGATCGCTCGGAAGGGTCGAGCGTTAATTGCAACGAAGGGCTCCTGACTATCCAAGCCATAGTGCCTTCAGCCACCCACACGATGGATCTGCGCATGAGCAACGGTGCTCACATCGTTTCCCGTCCGGTGTTCGTGCCACGCCGTTTGGGCGGTCCAGTCGCCTTCTACTACCAGGCGGCGCGTGGTCCCGCTCCTATACCAATGTCGTTGACCGCGCGTGACGCCCAAGGACGCACGCTACGGGTGATGAAGCTACGCCGGATCATTGGGTGCTCCAGGCATCCTCTGAAATACCTGCGAGGTGGGAAGCGCACGCTCGTCCGTGGGAGTGCGCCCCAGGGTCCGAGCTTCACGATCGTCGGCGAACACTACCGGCTCTTCGGTCACACCTACACCCAGCTGAAGCTCACAACGGGTGAAGGATTGGTGAGCTCCGACGAAGGCGAAGAAGAAGGTCCAATCGAAGGGTCGAGGAGGCAATACGGGATACCTGGAAAGCCTCCCCCTCCCCTTGACTCGGAAGTATCCGCCGCCTGTCGTCCGCACGAATACTCGATCTTCTACGGTTTGCTCAAGCAGTCGCACGACACGGTACTTGCAAAGTTTGCCGGCAAGCTCGTTCCGGTCCGTCGCGTTCCAATTCCGCGCAGCCTGCACGCCGATGGGCTGCTGGTCTATCTAGCTTCGGTCAGTCAACCCGAAGAGGTTCTCGTGCGCTCGCCGAGCGGCAAGATCCTCCTGAACGAAGATCTCAGCGGCGCGGCGAGAGAGGGCCGCGAAACCTGCGAAGGCGAATCCGAAGGGCCAGGCCCGCCGCCGGGTGTCTTTGGCGGTATGGGCGAAACGAGCCGGATCGTGCTGAAGGGCTGACCAACGCGCGCAACGGTCGGGGATGAAGCGAACAGGGTTCGACTCGTTGCGGGCTGCTGGATCATCGCTCGTCGACCGAGACTCCGCCCCACTCCTCCGGTGCCACGTCGCGCAGCGTCTGGGTGAGCGTCCAGCGGTGGCCACCCGGGTCGAGGATGGTGCACTGGCGCTCGCCATATGGAAAGTCCTGCGGCTCGCGAATGATCGTCCCGCCGTTCTCGCGCACCCGGGCGCATAGCGATGCGACGTCTTGGACCCGGAGCATCACCGACTGTGATGCTCCGGCGCCCGTTGGAGCAGCGCGGCCATAGCCGACGTCAGCCACGATCACCCACCCTTCACCGAAGCTCAGTTGCGCCCGGTGGCCGGGTCCAATACGGACGCGCTCGACGAATCCCAGCACCTCAACCAACCAGTCCACCGCCGCGCCGACGTCTGGATAGGCGAGTTCGGGAATCACCGGGCCGATGGGTGCCGAGCGATTCGTGGGCATGAGCGGAGCCTAGCGCTGGCGAGCGTCGGTCCTTCGTCCAGTTACCGCTGATCCAACTGGCGCATGGATGGCGGGGAGCCGTTTATTGTCCCAGCGGACGAAAATGCGATGAACCTCGTGGGGGGTGCACCATGCTGCGGAGAACGATCGCAGTGCTGACTCTAGTCTTGCCGGCAGCGATGCTGGGCATGTCCGGCTCTGCCGGTGCACACACATCCTGCTCTCAGATACCCACCGTCTATGGGATTCCGCCGTGGGGCTTTCACACTGGCTCCTACACGGGAGAACGCAGCTTTGCCAAGGGTCACGGAAACATCAACCTCCAAGCCAACACCGTTTCCGGCGTCGTCTGTCAGCAGGACCGCGGCGGCGTGGTTCTCATGAGAGTGGAGCACCATCTCGTTTACCACTCTCACTACGCCACGATGTGGGGCTATCCCGGGAACATCATGAAGATCAAGGTCCGGGTTACGAGCAGCAGCGACCCGCGCTGCGCGGTCGGCACCATCGGCAGGGCAACCCTGTACGCCAGCTACAACGGCGTGCGCAGCGACAGCGTGCAGTTCTTCTTCCCGGCTTCCTGCAAAGACCAGGACCGCCTCTACCCCGGCACGCAGGTCAACAACCAGGTTCCGCCGTTGTAGCCCGGATTTGTCTGCCGCCTACGGAGATACTCCGTCGGGCCGGGGGGCTTCGATGCGAGCGGAAAATTGATTGCTGGAACGTCGAGTCTGGCGGAGATGGTAGTCCCTTAACCGCTCTCCCTGAGGACTGTTCGTACGATGAACGAAATGACAGACACTCGAACATTCCGTCTCGACCGCGAGCGCTCGGTGGGGCAGATCGTCAGGGACACGCTCCGGCTCTACAAGAGCTATCCGTGGCTGTTCATCCTGCTCGCGTTGCCCGTCGTCGCCGCCTACGACGCTGCGCTGCTCACTGCCACCGGACAAGGATCGCTTGGGCGTGGCGCGCACGGCAGCTTCGCGGTCTCTACGTTGTTCGATCTCCTTGACTTCTCGCTCGTCGGCCCCTTGATCTCCGCTCTGCACGCCCACGCGGTCGTGCAGATCGGGGAAGGACGCAAGCCGAAGCTCTCCTCGGTGGCTGCTCGCGGGCTTGCGGTGCTGCCTGTCGTCGCTGCAACCGAGATCGTCGCCAACATCTGCATTGGGCTCGGGTTTCTCGCGCTGTTCGTGCCCGGCCTGCTGCTTGCCCTGTGCTGGGTTGTGGCTGCCCAGGTGGCGGCAGTCGAGGACGAGGGCTGGATGCCCTCGCTCTCGCGAAGCCGCAAGCTCACATCCGGCAACTATTGGCGGATCATCAAGCTGGTCGTGCTGGGGGGCGCAGTGGTCTTGGTCGTCCACCTCGGCGCGGCCCGGATTCCGCTCGGAGGAGCCGCCAGCGCTCCATCTGTAGCTCTCGGGATCGGGCTCGACTCGATCACCCGCTCGCTGCTTGCGCTTGCGCTCGCGCTGCTCTACTTCGACCTTCGACATCGCGCCACGAGGCCCATCGTGCAGCCGGTCGAACAGCCGCTGCCCGACACCGACTGAGCGCCTCGAGGCGCTCAGTCAGCCGTTCGGCGGCGCCTGTCTAGGACCCCAGCCAGTCGGCTGTGAGCACGTAGAAGTGGAAGTCGCGCTCGAACTTCTCCCAGTCGAAGCTGTAGAGAGCGCGGCGGGCCATGCAATCCTTGCGCAACACCGCCGCGAACAAGCCCGTGATCGCCACCATCACCGTGACCGCTGCTCCCGCTTGGCCGGGAGCGTGCCCCATGTTGACCGCCAACGCAGCCCCGCTGACGAGGATCGCGAACTGGAGTGGCGCAAGCGCGTCGAGTGCTCGTTTTGCGCGCAGCGACATGAGCAGCAGTGACGCCGGCAGAAGCGGCAACGCGAACGCCAGGGCGGTGATGAGCATCGCCGAAATATAGGCGCCCATCCCGGAGGACGTACCCGGTTCACCTGGGCCGAGGCTCTTGCTGCGCCTCTCCCTCTCCCTCGTCCTCGTACAGCGATTCCCGGGCGAGCTCCTGTCCCGCTGCGCCCCACAGCGCCAGCTCGAGCAGGTCGTGCTGGTAGTCGTCCGGTGCGATCAGCGTGAAGCGCTGGTCGATCAGCTCGCACTGGTCCACCGTCACGCCTGCCAGCTCCGCGGTCACGATCGATCCTCTCCCTACCAGGGGCACGCCCCAGACGAGCGTCATCGACGCACTCGCGCCGCCCTTGCCGCGCCAGGCGCCGATCACCTCCTCGCAGACATCCAACCGCCAGCCCGGATTGGCGTCCGCCACCTCGGCTGTGAAGTCGCCTTGCGCTGAGAAGCTCGTCGGGTCCTCGCCGTCGCGGCCCGCTTCAAAGCGCACGAAGCCGAACACTTCATAACCCTTGTCGGTGCGCGCCGAGCCCGGCACGTACGTCCAGCCGTGCCAGCTGCGATCCGGAAACCAGGTGATCTCCCCCGGCTCTCCGAGCTCCTCGCCGTGGGTGTCCATCTCTGCCCACGCCGCGCGCACCCGGTCTTCGAGAGTCTGCGCCCAGCGGCCGTAGGGCAAGCCTTCCTGTGGGGGCTCGGCTGCAAAGCGGGGGACGAAGCGAGGCTCGGGTGTCACGAGCGGGCAGACTACGCCTCCAAGAGCAACGTCACCGGCCCGTCGTTCACCAGCTCCACCTCCATGTGCGCTCCGAACACGCCCCGCTTGGCGCCCGCACGCTCGCAGAAGCGCTCGTACAGCGGCTCTGCCTGCTCAGGTCGCGCCGCGGCGACGAAGCTCGGGCGGTTGCCTTTGGCCGCATCCCCGTAGAGCGTGAACTGGCTCACGCACAGGATCTCCCGATCGCCGAGCGGCTCGTTCATGCGACCGTCTGCATCGCCGAAGATCCGCAGCGCACGCACCTTGTCCGCCAGCTTGTCTGCGGTGCTCTGCTCATCGTCGTGAGCAATCCCGAGTAGTACGAGCAACCCCGCGCCGACCGCCGACACCACCTCGCCCTCCACTCGTACCCGAGCGCTGCTCACCCGCTGAACTACAGCCCGCATCGATCAGACGCGCTTGATGACAGCGCGTGTCCCGATCGCCTCGAGTATTCGCGATATGTCCGGGCAATCGCTCGTGAGCACTGTGTCGCCGTCGCGCACCGCCACACACAGAGCCGCATCTGGCACATCCGTGGTCTTGCTACGTGCCAGTGCGAGTCCGCAGAGCTTGGCTTGTCCCGGATCGAGCGCACGCTCCACACACCCTTCGAGCATGCGTCCGAGTCGGACCTGCCCTGAGGGGTTGCGCCAAACCTGCGCCGCACAAGCCGACGAAGTAACCACCTCCACTCCCTCGACTGCCGCCACGCTCAAGAGCGCCGCGATCTCACGATCGCCGCGCTCCACCGCGATCAGCGCGCCCGAGTCGAGGACGAGGGCAGCCACTTGCGTGCCTCCTCCAGCTCCTGGTCGGTGAACGGTCCCCCCGTCTCGGCGGCGATCTCCTCCGCTACCACGAGCAAGGCGTCCCTACGCAGCCCCGCCACGGCGGCGTCCGCAAGCCAGCGCGAAACCCCCTGAGACCCGGCGTTCTCGCGAATGCGCTCATAGAGCTCATCTTCGAGGCTGATGCTGATCTTCGCCACTCCCGCTAGGGTAGCACTGGCAGTACTACCGGGCGCGGAGAGGGGCGCGGCGGGTGTCGAAGGATCCACTCACTGGAGTCTGCCTTCGACAGGCGACGCGATCCGTCATGCCTCGCGCAGCACCTTCGCCGCGTGCTCCGGCGCGACGATGTTGAGCATCACGCCCGTCGAGAGCTCCAACCCGGCGAGGTGGGTGAGGCGGGGCGCGATGTCGATCCGCCAGCAGAAGTGCTCGGCGCCGCGCGGGGCGGTGCGCACCCACATGTTCAGCGGGGGGCTGCACCCGAAGTGGCGCTTGTAGCGCGTAACGCCGTCGTGCAGCAACGCTGCGCCGAGCGGCCCGTCGTCCTCGAAGCGCATGCGCGGCACGCGCGGGACGAGCATCAGCTGGAACGCAAAGCGCGACCCGTATGGAGCGAGCAGCACCGCCTCGTCGTCCACCGCCACGACGCGATCGCCCATGCGCACCTCTTCGGCGATCAGGTCCTCGAGCAGGTTGCGGCCCATCGTGCGCGTCGCATACGCGGTGAAGCGCTCGCGCTCGCGCGCCACGTCAGCAGGCACGAACCCGAGCGCGTACAACTGTGCGTGGGTGTGCTCGAGCGAAGCGCCCCCCTCGCGCCGCTCGTTGACGATCAGCTGCACATACTCGCTCTCCGAGTGCGTGCGCATGCGCTCGCGCCACACCTCCATGGCGCCACGCACGCGCTCCACCGGCAGCTCCGCGAGCGACAGCACCGGCTCTGGCGCGTTGACTATCACCTCGTGCTCGCCTCGTGCGGCAAACGCCGCGAACAGATCGCGGTCGGCGTGCGCCGGCGGCTGCTCGCCGTCGGGGGTGAGCGCCGGGTAGAGGTTTGGCACTACCCGCGCGCTCCACCCCGGCGAGTCGGGTGCACCGCCGTTTGGGCGCACCGCGTACAGCTCCGGCGGGGTGCGGTCCTCGTGACCCTCGGCAAACGGGTCGCGCTCGACGTCGATGGGCGCGGGCATCGGGCAGCGCGGCTCTCCTCCGGGGCGCGTCGAGCGCTCGCCCGCCACGATCACCCGCCCGCCGCTCAGCGGGTCGATACGGATCTCAGGCATCTACGCCGTAGCGCTCCACGTCACGTTCGAGCTTCTCCAAGGTGGGATACGGGCCTTGATGGCGATATGTACGCCCATCGGGAGCAATGAAAACAGTCACCGGCGTAAACGACGAGAACGTGAGCTGCTCGCCCAGCGCCCCGGTCGGGTCGTAGTAGCTCGGGTAGCTCACCGGGTGGGAGCGCAAGAAGGCGCTCGCGTTCGCGCGCCCCGCGTCTCCGGAGTCCAGCCCGATGAACGCCACATGGCGGCCCAGGTTGGCTGCTGCATGCTCGAAGATCGGAAACTCCGCGCGGCACGGCGCACACCACGACGCCCACTTGTTGATCACCACCGGATATCCCTTCAGCGCTGCCAGGCGCCGATGCAGCGCCGCTGCGCCGCCATCGAGCAGCTCGCTGCCCTGTTCGTGCAGCCCAGCCAGCGGTGGCGGGGATCCGGACAGCTTCAATGCGATCTCTTCGGAGCTCAGCTTCCCGAGCGTCTGCTGCCCGCCGCCGTGCGAGCCCGCCAGCTCGCCGATGCCGATGCCGACGAGCGCTGCAAGCGCCAGCACACCTATCAGCAATGCAATCCGGGGTCCGTTCATGCGGCATAAGCGTCGCAGACCGCAGCCTGCTCTTCCCCGCTCGCATCCCGTGCGTGTGCTATACCTGAGATGCACGCAGTGTCGGAGCGCTGTTCCAGGCGTTCCGAGCCTCACCGGCTCCGTTGCCGGTTCCAAAGGGCCGTTGCGCCGAAGCGTCTGCAACGACAGCAACGACTCAATCTCGAAGTCCAGAGCCTCCTATGGCCGAGTCCACCGCAGTGGCCCCCGCGGCCACGTCGATTCCAAGCTCCGCTGACTGCAAGCGCGCGGAAAAGCTCGTGCGCGAGCGCTTCCTGCACGAAGGCGAGGACGCCTCCGTGGCGCTCGCCCCCGGCACGCCCCGCCGGCGGGCACTCGACCAGGCGCTGCACGAGCTCTCCGAAGGCGCCAAGCAGCCCTCCACCGCCTGGCGGAGAGAGTTCTCCCTGCTGCTGGGCCTGGAACGGGTGCTCTCCGAGGACGAGCCCAAGCTCGCCGACGGCACCACCCTCTCCGCCCACCAGGTGGACGCCCTTTCGGGCACGCTCACCGCGCTGCTCGCCGAGGCCCAGCGCAACGGCGACTCACGCGCCGCCGCGGCTGCATCGCCCGAGCTGCTCGCCTCCGCGGCGATCTTCGGCTCCGCCGAGGAGCAAGCCGCGGCTCAGGCGTCTGCCGACGGTCACGCCACCGTCGACGGTCAGGGTGGCGAGGAGGCCGATGCCTACGACGAGGACGAGGACGAAGAGGACGACGAACGCAGCGGTGCGTCTGCCGAAGAGGACGACGACTACGAGGACGAGCTCACCGACGCTGAGGCTGAAGCCAAGGCGGAAGCAGAAGCCGAAGCCGCGGCGGAGCCGGAGGAGGACATCGAGGAGGAATCCGACGAGGAGCCGCGCGACTGGGTGGAAGAGGAAGACGAGGAGGACCTCGGCGAGGCAGCCGACGATCCCAACGCCGCCAAGCGCTTCTGGTTCGAGCACGCCACCGGCGCCGGCAAGACCGTTGCCGCGCTCGGCTTCGTCGAGGCGTCGCAAACCGGCGGCATCCTGATCCTCACCCACAGGCGCAACCTCGTCGACCAGTTCCTCGGCGAGCTGCGCGAGCGCGGCTATCAGAAGCGCATATCGCGCCCGCTCTACACCGGCGAGGACTCGCCCAAGGGGCCGGTCACGGTGGAGACCTACCAGTGGTTCGTGCGCAACGCCGGGCGCATCTCCTCCGCCTACACCATCGTCATCTGCGACGAGGCGCACACCGCCCTGGGTGAGAAGACGAGCACCGCCATCCGCGCCTGGACCGGCCCGATCTTCATCGGCATGACCGCCACGGGTGCGCTCATCGCCCGCCACGTCACCGACCTGTTCCCCACGCAAACCTCGCGCTTCGACCTCGCCCAGGCTGCCCGCCGCGGCGTGATCGCCCCGCTGCGCTGCCTGCGCATCTCACCGGGTGTCGGCGTGCGCACGATCGCCAACGTGCCGCTCCGCCGAGGGGAGGTGGACACCGAGTTCGACCAGGAGGAGCTGGCTGCCCTGCTCGACCAGCACCCCTTCAACATCGCCGCCGCCAACCTCTACAAGTCGCGCTTCAACGGCGTGCCCGGCGTCGTGTACGCGGCAGGCGTGCAGCACGCCTACAACCTCGCCGAGGCGTTCCGCGCCGAAGGGCTCAAGGCGCAGGCGGTGTCCGGCGAAACGCCCAAGCGCGAGCTGGCGAGCATCCTCGCCCGCTACGAGCGCGGCGACATCGACGTGCTCATCAACGCGCAGCTGCTCGCCGAGGGTTGGAACAGCCCGCGCGCCACCGTCTGCCTGCACCTGGCGCCCACCGCCTCCAAGCGCATCTACCAGCAGCGCGTCGGGCGCGTCACACGCCGCCACCCCGGCAAGGAGGCGGGCCTGGTTGTCGACTTCGTCCACCCCGCCACCAAGAACGACGACCCGGTGGTCACGCTGCACTCGCTGCTCGACCGCGACGTCTACCGCGGCGGCGCAATCGTCGTCGGTCCGGTGCGCCGGGGCCGCGGCCGCCGCGTCCGGGTCGAGCGCCGGGTGCTACCGGTGACCCCGGATCCCGAGCGGCGGGCGGAGGTCTTCGAACGCGAGCTGTGGCGGATCGCCGTCGAGCATCTCGACTACGGCGAGCAGCACGTCTGGGCGGCGCTGGCGGGCGCACGCGTCGCGCCGAACGGCTGGCGGCGGGCGAAGGCG
>JBQCGU010000072.1:0-70219 GCA_051955355.1 Solirubrobacteraceae bacterium | reverse complement strand
GTACGAGAAGCGGGTCGCGCTGATCGCGGCGTTCGAGCCTGAGCTCGAGCCGGAGAGCGACGAAGAGCTGCGCGTCCGCATGGATGCGCTGCGCGAGCGAGCGGCAAACGGCGAGTCGCTGGACGATCTGCTGCCTGAGTGCTTTGCGATCGTGCGGGAGACCGGCAGGCGCACGATGGGCATGCGCCACTTCGACGTGCAGCTGATCGGCGCGATGGCGCTCAACGACGGCTGCATCGCCGAGATGAGAACCGGCGAGGGCAAGACGCTGACCGCCACGCTGGCTGTCGTGCTCAACTCGCTCGCCGTGCGCGAGGACGGGCAGCGCAAGGGCGTGCACGTGGTGACCGTCAACGACTACCTCGCACGGCGCGACGCGGAGTGGATGAGCCCGATCTACAACATGCTGGGCGTCAGCGTGGGCATCCTGCAGAACATGCAGGCGTATGAGGACAAGCAGCACGCCTACTCCTGCGACGTCGTATACGGCACGAACTCGGAGTTCGGCTTCGACTACCTGCGCGACAACATGGCCAAGGACCTCTCCGAAAAGGTGCAGCGCGGCCACCCGTTCGCGGTGGTGGACGAGGTCGACAACATCCTGATCGACGAGGCGCGCACGCCGCTGATCATCTCGGGAGCGCCCGAACAGGCTGCCGATCTGTACGTCAAGTTCGCCCGACTCGCGCCTCGCTTGGTGGTGGGCAAAACTCCCGAAGGGTTGGATCCGCGCTCCAAGAAGGAATTCGTAGCCGACTTCGACTACGAGGTGGATGAGAAGCAGAAGACGGTGGCGGTGACCGAGCAGGGTGTCGCCAAGGCGGAGCGCTTTCTGGGAATCGACCATCTCTACAAGGCCGAGAACGGGCATCTGGTCAACCATCTGATCCAGTCGCTGCGCGCGCAGGCGCTGTACAAGCGCGACGTGGACTACGCGGTGATCGACGGCGAAGTGAAGATCATCGACGAGTTCACCGGCCGCATTCTCGATGGCAGGCGCTGGTCTGAAGGTCTGCACCAGGCGGTTGAGGCCAAGGAGGGTGCGCGCATTCAGGAGGAGAACCAGACGCTCGCGACGATCACTTACCAGAACTACTTCCGTCTCTACGAGAAGCTCTCGGGCATGACCGGCACGGCGCTCACCGAGGCGACCGAGTTCATGAAGATCTACGAGCTGCCGGTCGTTCAGGTGCCGACGAACAGGCCGATGGTGCGCAGCGACCGCAACGACCAGGGTTACAAGACCAAGGAGGGCAAGTGGACGGCGGTGGTCAAAGAGATCGCCGCACGCCACGAGAACGGGCAGCCGGTGCTCGTCGGCACCATCTCGGTGGAGGTCTCAGAGCTGCTCTCCGATCGCCTGCGCAAGCGCGGCATCGCCCACCACGTCTTGAACGCCAAGCCCGAGCACGCCGCCCGCGAGGCGGAGGTCGTCGCCGAGGCGGGTCAGCCGGGGGCGGTCACGATCGCCACGAACATGGCGGGACGCGGTGTGGACATCAAGCTGGGCGGCAACGCCGAGCACCTGGCGCGCCTGGAGCTCGCCAAGCAGGGCGTCGAAGCCGAGGATCCGTCCTACCAAGAGCGTTTAGAGCAGTTGCTGCCCGGGATCGAAGAGCAGGTGAGCGCCAGCCGGGATCGGGTGATGGCGGCTGGCGGGCTGTTCATCTGCGGTACCGAGCGCCACGAGTCGCGGCGCATCGACAATCAGCTGCGCGGTCGCTCCGGTCGCCAGGGCGATCCCGGTGAAAGCCGCTTCTTCCTATCTGCCGAGGACGATCTCGTCCGTCTGTTCGCCGGCGACCGCATCTACAAGATCCTCGACCGCCTCGGAAGCGTCGACGAGGAGGGCAACGAGGAGCCGATCGAGGCGGGGATGCTGTCCAAGCAGATCGAGAAGGCGCAGAAGAAGGTGGAGGAACAGAACTTCCTGATCCGCAAGCGGGTGCTCGAATACGACGACGTCATGAACGAGCAGAGGCGTGTCGTGTACGCCTACCGCGACAAGGTGCTCGAAGGCGACGACATGGGGGAGGAGACCCGCCAGCAGGTGGTCAAGGTGATGGAGCGCACCATCGACCAGTACACCCCGGGCGACTACGTTGAGGACTGGGACGTCGACGGGCTGTTCGTGGCGCTCTCCCAGTTCTTTGCAGTCGAGCTCGACGATGAGGACCTCGACCCCCAAACCGCCGATCGCCTGCAGCTGACCGAGCGGATCACAGAGCTTGCGATGGAGCGCTACGACGAGCGCGAGCAGGAGCTCGGCGACGAGCTGATCGGTGCGTTGGAGCGCTTTTTGATCCTCCAGATCATGGACGAACGCTGGCGCGAGCATCTGTACGACATGGACTACCTGCGTGAGGGCATCCACCTGCGCGGGTTTGCCCAGATCGATCCGCTCGTGGCGTACAAGAACGAGGCGTTCGAGCTGTTCGGGGACATGATGAACAGCGTCTGGAGCGACTTCACGCGGATGATCTTCAACGTGCAGGTCACGGTCGAAGGGGAGAACGGGCAGGCCCCCCCGGCGCCGGCGTTCGCCGCGAGCGGCAGCTCCACTCGAGGCGGACGCGTCACATACTCCGGTGGTTCGAGCGCCATGGGGTCGGGTGCCCTCGCCGCAGCTGCCGCGGCGGCTGGTCCGGTGGCAGCCAACGGCTACGCCGAGGATGGCGAGGGGGAAGCTGCGCCTGCGGTGCAGCAACGCGTGGTGGACTCAGAGCATCAGCTTGGCCGCAACGATCCCTGCTGGTGCGGCAGCGGCAAGAAGTTCAAGAAGTGCCACGGAGCGTAGGACGCTCCGCCACACCTTCGCGGTAGGCGATGAACTCCTCGGTGGCGGGCGGACCCATGAACGGGGTCAGCGCCGTGCGCACCAGCTCCGGGACGATCGTGTCGATGGTCTCTGGGGACTGATGGCTGACGTGCAGGTGCAGCAGCTCGAAGATTCTTTGGCAAACCGGCAGGTCGAGTGATCCAGCCGCCCCCTCGAGCAGCTCATATCCGGGCTTCAAGAAGATCGCGAAAGCGTCCATCAGAGAGCGCAGCAGCTCAAGGGCGGCGGGACCGATCGAGAGGATCTCCACGAGGCCCGTGCGCGCGAACTCCGGCTCGGCGCGAGCCCATTCGGTGTATGCGCTCAAGCCGTTCCAGAGGGCGTCCGCCCACGTGGGCGAGCTCCGGTACACCTCCTGACAGAAGCCCATCACCTGGTCGACGCCGGCTTCCACTCCGGAGAGCACCGCCTGCTCCTTGTCCGCGAAGTGCTCGTTGAAGCACCGGATGGAGATGTGGGCGGTGTCGCAGATATCGCGCACTCGCGTAGCGTGATAGCCCTTAGTTGCCACAGTGCGAACGGCAGCAGCCTGTATGTGCTCGTGCCGGTTGTGCGCGATGAAGCGACGCGGTGTCTCCCAAACCCTCAAATCTGCTTGCTGGCGTGCAGGCATGACGACAGCGTACAGAAGGTCATCGGTAGGGCAACCACCTTTCGCGGGTATCCGTTGAAATTTCAACCCTGCCGGCAACTGTGTAAGGCGAAGTTTCCCAAGAGGTCTTGGGCGGCGGCCTGGGAGCGTGCGCTGATAGCGTTCACGACATGTCGACGCCTGCCCCCAGCGAGCCCACTCCGCAGCGGTTGGCGGCTATCCGCGAGCAGCTCAAGCTCCTCGCGGACTATCTTTGACCCGCAGGGGCTGCGCGAGCGCGCGAACGCACTCGAAGATCGGATGCAGGCACCCGGCTTCTGGGACGACTCCGACGCTGCGGGAAAGGTGTCCGCCGAGCATGCGCGGGCAATCCGCCGCCTGGAGATGTTCGAGCGGCTGAGCACCGACGTCGAGGATCTCGACGGCCTCGTGGAGATGGCCGCCGAGGACCCGACACTCGAGCAGGAGGTGCAGGAGCACATGTCCTCGGTCGAGGAGCGTCTGGCGGAGCTCGAGGAGCAGCGCCTGTTCTCGGGTCGCTACGACGCAGGAGACGCGCTCGTCAGTGTCAATGCCGGCGCCGGCGGCACCGACGCGCAGGATTGGGCGGAGATGGTGTTGCGCATGCAGATGCGTTGGGCCGAGCGGCGCGGGTTCGCCGTTGAGCTGCTCGAGGCGAGCCCGGGCGAGGAAACGGGGATCAAGTCAGCCACCTTCAAGGCTTCCGGCGAAAACGCCTATGGCTTGTTCGGCGCCGAGCGCGGGGTGCACCGCCTCGTACGACTGTCGCCATTCGACTCCGCCCATCGCCGGCACACCAGCTTCGCGGGCGTCGAGGTGGCGCCTGTCGTCGAGGATGCGGGCGATGTGGACATCAACGACGACGACCTGCAGGTGGACACCTATCGCGCCTCGGGTGCCGGCGGCCAGCACGTCAATAAGACGGACTCCGCCGTGCGCATCACCCACCGTCCGAGCGGAATAGTTGTGCAGTGCCAGAACGAGCGCTCGCAGTCCGCCAACCGCGCCACAGCGATGGCGATGCTCCTTTCCAAGCTCGTCGAGCGAAGGGAGCGCGAACGCGCCGAAGAGGTGGCGCGCGAGAAGGGCGAGGCCCAGGATGTGAACTTCGGCTCGCAGATCCGCTCGTATGTCCTGCACCCCTACTCGATGGTCAAGGACCACCGCACGAGCCACGAGATGGGTGACGTGCAGCGCGTGCTCGACGGCGATCTCGACGGGTTCGTGCGGGCGTATCTGCTCAGGACGGCAGCCAGGTCCCCGCAGGCCGCCTGACGGCGGTCGACCCCGCTTCGGGTGGGCGTCGGCGTGCCGCAACCGCGTCGCTTCCTCCGCCCGGTTTTCCAAGATCTGTTAGCGGATACGCTACCCTGACATCTATGTCGTCGACCCAGCAGGCAGCAAGCGAGCTGATACGCGACATCCGGCGGCGCAGCGGGCTGCGCCAAGCCGAGCTGGCACGGCGCGCCGGCCTTCCGCGGTCTGTGGTGAGCGCATATGAGCACGGTCGTCGCCAGCCTGGGGTGGACGCCCTTGCCCGCCTGGCAGCCGCCGGTGGCTTTGAGCTGAAGCTGGCGCGTGCTGTGCCGGTCGATCCGGTCCGCGCGGGGCACATCCTCTCGCAGGTGCTGGACCTCGCCGAGTCGCTTCCCGCACGGCGACGCGGGCCGTTTGAATACCCCTCGCTGCGCGGCCTGTCCGGATGAGCCTGCTCGGGCAGCGGCTGCTGGAGGTCCATGACGCGCTCTCTGCCGCTGACCTGCCCCACGCGTTCGGGGGTGCAATTGCACTCGCCTACTGCACGCACGAGCCGCGCGGTACGCGCGATCTGGATGTGAACGTGTTCGTCCTCCCGGAGCGCGCGAAGGAGGTCTTTGCGGCGCTGCCCGCCGATGTGACGGTGACCGGCGCCAACGTCGCCACCGCCGAGCGCGACGGTCAGGCTCGCGTGTGGTGGGAGGACACGCCGATCGACGTGTTCCTAGACGTGCACCCCTTCCATGCGGAGGTGGCGGACAACGTACGACACGTGGCGTTCGAGGGCCGAGAGATCCCGGTGCTCGACTGCACGGCGCTGACGGTGTTCAAGGCTCTGCTGGACCGTCCCAAGGATTGGGTGGACATCGACGAGATGGCAATGGCCGAGGCTTTGAACCTGCCCCGCGCTCGAGCCTGGCTGGAACGGCTGCTCGGCGCGGAGAGCCCCATCGCCCAGCGCCTGCGGTCGCTCAGCTGAGGGGTTCCAGAAGCATTGAAAGGTCGAGCGCGGGCGCGGACTGGGTGAGCGCTCCCATCGAGATGTAGTCCACGCCCGTGAGCGCGTGTTCACGAAGGTTCGCGAGCGTCACGTTCCCGCTCGCCTCGAGCTTTGCCCGGCCTGCCACCTGGGCGACCGCGGCGCGCAGCTCCTCGACGCTCATGTTGTCGAGCAGCAGGCGCGGGGCGCCTGCACCCAGCGCCTGCTCGATCTCCTGGGGATCGTGCACCTCGACCTCCAGGGTGTCCGCCAGATCGGGAGCAGCCTCTCGTGCCATTGCGATCGCCGGGCCGATCCCGCCCGCGGCGGCGACGTGGTTCTCCTTGATGAGGATTGCGTCATAGAGGCCGACACGATGATTCGCGGCGCCGCCGGCAGCCACCGCCGCCTTCTCCAGTGCTCGCAACCCCGGCGTGGTCTTGCGCGTATCGAGCACCACAGCGTTCGTGCCCTCGACGGCGCGGGCGGCGAGCGCCGACATCGTGGCGACTCCGGACAGGCGGGCGAGAAAGTTGAGCGCGGTGCGCTCCGCGGTCAACAGGGCGCGCGTGGTGCCTTGCACACAAAGCACGGGACCGCCTTCGCCGCGCCAGCTCCCCTCCTGAACCAGGCGTTGGCAGCGGGCGCCGGGGTCGAGCGTCATGAAGACGGCTTCCGCGGCATCCAGCCCGAAGATCGCTCCCGGCGCCTTTTGCGTTATCGAGGCACAGGCGCGCGCATCTGGGGCGACCGTAGCGTTCGTGGTGACGTCTCCGTCCCCCACATCCTCCCTCAGTGCGCCTTCGACAAGCGCCAGCAGCTCATCCTCTGTAAACACGGCGGCGCACAGGATATGCCACCCCCGTGGCCAGGGGCATGGAGCCTGGCGTTCACCGCTCGCGGAGAGCACCGTGCTCTCCGCGGGACCCCGCGCTGAGCGCTCGAAGCACAGAGTACGCGCCGGGATAGACTGGATTTCCATGCAGTCGCTGCCCATGATGCCAACGCTCGCGCCCGACGCGCCGCTCTCCTCACAGCAGATCATCGAGCTTCAGGACGAGGTGCGCGCTCTCGCCGCCGAGCGCAACGCCGTCATCCTCGCCCACAACTATCAGGTGCCCGAGGTTCAGCAGGTCGCTGACTACGTGGGCGATTCACTTGGCCTCTCCCGCCAAGCGGCTGAGTCGCAAGCCGAGGTGATCGCCTTGTGCGGTGTGCACTTCCTGGCAGAGACCGCGTCGATCCTCTGCCCGGACAAGACCGTTCTGATCCCGGATCTCGACGCCGGCTGCTCGTTGGCGGCGTCGATCGACGCCGAGCAGCTGAAGGCATGGCGGCAGCGCTATCCGGATGGCGTGGTGGTGATGTACGTGAACACCACCGCCGAGGTGAAGGCGCTCACCGACTACTGCTGCACGTCCGCCAACGCGGTCGACGTGGCGCGCCACATCTACGACACCCACGGCTCCGACACCGAGATCCTGTTCGGCCCGGACATGTGGCTCGGCGCATACGTCGAGAAGGAGCTCGGCAAGCGCATGCACGTGTGGGACGGGGAGTGCCACGTCCACGCCTCCATCCGGCCCTCCGACATCGAAGCCACCCGCGCCGCGCACCCGGGCGCCGACTTCCTGATCCATCCCGAGTGCGGGTGCACGACGAGCGTCATGGAGTACGTGGCGTCCGGCGATGTCGCCTCCGAGGGTGTGCACATGCTCTCGACGGGCGGGATGCTCCGCTACGCGGACGATGCCGAGAAAGACGCTGCGGGGCAGCCCGAGCAGCGCCGCGAGGCGATCGTGGCGACCGAGGTGGGAATGCTCTACCCGCTCCAGATGGCTGCTCCCGACGTGGAGTTCATCCCGGCCAACGCCGAGGCGAGCTGCGTGTTCATGAAGATGATCACGCTGCCGAAGCTGCGCGACTGCCTGCGCGAGATGCGCCACGAGGTGCGCGTTGCGCCCGAGGTCGCCGAGCGGGCGCGGGTGCCAATCGACCGCATGGTTGCGATCGGCTAGAAGTCGCCCTCGCTGTGCGGGCCGACGCAGGCGACGGCGAGATGGTCGGCCACGTTCCCAGCCACCTCGGCGACCTGGTCGAAGGTGACCGCGTCGAGCGCCGAGATCGCCCTGTCCGGGTCGATGTCCTCGCGGTAGACGATCCGCTGTGAGGCGCCATAGCGGGCGACAGCATTCGTGTTCTCGAACGCCAGCACCATCCGGCCGGCGGCATACGCGCGGGCGCGCTGCACCTCCTCCTCGGTCGGTCCCGAGTCGCGCAGCTCGTCGACGATCTCACGCATGCGGCTGTACGCCTCCACGCACTTCGCCGACTCCAACCCCGAGCCGAGCTGCAGGATCGGCACGTCGGCGAACGCATGAGCGGTGGCGTACACCGAGTAACACAGCCCGCGCTTCTCGCGGATCTCTTCAAACAGGCGCGAGCCCATCGAGCCGCCGAGCAGCGTGGAGTAGATGGCGAGCGCGGCGCGCTGCCCAGCGTCCGCCACGTCGACGTTCGGTCGGTAGATCATGCGCAGATGCGACTGGTTGGTGTCTCGCTGCTCGACCAGCGTCTGAGGGTCGAAGCGCGGCGCTGGCACATACGGCTCGGGCTCGGGCAGGGCAGGGAAGCGTCCGAACATCTCATGCAACTGAGACTTCTCGGGCAGGTGCTCGAGATTGCCCACCAGGAACGCTCCGCCCCGAGCCCCCGACCAGCGGCGCTGCCTGAACTGCACTATCGCGTCGCGAGTGAAGCTGCGCAGGTTCTCCTCAGGCCCGAGCACGGTGCGCCCGAGCGGGTGCTCGCCGAACGCCGCCTTGTCGATCAGGTACTCCGCCACCACCGAAGGTTGGTCGTAGGCGCGATTGATCTCCTGAATCACCACTCCGCGCTCGCGGTCGAGCTCCTCCTGGTCGATCTTCGGCTGCGCGACGAAGTCGCTCAGCAAGTCGATCGCGGCAGCCGCCGACTCGGCGCGAACGGTGATGTGGAAGGCAACCAGGTCGTGGCTGGTGTACGCGTTGAGCACCCCGCCGAGCCGCTCGGCGGTCTCGTTGATCTCCTTGTAGGTGGGGTACTTCTCACCGCCCTTGAACACGAGGTGCTCGAGGAAGTGCGCCATCCCGTTCTCATCGGCTTGCTCGGTGCGCGCCCCGGCGTCGAAAGCCACGAGCACCGTCAGCGCACGCGTGCCCGGGAGCTCCACCAAGTGGATCGGCAGGCCATTGCCCTCGACAGTGCTCATCGCGATGCTCGCCATGGCGTGCCACCCTATTGCAATCTGGCTTGCATGCACGAGAACCTGCGCTGTTCTCGGCGTTCTGCCGCTACTGTGCGCGCCCATGTCTCCACTGAATGCAGGCCGCCAAACCCATCAAGCCGGGCGTCGCCGGGCGGCGCAGCGTATGCACCTGACCGCAGACTCCCATGCCGTGCCCGCGCCTGCGCGCCCCGCGCACGCACCGAACGCCAACACGGTGATCGAGTTCCGCGGCGTGTCCAAGCTGTATGACTCGGGCGACACCGGCCTCGAGCGCGCGACGTTTGCGATCGACCGTCAGGAGTTCGTGTTCCTCGTGGGGTCCACCGGGTCGGGCAAGTCGACGATCATGCGCCTGCTCATCAAGGAGATAGAGCCCACCGAGGGGTTGATTCGCGTGGCGGGGCGTTCGTTGGAGGAGATCGAGCGACGTCGCGTGCCGTACTACAGACGGAACATCGGCGTGGTGTTTCAGGATTTCAAGCTGCTGCCCACTCGCACGGTGTACGACAACATCGCCTACGCCCTGCAGGTGACAGGTGCCTCACGCAAGCAGATCCGCACGGCGCTTCCCGACATTCTGCGGCTCACCGGGCTTTCAACCAAGCTGCACAACTACCCGCATCAGCTCTCCGGCGGTGAGCAGCAGCGCGTCGCGGTGGCGCGCGCGTTTGCCTCCCATCCGCCGCTGCTGCTCGCCGACGAGCCCACCGGCAATCTCGATCCGGAGACCTCGATCGGGATCATGCAGCTGCTCTACCGGATCAACCGCGCCGGCACCACCGTGATCGTGGCGACGCACGACTCCGAGATGGTGAACAAGATGCGCCGGCGCGTGATCGAGCTCAAGCGCGGGCGGATCATCCGCGACGAGGCCACGGGTGGGTATGCCCAGGACGAAACCACCTCCGATCTCGGCGAGCGCCTGCGCCGCGAAATGAAATGAGAATCGGGTTCTTCCTCAAGGAGGCGCTCCGCTCGGTCAAGCGCAACCCCGCTCCGAGCTTCGCCGCCCTGTCGTGTGTGCTCGTCACCACGCTCGTGCTCGGTGTGTTCATCCCGGTGGTGCAAGCCACCAACGGCGCCGCCAACTCGATCCGCGGGCGCGTGCTCGTGGATGTGGACCTCAACACCACTGCCAGCCCGGCTGACGTCGCTCGCGTGCGCGCCGAGCTCGTGCACGCCCGCTATGTGGGTCACATCGAATTCGTGTCCAAGCAGAAGGGCTATGAGCAGGAGCGCAAGCTCAACCCGCAGGCTTTCGCGCTGATCGGCTACAACCCGCTGCCCGACATCTTCCGGATCACGCCAGAGGACCCCGATCATGCGGAGGCGCTGCGCGCCGAGCTCGACCAGTCGAGCCCCATGGGCGTGCGGCTGGTGAGCGACTCGGCGATCGCCGACGTGCAGAATCGCCAGGCGCAAACCAACAAGATCCTCTCCGCCACGCGCATCGTCAAGCTGACGATGGCGCTGCTGGCGGCGCTGTTGATCGCGGCGTCGGTGCTCCTGATCTCCAACACGATCCGCTTGTCGCTGTTCTCGCGCCGGCGGGAGGTGGAGGTGATGAAGCTCGTGGGCGCCACCGATTGGTTCATCCGCTGGCCGTTCGTGATCGAGGGCTTGTTCCTCGGGGCGCTCGGTGGGGTGCTGGCAATCGGGCTGCTGTTCCTCGCGAAGATCACGCTCATCGACCCGCTCGCCGGGACGGTCAAGCTGATCTCGCAACCCGCGATGCTCGACTTCCGCTTGCTCGTCATCGTCCTGATGGCGTGCGCGATCGCCGTGTCGGCAGCCGGCTCCGGTTTGTCGCTGCGCCGCTTCCTGCGGGTCTGACCCTTAGGCTGGGAGGGGTGTCCTCCCGCAAGCCGGCGCAACTGCTGCTCCCACTGGTGTTGCTTGCGCTCCTGCTGCTCCTCGGCGGAGTCTGGCTTGGCGGACATCCCGAACACCTTCCGGGCTTCGCTCAGAAACTGTTCGTCGCCGACAACGACACCCGTTCTGTGAGCGAAGCGATCGACCGCGTGACGCACGACTACTACCGGCGCGTGTCGCGTTCGTCGCTTGCCTCGTCTTCGATTGCCGGGATGCTGGCGAGCCTGCACGATCCTTACAGCTCATACCTGAGCCCCCAGGCGCTGCAGGAGTTCAACCGCCCGGCGAGCTTCGCGGGGATCGGCGTGAGCGTCGACCCCAAGCCGGCGGGTTTGGAAGTGGTGCGCGTGTTCGACTCCTCGCCTGCGCAGCGTGCAGGGCTCAAGCAGGGAGAGCTGATCGTGGCAGTCAACGGACGTCCCCTGCGCGGGCTGCGGTCGACGACCGCTACAGGCCTTATCAAGGGTCGCCCGGGCACAGACGTGCGCTTGACGCTTCGCGACCCTCATGGCGGCGAGCGCAGAGTGACCGTGACGCGCGCCACCATCTCCGAGCCGGTTGTGGCGTCCGAGCTGCGCGCGTGGCACGGCGTCAAGCTCGGTTGGGCCTACCTGGCGACGTTCAGCGAAGGCGCCCATATTCAGCTGCGGGCGGCGATCGACGACCTGCTGCGCCATGGCGCGCGCGGAATCGTGCTCGACCTGCGCGCCAACGGGGGCGGGCTCGTCGACGAGGCGCAGGCGGTGGCTAGCACGTTCATCCGCTCCGGCACGATCGTCACCACGCGGGGGCGCTCCCAACCGACGGTGGTGCTGCGCGCCAGCGGCGATGCGATCTCGGGTTCGATCCCGGTGGTGGTGCTGGTGGATCACGACACCGCATCGGCGTCTGAGATAGTCACGGCTGCATTGCAAGACCATCGTCGGGCGACCGTCGTCGGGGTGCACACGTACGGCAAGGGCGTATTTCAGGAGCTGGAGCCGCTCGCCGGGGGAGGGGCGATCAAGCTGACGGTGGGGGAGTACTTCACGCCGAACGGGCGCAATCTCGGTGGCTCCGGGGTGAGCGAGGGCGCTGGCATCGCGCCGGAAGTGACCGTCGCGCACGGCGTGGATGGCGAACGCGGGCTCGAAGTCGCGCTGCGCACGCTCGCGGCGAAGGTCAAGTGAGCGCACCGCGTCGCAGCCGCTCGAGCGGCAGCCGTCAGCAGCGCGGCGCGCCGGGCAAGCACGCGAGGCGCCCACCCAAGCGGGCGAGCACCGACGCACGTGTGGTTTGGCCTCCAAAGGCTCGCTCGCACACCGCGCGCGACACGCTGGAGGGACTGATGCGCGAGCGTGGGCTGCAACGCGGGTTCGAGGGCGAGGTGGAGCGCGAAGCCGAACGCTCGGCGGCTTGCAAGCGCAGCCATGAGGGGAGGGCGGACCTGCGCGAGCTGGTGACGTTCACGGTCGACCCCTCAACCGCACGCGACTTCGACGATGCCATCTCGGCTGAGCACCTTCCTGACGGACGCACACGCGTGTGGGTGCACATCGCAGACGTGTCCGCGCATGTGCCTCAGGGCTCCGCCGTAGATGTCGAGGCGCGCAGGCGCGCGACGAGCGTGTATGTGCCGGGAGCGGTCGAGCCGATGCTCCCGCACGCGCTTTCGAGCAACGCCTGCTCGCTCGTGCCCGGCTCAGACCGCCTGACGGTGACGGTGGAGATGGAGCTCCAGGGCGCGCAAATCGTCTCACGTCGGTTCTATCGCTCGGTGATCCGCTCCAACATGCGCCTCGATTACGAGCAGGTAGATCGCATCTTCGCCGGCACCGACACCGCCTCAGACCCGTGGGGCTCCTCGTTGCAGGCGGCGCGCGCGGCGGCGGCTGAGCTTGCCGAGAAGCGCGAGCGCTCGGGAGCGCTCGTGATCGACTCCGAGGAGCCCGAATTCGAGTTCGACCAAGACGGGGAAGTGAAGGCGATACACGCGCGCGTTCACACCGAGTCCCACCGCCTGATCGAGCACCTGATGATCGCCGCCAACGAAGCGGTCGCCGCGCATCTGTTCGAGCAGGGAGTCGGCTGCCTCTATCGGGTTCACGAGCGTCCTGACCCACAGCGCATCCTGGCGCTCGTCGAGCAGCTGGCGTCACTTGAGGTGCCCACGCCGCCAATCCCCAACACCTTGACCACCGAGCAGGCGGCGGATCTGGTGGGAGAGATATCGCGGCGCGTCGACGCCCACGTGCGGCGTGCCGGCCATGGTCGGATCGCGCTCAGCTCACTCGTGTTGCGCTCGCTCAAGCAGGCCTACTACTCACCCGCCAACCTTGGGCACGCGGGGCTGCATTCGGCGTGCTACTGCCACTTCACTTCGCCGATCCGCCGCTATCCAGACTTGGTGTGCCACCGCGCGTTGCTCTCGACGCTTGGCTTCCCGGAGCGTCCACCGAGCATGCGCAAGCTGGCGGACCTGGGCGAATGGGCGTCCGAGCGTGAGCGTGAGGCGGCGATGATCGAGCGCGACGCCGACGACATCGCAGCTTGCTTTCACCTGGAGCGACAGCTGCTCGAGGAGGGCTTCGATCGGGTGTTTGCAGGTGAGGTGACCGGTTTGGTGTCGGGAGGGGCATTCGTCGTGTTCGGCCCGGAGCCGCTGTATGAGGGGATGATCCCTCTGCGTCTCATGCGCTCAGCCGAGGGGCGCATGAGCGACTGGTGGGAGCTGAACGAGCAGCGCACGATGCTGCGCGCAAAGCGCTCGGGGGCGGTGCTGCGGTTGGGCGATCGGATCTCGGTGAGAGCGTTGCGCGTGGACGCCACCCGCGGACGGGTGGATCTGGAGCCGGCGGACGTCCGCTCGCACTAGGCTCGGGGGCGCGATGGCAAAGACGAAGAAGCGAAAGCTGGGTGCGGGCGACGTGGCGAGCAATCGCTACGCCTTCTACCGATACGAGTTGCTCGAGCGAATCGAGTGCGGAATCGTCCTGCAGGGGACCGAGGTCAAGGCGCTGCGTGGGTCTGGCGCTCAGCTGAAGGACGGGTACGCCACGGTCCGAGATGGCGAGCTGTGGTTGCACTCGGTCCACATACCTCCGTATCTGCCGGCGTCGCGCGAGAACCACGACCCCGAGCGTCCGCGCAAGCTGCTGTTGCATCGCTCGGAGATCGTGCGGCTGACGGCGCGGGTGTCCGAGCGGGGGCTCACGCTCGTGCCCACGCGCGTGTACTTTCGCGGTGCGCACGCGAAGGTGGAGATCGCGTTGGCTCGCGGAAAGGATCTCTATGACAAGCGTCAGGCGATCCGCGAGCGGGAGTCCAAGCGCGACATGGAACGCGGATTGCGCGAAGCCCGGCGTTGATCGGCTGAACACGCCCCTCTCGGCGCGCCCCCGCCCGGTGCCTGAGGGTTTCTGCCCTCAGGCGACCTTGGCGCAGTCGGTGAAGACGTCGCGCTTGGCGATCACCGTCGTGCGCTGCCCTACTTTTCCGATCTCCGCAACCACCGCATGGGCAGCCTTCAGGTTTTTCGCCTTCGCGTATTCGCCGAGCTTGGCGACGTCGTCGGCGATCGTCTGAGCCCCCGCGATGATCATTTTCCAGTCTTCTGCAAGCTTTGTCGGAGGGATGAGCTTGCTCAGCTGAGCGAGGCTTTCCTGCTCGTAGCCGGCCAGTTTCGGCAGCTGACGCACCAGGTCGTTCTCTGTCTTGACCGTGGTGGATGAGAGCTTCTTGTTGAGCTTGCGGCAGATCGTGTCTGCTCTGCGCAGCAGTTGGGCGCGTGTGAGCGGCTTGGCGGATTCGCCACACCCTGCACTCGTCAGCGCGCCGACTGCGAGCAGCACTCCGAGCAGTCGCCTGCCTGCCATCTCTCTCGTTTCCTTCCCCGGTGCGATCTGGATCTTTGGACGGTCGGTCGCTAACCCTACAGCCTGTGGCCTTGTGTCGCTTTGCCTGCCTGGCTGGAGCGAGGAGGGCTACAGGGAGCGGAAGCTGTGCCCGGCGCTCGAGAGCACGTGCGTGGCGTCCATGCCGAGGGCGAGCACGACGATCAGTCCGACGTACGCAGTCGCCACCATCAGGCGGTGGCGCGGCGTCACCCGGTAGTAGGCGGCCTGCTCGAGCGAGCCGCTCTTGCGCAGCCGCCAGCGACGGCGCATCTCGAATGCTCCGAGCACCAGGATCGCCACGATTACGAAGCCGCCGCGCACCAAGAACAGCAGCGGAATCAGGGCGGCGAACCCCACGAACCACATCCACGGCGCCATCGCCGCCATCGCGCGCCCGCCGTCGAGGGGCAGCACGGGAAGGAGGTTGAACAGGTTGATCAAGAAGCCGACATACGCGAGCGCCCGGAAGAAGTCGCTGCCGGTGGCTTCCGCGACGCCCATGCAAACCGCTGCGCCGAGCGATCCGAGCACCGGGCCAGCCAAGCCGACGCGCGCCTCCGCCAATGCGTTGTCGCCGAGCGAGCGCGACGTGATGAGCGCTCCGAAGAAGGGGATGAACATCGGTGTGGACGCGTTGATGCCCTCCCGCCGGAGCTGGATGACGTGACCCATCTCGTGCACGAACAGCAGCACCACGAACCCTGCCGCAAACTGCCAGCCCCAGAACAGCGAGTAGGCGGCTACGGACACCAACGCCGTACCGGCGGTTGTGAGGAGCTTCAGCTTGGGCAGCAGCAGCACCGCTCCCTTCAGATAGGCGCCGAACTTGGCGGCAAGCGCTCCCAGCCCGGCAAGCGCCGCTCCCAGGCGCTTGTGGAGTGGCCGCCTACTGGACCCGAACGCGTCGCTGTTCGCGCCGCCGGCGAAGGGATCGGGGGGTATTGGGTGGGCGGGTGCGATCGGCAGCTCTGGCTCCATCTACCCATTGTGCCACCAGCCCCCGTTGCTCCCTTCCCACGGTTGCGTTCGGCTTTCTTCGGAACGTGCGCGGAGAACTACGCGATCGCTCTTGACGAGCAGCTCGCAGAGGCGTAGCTTTGAATTCAGACGCGGCCCCCGAGCCGCAAAGAGCGAGGCCAAGAGGTGTAAGGCCGCGCCACCCGAACGGAAGGCCGAAAGGCCGACCGAAGAGGGTTCCTCAAGCGGCCCGGGACCGCGTCGGCTTGTATCTGCGGTCCTACCTACCGGGTCACTGCGGTCGTCCACAGCGCGGTCCGTTCACGTGCTGCTCTCCGTTGCGCCTGCCCGCCGGATGGTGTGGGCCGCTAGACTGGATTGACAACATCCACGGGGACGACAGGCTTCGACGCGGTTGGTTCGTGTGGATGGTTGCGAGTCGAGGTCCCGGGTGGCCTCGTAAAACTCCCGGGAAAACAATAAGTGCGGACTCTCACGAGTACGCCCTCGCTGCCTGATTAGAAACCAGGCATGAGGTCTCGAGCCCCGCTCGCCTGCGGCGGGGATCCTCGGGATCAGATAGCAGGCTCACCCGGTGAGGTCCGTCTTCGCCGATCCGGGGAAAGCTGAGAAGACTGGTCCCCCGCAACCCGGCCGGCGAGGCTAGCGGGGGATGAGATCAGAGCGCCGGCTACGCTCGTAGAAGCCATCTTCACGCAATCGCGGACGCGGGTTCGATTCCCGCCGTCTCCACTAGTTCGGTTTGAAGCGGAGGGGCGCGAAAAGCGCTCCAGTGCAGGGGAAAGCCTTGCGCAGCGGCGCGAAGGGCGGCGAACGAAAAACCGCCGATTTGCGGGGGCGCACAGAGGTTGCGGTCGCAGAGCGGTCGCACGTCGGGTCGATTTGGGTCGCATGCCACCCAAAGGCGAGGGAGAGGGCTGTGCGCGCGGCTGATCGACCGATGATGGCTCGACGCCGCACCGGATCGCTGCTCGGCGGGCACTTGACGCGGCGCTGCCGCAGTTGCGGGCGGCCGCTGTATGGCCGTGGGGACGTGTGTCGGTCGCGGCGGTGTCCCGAGTATGGCCCGGTGTGGGCGGGCGACCAGCGCCAGAAGCTGTTTCGCAACCTGGAGGTGCTTGAGGGCAAGATCTTGTTGAGCGCCGTCACCGCTCCCGGCGCGGACGCGCTGCCGTGGGATGAGCACGTCTGTGCCGGACTCGGGGAGCACGAGCATTCGGGCCAGCTTGGCTGCCGTGTGCGCGGTGTCGAGGCGCGCGAGTGGAATCGCTCGGCTGCGGATCGGTGGAGGCGGCTTCACCGGCGCGCGTATCAGGAGACGGTCAGGCGAGTGGGGAAGGGGTCGGTGTGGTTGGTTGCGCGGGTGTGGGAGATACAGGCGCGCCGTGTCTTGCACGTCCATCCGGTGCTCGCGTATGGGACTGCTTTGTTCGTGGATTTGAGACCTGCGGGGACTTCGCGCAGCGGTGGCTCAGCGACTATCCGAGGCCAACTGCGGCGTCACAGAGGACGAATCGCTATGCGATTCGGCGATTCCGTGACGACTTCGCGCGTGTGCCGTTGCGAGGTCTGGACAAGCCGACCGCGCGCCGCCGGGCCTTGAGCCAGCCGCAGTCGAACGTCCGCGTGGTACGAGCGATGTTCACTGATGCGATCAACGACGGCTTGCATCCTGGGCCGAACCCGTTCTCGAATCTGCGCCTAGAGCAGCCGCGCGGTCGAAAGGATTTGATCGCGTTGAGCGAGGCTGAGCTTCACCAACTGGCGGACTGTGCGCTCGACTGCCTCGGTGCGTTTGGCTTGACATTCAGGGCGATGGTCCTGTTCGCTGCCTATGTGGGTTTGCGGCCCGGCGAGCTGTATGCGCTCGAACGGTGGGACGTGAGCCGGGACGAGGTAACGATTCGCCAGAACCTTGACGGCACCGGGCAGGTCAAGCTGCCCAAGAACGGTCGTGTACGGACGGTGATCCTGCCGCCACCGGCCCGAGAAGCGTTGGCGGACGTGCCCGCGCGCGTAGACGTGCTGTGGCTGTTCACGACTCCGCGCGGCCGTCGCTTCTCGAAGGGCAGCCACCTCTATTACTGGCGTCCGGTTCGCACGGCCTTCGGTCGTCCGGAGATGGACTTCTACGAGCTGCGGCACTTCTGCGCTACGCATTTGCTCGAACTGGGCGTGTCGCATGCGGACGTTGCGGTGCAGTTGGGGCATACCGATGGCGGTGCGTTGGTGATGTCCACTTACGGTCATCCGTCCGAGGCGAGCGCGCGGGAGCGGCTCAAGCGGGCCTATGCGGGCAACGTCCGTCGGCTCGCGCCCGTGACTGACGCGCCAGAGACGGAGAGGGGCAGCGCATGACCGGCGTGGCGTCTCCTGAGAGCCGGAACGAGGAGGTGGTCGCTTGTTGTCGAGAGGTCTTGTTGCCGCGCGGCGGTATCCTGAGCGTATGGCCGACCAGCGCGAGATCGAGTTCGTGTTCGAGCCTCAAGACGAGGGTGGGTACCACGTGTACGCCCCCGACCTTCCCGGCCTGCACACGCAGGGCGAGGACATCGAGGAAGCCACGGACAACGCCCGTGAGGCCCTGGGCCTCTACGTGGAGAGCTTGCGTGAGGAAGGCAGGTCGCTCGGCGGGAACGTCGTGCGGCGCAGGCTGCCTGTGCCCGCGTGAGCGAGCGGCTGCCGGTCGTATCCGGCTCGCAACTCGTCAACGTCCTTCACAAGCTGGGCTGGGAGTCGGTGCGTCAGCGCGGCAGCCATGTCAGCCTCAAACATCCGGATCACTCGGCGCTGCTTGTCGTGCCGCTGCACCGCGAACTCAAGCGCGGAACGCTCAACGGCATCATGCGGGACGCGGGGATCAGTCGCGAGGAGCTGCGTCAGCAGCTCTAGCGTCGCTAGCGCGGGTCGCACCAGGGGAGCACAACCACGTGGATTTGAGGCGAGCATTGACGATTGCGCCTCTTACGCGCCCGCCGTCTCCACTTTTCCAGACGTTGCGCAAACCCCGGCCGTGAGGGCGTGGTCGGGGGCGATGATGCGGTAGGTGGGCTGGATGTCGGCCTTGCCGTTGACGCGCAGTTCTGCGATGAGCAGGCGCAGGAGCGCCTTGGCTTGTTGTGGCTCGGCGTCGGCGATGATGCGCTCGATCTCCTGGGCGACGGTGGCGAGTTCCGCGGGCGTGGGCGGCTGTGCGGCGGGGTTGGGTGTTTGCAGGCTCAGCTCGGCCTCTTGGGCCTGGAGGACAGCTTTCCCCCAAGCTTCGCGGGGATACCGTATGTCGCGCGGCACCGAAGGCCACCCCTTTGGTGTCGCAAGGCTCGGCGGCGCCTGAACCGCGTCGCCGGGCCGCTGTTTGCTTGGACGACCCGAACGTCTAGCTCGACCCGCGCCGAAGGTCAAGTCCAGGCCCAAAGCCACCGAACTCCGAGGCTTTTAGTACCCAAGATGCCGACCGCAGGCCCCGGTACACTGAGGAAGATCGCTTCCATGCAGCCGATTCGCACAAACTTCAAGGGCTACGAGGGCAAGTACGTCGCCATCGACGCGCGCACCGGCAAGATCGTCATCGCCGACAAGGACCCGCGCGTGGTGCTCGAAAAGGCCAAGGGCCGTGACCACATCGCCGTGCGCGGTCGCGTCCCGTACGCCGATGAGCCGGTCCACGTCGGCCTTGGCTGAGCCGCAGCCGCTTCCCTGGCTCTATCCCTACCGGGAGGACCCCCAGTCCACACGGCTTGGCGAGCCCGTGTTCCGGCCGTTCGTGTACGTGTCGCTCGTCTGCGGCGAGCAGAACACGACGCTGCTGGAAGGACTGGTCGACACTGGCGCCGATGCGGTACTCGCAAGCGACCTGCTGGCCGAACAGCTCGGGATCGACCTGGCAGACAACGAGGGCGAAACGCCGCACGCGGTCGGCGGCCACGCGCTGATGGCGCGCTACAAGACCGTATCGCTGCGCCTGCACCCACGCGACGGCTCGCTACACGAGTACCAGGAATGGGAGGCGCAGGTCGGCTTCGTGCAGGGCTGGCACAGCTACAGCCTGGTGCTGCTCGGAAGCGTTGGCTTCCTCGATCGCTTCACCGTCACGGCGAGCCGTTTTGCACAGGCCGTCGCCGTCGAGGAGCGCACAGCATTCGATGAGCGGTTCGGTGTCGTCTTGAGCAGCTGATTCGTCAGGGAAGCGGCTTCCGTGCACGATTCGCAGGGCTATCAGCCACCGTCGAGTGACGAGTCTTGGTGGGGTGTGTCGACGCCGGCGGGTCAAGTAGAGGGCAAATATGTCATAGCTGCTTCACGCTTGTACGGCATCAGAACGCAACGGTTATGTCTTGCCACTGCTCCTGCGTCGGACGCTGTGCGAGTTGGCGTTCTACACCGGTGACTATCTGGGAGAACTGGCTGTGGTCGAGGGTCCATATGAGGACCAGGCCGGCGTGCGATCTTTGGGCTTCGGCCCACTGGCGCGCAAGCGGCGCGAAGTCGCGGCTGTTGCGGGTTATGAGAATGCGCTGCTCGTCAGCGGCCAGTTCGAGCACCTGAGGATCCGGCAGTCCCTCGTAGACAGAGTCCTCGGCGAGCGCAAGGATGTCATGGCCTCGCTCGCGCAGGGGGATAGCAACGCCCCTTGGCGAAAGATTTGCGTCGAGCAGCAGGCGCAAGCGTGGTTATGTCGCGGTGGAGAACTCGACGAACGGATATAGCTCGTGCCACTCCTCGACGGTGCGGCGGTTTTGCCTGATCGCCTCGGCTACCTCGTCGGGATAGCTTTCGCGATAGGCGAGCGCGAGGCGCACCTGGCGCTCGGTGAGCTGCGTCTCTGCCAGGAGTCGCTCGAGCGAACCGAAGTCCTCAACCATTTGGACGATCTCCCAAACGTCCAGACCGGAGCCGACCACCCACGGACGGCGCGCTGCGTCCTCGCCGCGGAATCCGATTCCCGCAAACCGCCGTGTGCGCACAGCCTCCTCCGCGAGCAACTCGACCACGGCGCTCTTGGAGCGGTGAGTACGTCTCGCCTCCTCCGCGACCACGCGGTCGGTCGGCAGCGTGAAGCGAACGCTGAAGGGGTCGCCCTTACGGGCCTTCTGGCTTGACGCGGAAGGCATGCCAAGACTCTAGCACACAAAACTTACATCGTGTCAGCGCTAATCTGCTCTTGTACCAGCCCAACAGGTGGCACCTGGGGAAGCGTCGACGCAAGGCGAGAATGGCGATGATCGAACGATTCTGACGGTTGTCGATACTGTTTCGACAGATGGACGCCACTGTTATGCTGTCGATAGGTGGGTCGGCCTCCGACTGCATGAGACAAAGCGCGAAGGGCCTTCGCCGTCCTCCATCGCGTGGGTGTCTAGAGCCACCCTCGATGCTGGTTTTACTGCGCGGAGGGGGGACGATCGCGAATCGGCCATCTCGTCGTCGTCTTTCGGCGAGCAGACAACTGGACCAGCCATCTGGTACGATATCTGGTACCAGGTGAAAGGACACGACGGTGGCGATCACAGCTAGCGAGGCGCGACGGGCTCTCTTCCCGTTGATCGAGCAGGTCAACGACGATCGTGCGCCAATCGAGATCACATCCAAGCGCGGCAACGCCGTGTTGATGTCGGCGGACGATTACGCAGCCTGGCAGGAGACCGCCTATCTGTTCCGCTCGCCAGCGAATGCGCGCCGTCTGCTTGATGCCGCAGAGGCGGCGGAGCGCGGCGACACGGCCGAGCGTCAGCTCGACCGGGCGTGAGGCTCGTCTTCACCCCGCAGGGCTGGGAGGATTACACCTACTGGCAGCGGGCTGACCGTGCGCTCGTCAGGCGCATCAATCGACTACTCGATGATGCGCTGCGTGATCCAACGAACGGGATCGGCAAGCCGGAGGCGCTCAAGTACGGGATCGCTGGCGCCTGGTCACGGCGCATCAATGAGGAGCACCGGCTTGTTTACCAGGTGCTCGGCGAGGATCTGGTGGTGCTCCAGGCTCGCTATCACTACGAGAAGTAGCGGTTGCTCCGCTCCGACCCGGTCAGTGCTTGGCTGCGCTTGGCCCGCGGGCTGTGATGGTGGCGCTTGTGGACGGGTCCGAGCACGAGCTTCACTAACGCTCCATTGCGGAGCATGCTGCCTTGGTGGGGGGTCTGTCCGGTGATGATAAGTGCGCCGCGGTAGCGCGCTGGGCATCGCGGTCGTCCCAGCCGACAGTGTGCACGAACAATCGCACGTCGAGCGACGCTCAGCGTCCTGCCCAGCACGCCCGGTACTTTGCAGCTGGCTGGAGGAGTTCCCGCTCGGTGTTTTTCGGTAGATCGCTTCAGGGCCGCTTCTTCTGCGTGGTTAGCTGTGGCGTCTTCAGCTTATAATTATCGCTGTTTACGCACCGTTTCTGCTGCTGCAAGGTTTCCAGATTCGCTGGCGCATCCCGCGCGGTCTGGGGTGGGCACGTAGGGCGGTCCTTCCGCGTATCCGCTGTCGTACCAATTCGGGTCGAAGTAGGGCACCGCCACCGTAGATCTCGTGCTGTTGCCGAGGCTTGTCGCCACGACTTCAAACCAGTAGGTGTAGCCTGGTTGCAGGCCAGACAGGAACGCGCTGACCGTCACATCGCTATAACCCGCGCCAATATGGCCTTCTTGTGCCGGTGAGTCGGCGGCGAGTGGTTCTCCTCGTTCCCTGGGTTTCATCTCTCGCCAGACGCTCAAGAACTCGTAGGTGGTTTCGTTGCCTTGGGGATTGATCTGGGCTTCGAGGTCTACGCCCGTCATCGTCACTCCCTCGGCTCTCACACTATCTATGGTTGGGTTCTTGGCTTCGCACGCTGGCAAATCGGCCACAGCTTGCGTACAACACGGGAAGCTGAAGACCGCGAAGATTGCACAGAAAGCTCCGAAACGGCGTATGCCTCGTGTGGGCTTTGCCCGCATATCCCCGTACTCTAGCTGCCTCTGGTCGCATGGTTCCACTGATTGGTTTATAGGGTCATCGGCCCGATCCTCTTCATCGTCCTCACGTTTTCGCGGAAATATCAGCGCGGGGCTCGTGCCTCGCTTATGGCCAGCAGGGCGAGTGTCCCGGTCGGGTCGCGCTGGCGGCTCCGACGACGACAACAGAACCGCAAAGGTCATATCCGCCACAATGCGCGCGGCATCGCCACTCGGGGGCGGCGCGTCTGAGCTCGGGAGGCTATCTGCCACCGGTGGCGTTCGCACGGCCCCGATAGGCGCGAACTCGGCAGCGACCGGAGCAGTAGCGACGGTTGGATCGGGCACATCGGAAGCAGCGCTTGCAGACCGCGCATCTCCTCGTGCGAGGGACCCCAGCTTCCTGCCTGCGCCGCCCAGCGCGTGCGATACGACGGCATTGGGCGCAGCAGGCAACGATGAC
Source organism: Solirubrobacteraceae bacterium (assembly GCA_051955355.1). GTDB lineage: Bacteria > Actinomycetota > Thermoleophilia > Solirubrobacterales > Solirubrobacteraceae > Palsa-744. The sequence goes on along the minus strand of JBQCGU010000072.1, from coordinate 47,158 downwards.
TTGACCTCGCCGACGGAGATCGATCACTCTGCGGCCGCACCCTCCGTCGCACGGCTGCCCTGCGGCGAGCATCTGGTGGTATGTGTCCAGACTCATGCAATTGCCGCACAGCGGGCCGCCGCGATGCGTTTCCCAGGCGGCATACCGAGAGCTCCTGCTCCTGCAACCGGAGCAGCACCAAGACTCGCCTTCGATGTATGGGCGCCGACCCATTCCGACGCTATCGGTCGCGAGTTGCAGCGCTGCGCTTTGACGGCGTTGGTTGCATCACGTCAAACGTTACATACGATGGCGCCGATATGCAGTCAGCAACGGGAAAACCTCTAGAGAAGATGTGACGTTGAAATGTTCCGTGGAGCTGAGGGCTTGACTTCGATGTGGCTCTGAAAACGTTCTGGGCACGCCGGCGCGGCAGGCCCGAGCCTCGAAGAAGGAGAGTTGCATGAGCATCTTGGCTGCAGTCGCGATCGCCTCGCTGGTTCTCACCGCGTTCGGCGTCGGTTTTGCCATCGGGTACGCCCTGGGGGTCCGGCCTCCAGGGTGATCGGTCGGATGCGCATGTTCGTCGCCGCCGGTGGCTGGCTTGCCGGCTGGCGACTGGTAGCTTTCGTGCAATACCCTGGTGAGCGGAGGCGGGTGTGGAGAGCAAAGAGCGTCGGGACGTGGAACCGTTGGTTGTCAGCGAAGCCGAGGGCCTGTGGTTCCTGGGCACGTTCTCGCGGGTCTTGCTCGATGGCGAGCAGACGGGTGAGCGGTTCGCCGTGGTTGAAATCGTCCTCCCAAAGGGTGCCTCGCCACCGCTTCATTCGCACCCTCAGGATGAGACGTTCTATGTTCTGGATGGCGAAGTGACGGTGTGGGTCGAGGATCGCTCCGAGCTTTGCCGTACGGGAGCGGTCGTGTTTGCGCCCGGCGGCACGCCTCACTCGTTCAGGGTGCTGTCAGACACGGCTCGGATGCTCATGCTCTCCACTCCGGCTGGAATAGAGCGCTACGTGCGTGCGCTCTCAGAGCCCGCCGCCTGGCCGTGTCTTCAGCCGCCGGCGGAGGGGCCGCGGGTATCGGTGGAGCGGCTGGAGGCGGTCGAGAGCGAGCTCGGCGTCGTCCGCCACGGACCGCCGCCCTCAGCATGACTTACACCGCAGAAGAGGGCAGGCAGCAGATCCTAGATGCCCTCGCACTCGCAGCCCAGGAGGTTGGAATTGCGCTTGCTGAGCTGAGTGAGGCTTACGAGCATCTCGACAACCACGCCGCCGAGCGACTCGAAGAGACGCTGTTTCAGCCCGTGCAGGCAGCCTATGGCCGGGCAAAGAGTCTGCACACGGCGTTTGCCGAGCGCTGCGGGTTGCCGCGCCGGACGTTCGACGCCGCGCCTCAGGTGGCACCGTCCGCCACGCCCAAGGGGTCGATCGAGCGTGCTGTCGAGCGAGCCGCGAAAGCCGACGCCACCTTGGCGGAGCTTCAGGACTCGATGCTGCCCGTGGAGGTTGGCGACGAACCGCTGCGAAGCGGACTTGCCGGCATACGCCAGCTGCTCGCCGACCTGCGCACGCGCGGACGCGAGATCGTCCGAACGCTCGGGCGCTGAGCTGGAGCGATCGGCACCTCCGGCCCCGCCGCACGGCTTACGGTCAGTGCAAGAGCATGTTCGGCTCGCCTTTTGCGTTGAGCCCTTCGCCTGAGATCGAGCAAGTGCCGCCCTTCGGCGTCCCGCCGTTGTAAGCCTGAGTCAGGCAGTCGCGCAACGCGAGCTGCGCCCAGTAGTTGGGGTGCATGTCTTCCTGTGCCTCATACGGTGGGAACAATGTGGTCAGCGTGCGCACCTGGCTGATCCACTCGGTCTCGTTCACCGCGCCCGTCTGTTTCCACGAGGTCAGTCCCTTTTCCTCGAGCAAGCCTACGCCGGTCTCGCACAGGCGCCGACCGTCGAACGCCGAGGAGATGTCCATCGTCTTCACGTTCGCCAGTCCTGCTTCTTCAGCCGCTTTGAGCACGGTGCTGTCGATCGTCGCAAGCATCGTCGTGTCGGCTTCGTCGGCGTCGTGATTCCAGAAGCCGCAGCCGCCCACTTCCTGGCGGGTATAGCCTTTCTGTTCGTAGCGGAAGCCTGCCCCGAGCGGGATCGGAGATGGGTAGTCCTGCACGAGGATCGTGTACCCCGCGCTCGTATATCCGGCGTTGGACATCGCCTTGGCGGCGTTTTCGATGGCACCCTTGATCGCCGCTTTCTGGGTTGCGACATTGGTTGAAGTGAAGTTGTTGGTCACTTCTTCTTCTTCACTGCAGTATGCAGGCCACCATTCGGGTGTGAACAGGAAGTCTTCGACGCAACGCTGGACGATCGCTCCGAAGTTGAAGTTGTTGCCGCCGATGGAGATCGCCACCAGCTTCACGTCGTGCGTGCGCGCGAATTTTTCGAGCATCAACGCTTGGCCTTCGTGGCCTTCGACGTCGTAGAAGTCCAAGCCGGGCTTGAAGCCTTCTTCGGAGGCGAACGAGTATGTCTTGGCGCCAGAGCATGCGAGGTTCTCCCCGCTGACGCCCCCTCCGATGTACACCTCGGCGGACTTCGAGCGGTGACACCCGGGGATCGTTTCGCCTGTGTCGGTGGAGTTGTCGAAGTACGCTGTTTCGCCGAGCGCATCCACCTCTGAGGAGCTTTCGTTCGTGTTGCCCGCCCAGCGACCCGCCTCGCCGGAGATGTAGGAGTCGCCGAGGCTGACAGTCCAAGGTGAGCCTTCGCCGGGTCCGTCTGCGCGGGCTTGCCCGGAGTCGATCGCCGCGAACAGCGCCGTGGTTGCGAGCAGCAGCACGGCAAAGAGAGCCATCCATACAACCCACCGTCTGAGGGTCTTGGTTGAGGGATCCATCGAGCAGCTCCTTTCGCCGCGGGTGCGCCGCGGGTCGTACAGCGCCTTGTGATCCCAAGCTAGCGCGGGCCTAAATTCTGGTCAATAGAACAATTGGCTGGTGCGGTGTATTGAGGCGGCGACCCGCACGCTCCCTGCTCGCAGGGTTGCTGGCAGAATGCCCTGCATGAAGCTGATCATCGCGATCATCCGTCCTGAGAAGGCCAACGACGTGCTCGAGGCCTTGTATCGCGCTGACGTGCGCGGGCTGTCGATGAGCCGTGTGCAGGGCCACGGGGGTGAGCTCGATCGCGTCGAGACCTATCGCGGCACCACCGTGAAGATGGAGCTCGCCGAGAAGGTTCGCTTCGAGATCGCCGTTTCTGAGGATTTCGTTCAGCCGACGATCGACGCCCTCTGCCAGGGCGCGCGCACCGGAGAAGTCGGTGACGGCAAGATCTTCGTGGTGGGGCTCGAGGAAGTCGTGCGCATCCGCACCGGCGACACCGACCGCGACGCCGTCACCCCCGTCAAACCATGATGCCGCGATGACGAACGCGATGGCGATCTCTGGACTGGCGAGCGTCGTGCCCGCGAGCGGAGCCTTGACCAGCCACATCAGCCCGGGCGACACGGCGTGGATGCTCGCGGCGACCGCGCTCGTGCTGATGATGACCCCGGCGCTCGGTCTCTTCTACGCGGGCTTGGTGCGCTCCAAGAACACGCTCAACACGTTCATGATGAGCGCCGGCGCGCTCGGCGTGGCGACGGTGACCTGGGCCGCCGTCGGCTACTCGCTTGCGTTCGACACCGGCAACGGGTTCGTCGGCGGTCTCGGTCACGCCTTCCTGCGTGGAGTCGGCTTCGCGCCAAGGCCGCACACCGCCATCCCGCAGCTGCTGTTCTTCGCGTTCGAGGCCACGTTCTGCATCATCACCGCCGCGCTCGTCTCCGGGGCGGTGGTCGAGCGCATGCGCTACAGCGCGTTTCTCGTCTTCATGGCGCTCTGGTCGGTGCTCATCTACCCCGTGCTCGCCCACTGGGTGTGGGGAGGGGGTTGGCTCGCGCAGCACGGCACACTCGACTTTGCCGGAGGAGTGCCCGTCGAGATGGCGTCCGGCTTCTCGGCGTTTGCCGCCGCCACCGTCGTCGGGGCGCGCAAGGACTATGGCCGCCAGGCGGTGCTCCCGCACAACGCCGTCTATGCGCTGCTGGGCGCCGGCCTGCTGTGGTTCGGGTGGTTCGGGTTCAACGGCGGCAGCGGCTACTCGGTTGGCAATCCGAGCATCCTCGCGTTCGTCAACACGCTGCTCGCACCGGCGTGCACGCTCGTGGTGTGGTTCGTGCTCGACCTGCTGCGCGACGGGCGCGTCACCGCGATCGGCGCGGCAACCGCCATCGTCGTCGGCTGCGTGGGGATAACCCCCGCCGCCGGTTACGTGAGCCCGGGCTGGGCGATGGGGCTCGGCGCCCTGGCTGCTCTGCCGAGCTACGCGATGATCATGTGGCGCCCGCGCACGCGTCTGGACGAGACGCTCGACGTGCTCGCCGCCCACGGTCTGGCGGGTCTCACCGGCGTCCTGTTCATCGGCTTCTTCGCCCAGCAGTCTTGGAACGGCTTGTCGAACGGCATCATCTATGGGCATCCCAGTCAGCTGCTCTGGCAGACGATCGCCGTGTGTGCCGCGCCGGCGTACGCATTCGCCGGCACGTTCGCCATCCTCAAGCTGCTCGGGGTGCTGATGCCGTTGCGCGTCTCGGCGCACGAGGAGGCGCTCGGAATGGACGTCGTGCAGCATGGCGAGCAGGCATACACCCACGGCGAGGGTGCGATCCTGCTCACTCCCGAGGCGGGAATCGAGGCCGAGGTCGCGCTCGCTCAACCGTAGGAAGCGGTCCGCCGCGGCGCAGCGGCACTCGCTCCCGGCGAAGCCGCCACCCGCCTGGTTCACACGCTCGGACATGCTCAGCTGACGCCTTGCGGCCCTGCCCACGCCGCTCAGCTCGCCGTAGACTCACCGCCGTGCCGACCGTGCCGGGCAGCGATCCGTCGAGCGTCGTCCGACGCTTCCATCGAGCACGCCGAGACGGCGAGCTCGTGGTGCTGCAGGGCTTTCACGCCCTCAAGCACGCGTTGCGCTTCGGGGCGGACGTGGAGCTGGTGGCGTGCGTCGACGTCGAGGAGATCGAGCGATTGGCTGAGGGGCTCGCGCCGGATCTGGGCGGGCGTGTGCGATCGCTGCTGGTGACGCTGCCCGAGGAGGCGTTCAAGCAGCTCGGCCCGTATGTGCCGCATACGGGGGTGGTGAGCATCGCCCGTCGGGCGCCCGCAAACCCGCAGGCGCTGCTCGACGACCAGCGCGAGGCGCCGATCGTGCTGCTCGAGGACCCTCGCCACTTCGGGAACCTCGGCGCCGTCATCCGTGTGGCGGCTGCCGCCGACGCTGCCGGGGTGCTGACCACCGGACGTCAGGACCCGTGGGACCCGGTTGCAGTGCGCGGCGCCGCTGGCCTTCACTTCGCGCTGCCCGTGGCTCGCATCGCCGAGCTGCCGCCAGCCGGTGGCCGGCCGCTGCTGGCGTTCGACCCGCAGGGCCACCCGCTGCAGCCGCGCGAGATCCCCCGGCGCGCGATCCTCGCGTTCGGCACCGAGCGGGCCGGCTGCAGCGAGCGGTTGCTCGCCAGAGCCGACGCCTGTGTGAGCCTGCCGATGCGCGCGGGAGTCTCAAGCCTGAATCTGGCCACCTCGGTGGCCGCTGTGCTCTACAGCCTCAAGCTAGATACGGAGCGAGCTCCCGGCGAGCGATACTGAGCTTGTGCACCTCGTCGGGGCCGTCCGCCAGGCGCAGCGTGCGCAGGTGGGCGTAGGCGGAGGCGAGCGGATAGTCGTCTGACACCCCCCCGCCGCCGTGCACCTGGATCGCCCGGTCAACCACCTTCAGCGCGATGTTGGGGGCCGCCACCTTGATCGCGGAGATCTCCATGCGCGCCTGACGGTTGCCCACCGTGTCCATCAGCCACGCCGCCTTGAGGGTGAGCAGGCGCGCCATCTCGATCTCAACGCGCGACTCGGCGATCCAGTCCTGAATGTTCGCGCGTGCAGCCACCGGCTGGCCGAAGGTCGTGCGCTGCGCCGCGCGCCGGCACATCGCCTCCAGCGCCCGCTCGGCTGCTCCGATCGAGCGCATGCAGTGGTGGATGCGTCCGGGGCCGAGGCGTGCTTGGGCGATCATGAAGCCATCGCCCTCGCCGGCGATCAGGTTCGACGCCGGCACACGCACATCCTCGAAGAGGATTTCCGCGTGGCCCTCCTGGTCTTGGTAGCCGAACACGGGCAGGCCGCGCACGATCGTCACGCCGGGCGTGTCGATGGGCACGAGGATCATGCTCTGCTGGCGGTGGCGCGGGGCGTTCGGGTCTGTCTTGCCCATCACGATCATGATCCGGCAGTGGGGGTGAAGCGCCCCTGAGATCCACCACTTGCGTCCGTTGAGCACATACCCGTCGTTGCTGTCGCGCTCGATGCGCAATGAGATGTTGGTGGCGTCCGACGACGCCACATCCGGCTCGGTCATCGCAAACGAAGAGCGAATCTCACCCTCCAGTAGAGGGTCAAGCCATTGGTTCTTTTGCTCTGGAGAGCCGAACTGGTGCAGCACCTCCATGTTGCCCGTGTCCGGTGCCGAGCAGTTGCACGCCTCAGAGGCGATGTGGCTGCGCCCGAGGATCTCCGCAAGCGGTGCGTAGTCGGTGTTCGACAGCCCTGCCCCGCGCTCGGCGTCGGGCAGGAACAGATTCCACAAGCCTGCCGACTTGGCCTTCTCCGTGAGCTCCTCCATGACCCCCGGCTGATGGTGCGGATCGCCGGAGTCGTGCAGCTGTTGCTCGTAGGTCGGCTCGGCCGGATAGACGTGATCGTCCATGAACTGCGTGAGCTGCTCGATGAGCGCTTGGCAGCGCTCGCTTGGCTTGAAGTCCATCGCGGCTCCTTTCGCGGGCGGGTCGGCGGATAGGATCATCGCGGATGACCGACAACGCCAGCACTGTCAGCTACAAGGCGGCAGGCGTCGACTACTCGACGTTGGACGAGGGCAAGCGCGGGGCGATCGCGATGGCGCTCGCCACCTCCTCGCTGCTCGCCGCTCGCGGCGGGCGTGCGATCGACGCCTCGCGCGGGGAGCCGGCGTTCGTGTTCGAGCTCGACGGACGTCATCTCGCCTTCGTGGTCGAGGGCTTGGGCACGAAGTCGGTGATCGCCCGCCAAGTGCTCGAGGCGCAGGGGATCAACCGTTTCGCGGATGTCGCCTACGACACGGTTGCCGCCATCCTCAACGACCTCTGCTGCGTCGGCGCGCTCCCGCTCGTCGTCAACGCCTACTTCGCCACCGGCGCCTCGGAGTGGTATGCCGAGCAGGAGCGCGCGCAGGCGCTGCTCGACGGCTGGCAGCGCGCCTGCCTGGACGCCGGCTGCGCGTGGGGGGGAGGCGAGTCGCCCTCGCTGGCGGGCCTGGTGAGCGAGCGGGACATCGAGCTCGCCGGCGCCGCCGTCGGTGCGGTGCCCGTGGGACAACCGCCGATCTTCGGCGAAGGTCTGGTGGCGGGAGACGAGATCGTGCTCGTCGCCTCGGCGGGGCTGCACGCCAACGGCGCCTCGCTTGCCCGGCTCGTCGCCGAGCGGCTGCCGGCGGGATACGCAACCGCGCTGCCGAGCGGGCGCACGTTCGGAGAGGCTCTGCTCGACCCGTCGGTCATGTACGTCAGGCTGATCCAGGCGCTGATCGAGCAGGAGATCGAGATCGGCTACATCAGCCACATCACCGGCCACGGCCTGCTCAAGCTGATGCGCCCGCCCAACGAGCTCACCTACCGCATCCAATCGCTGCCGCCGGTGCCCGAGGTGCTGCAGTTCCTCGTGGATGAGGCGGGGCTCGACCGGCACTCGGCATACAGCACGTTCAACATGGGCAGCGGCTATGCGATCTATTGTCGCGCCGGCAGCGGGCAGCGAGTGGTGGATGCAGCCGAGCGAATCGGTCTGCAGGCGCTTGTCGGCGGAATCGTCGAGCAAGGCCCAAGGCAGGTCATCGTCGAGCCCGTGGATGTCGTTTACGGTAGTGCGGAGCTCGACTTCTCAGGCTCCAGTTGAGCCTTAGTGGCCTGCCTATGCCTCTTTGTGGCGCTACCGCCACATCAAAGACCCCCGCTCGATGCACCTGCGCGAGCTGCTTATGGCTTGAAGCGACGGGCCGATTCGCTAACCTTTGAAACAAATCGCCACTGTTCTCCGGGTCGCTGAGAACTCGGGGATCTCGATGTCGCCGGGCCGTCAAGGCTCCGGAGCTACCCGGATCGAGGCGGACCTGTCCATCAAAAGAGGAGAGAGAACTCGATGCGCAGAGCATCCACCCGACTGGCCATGCTCGGCCTCGCCGCACTGGCTTTGGGTCTTCCGGCGTCCGCGCTCGCGGCGCCCACAGTCACGGTTCACGTCAAGATCCTGCCCGTCCTAAAGAACCCGGCCAAACCGAAAGCCGGCTTCTGGCCTCATACGGGCAATTTCCTCGGCGCCCCGGCGTCGCTTGAAACGAAGTTTCTGATCAAAGGCACCGAATACGGCGGATTCCCCGCTCCTCTCCGGCGTGTCGCCGTTTGGCTGCCGAAGGGCGTGGGGATTCACACCACGGGCTTCCCGACGTGCTCGCTGCGTACCCTCGAAAACCACGAACCGGAAAAGTGCCCCGCGGGCTCCCTTGCCAGCCCCGCCGGCCACGCGCCTCAGGTCGCCCCCGAAGCGTGTCCTCCGTCGAAACCGCTTGCCGGCGGCGCCAGCGAAGGTTGCGGCGTGGTGAGCTTCGGCGGTACGCGCGTGGCAGAGGCGGTCAAGGTCCAGGCCTACTTCGCCCCTGGCGGTGGCCTGAACTTCTACCTCGAAGGCGTGACGCCGACCGTGATCGAATTGCCCTTCGCCGGCAAATTCCAGGCGGCCAGCGGCCTCTTCGGTCGGAAGTTCGTCACCGACGTTCCGTTGATCGAAACGGTGCAGGGTGCTCCCGACGGAAGCTCCGAATCCGCGACCGTCACGATCGGTGCCGCTCGCAAGGTCAAAGGCAAACTGGTCTCGCTTGGCACCATCCCGCGTAAGTGCCCGAAGGGGGGCTTCCCAGGCAAGGGCGAAATGTGGTTCGGTGCAGGCGCCGAATCCACATGGGAAAAGGTGACCAAGACGGTCAAGGTGCCCTGCCCCAAGAAATAGGGTCACCCCGCCGTAGGCAATAAGCAATACGCTGCCCTGTGCTCCAGTGGCATGGGGCAGCGTCGCAGCAAGAGGGATCGGGGCGGCGTCGCCGAAGTGAGGCGAAGCCGCCCCAATCTCGTCCAAAGGTGGAGGGAACGATCGGGTTGAAGACGAAGAGCGCAAGTTGGAGGAGATGGGCTCCTGCCATCGCCGGTGCCGCCGGCGTGCTCGCGCTCGCCCTCGTCGTCGTGCTCGCCACCTCCGCCGGTGGGTCGAGCGGCGGCTACGAAGTACGTGCGATCTTCGACAACGCGGGCAACGTGATCGCCGGGGAGGACGTCAAGATCGACGGGGTCAAGGTTGGCAGCGTGCAATCGGTCACGCCCACGCCGCAGGGCAAGGCAGCCGTTGTGATCGGGATCTCCAACCCCGGCTTCCAGAACTTCCGCACCGACGCCAGCTGCCAGGTCCGCCCGCAGGCGCTGATCGGCGAGAAGTTCGTCGACTGTCTGCCCACCCAACCGCGCGTGGAAGGCACCCCGCTGCCGCCAGCGCTGAAGAAGATTCCTTCCGGGCAGGAAGGAGCAGGGGAGTGGCTGCTTCCGGTCACGAAAACGCACAGCCCGGTCGACCCCGATCTGATCAGCGACATCAACCGCCTGCCCGAGCGACAGCGCCTGACGATCATCCTCAACGAGCTGGGCGCCACGTTTGCCGGCCGCGGCAAGGACTTGAACGCGCTCATCCGCCGCGCCAACCCGGCGCTGCAGGAACTCGAAGCGGTGCTCTCGATCCTCGCGAGCGAGAACCATGTGCTTACCAGCCTGGCGGTCGAATCCGACCGCGCGCTCGCGCCGCTTGCCGCCGAACGCGGCAAGCTCGCCGACTTCATCACGCAGAGCAACACGCTCGCGCAGGCCACCGCCCGCCATCGCGGTGCGCTCGCCCAGAACTTCGCCGACTTCCCCGCCTTCCTGCGCCAGTTGGGACCGGCTATGGAACGGCTCGGACGCTTCGCCGATCAGACGACACCGACGCTGCGCGATCTGGGCGTCGCTGCGCCCGGCCTGACCCAGGCCTTCCAGCACATCCCCGGCTTCTCCAAGTCCGCCGAAGCGTTCTTCACCTCGCTCGGCAAGAGCACGAAGGTCGCCGGTCCAGCGATCGAACACGTGCAGCCGCTGCTCACACGCACGAAGGCCCTGGGGGCAGCCGCCAAGCCGTTCGCCGGCAACCTCTCTGAAGCGCTCGGCAGTTTCCGCAAAACGGGCGGTTTGGAGCGCCTGCTCGACTTCATCTACCTCGGCGGCGGGGTTGAGAACGGCTACGACTCGCTTGGCCACTTCTTGCGCGCCGATATCCAGGCATACCCCAACTGCCTGACCTATCGGATCACGCCGGGAAACTGCAACGGCAAATTCATCGGCGGAGAAGGCTCGGCCGCCAGAGTGGCGAGCGATCGCAGCACGAGTCTCGTGATGGCCCGCACGCTCGCGATCCTGAACGGGATGTCCCCCGCGCAGGCGGTGGCCAAGTACCCGGGTCCCCTGCCTGGAGAAGCCGGCACGACCGGCGCCGCTCCGGCATCCGGTACGGCCACCACCACGCAGCCCGTCGGCGGCGCCGCGTCCGGCACGACCTACTACGCGCCATCCGAAGAAGGGTCCGAAGCAAGCGGAATGCTGCTCAACTACCTGCTTGGCAACTGAGCTATGGCGCGGCAACGGCTTCTCATACAGACGATCCTCACGGCTGGTGTGTCGGCGGCTATCGCGCTGCAGCCGGCGGCCTTCGCGTTCGCCGACGAATCCGCTCCCGGGTCTTCCGCAGAAGCTTCTGCCGGCCCGACCACAACTTCGACTCCGACTCCCCCGCCGGGCGCAGCCCAAACAACGGCGCCCACCGAACCCGGGGCGCCACCGCAAACCGTCACGACCACGCAAGCGACGACAACCCCATCGCCCACCCCCGCAGCCCTCGGGCAACGCCCCCAGCCCAACAGTGGCGAAACTGCTTCGTCTCAGGGCAACGCGACTACAGCCGAGCCGTCCCGCCCGGCGCAGTCGCGATCGGGCTCCGCGAGCGGCTCCAAGGCCGCCGGCAGGGCGCTCGCGCACGCGCTGGCGCTCACTCCCGGGACGCTCACACCGGCACTCCCACCATCGCTGTCGGATTCCATGGGCGGAGTGCCGAGCTTCTTCATCAACAGCTTCAGCATCCCGCCGTTCCTGTTGCCCATCTACCAGGCGGCGGGAGCCGCGTACGGCATCCCATGGCAGGTGCTCGCAGCGATCAACGAAGTCGAGACCGACTACGGGCGCGACCTCAACCTCTCGAGCGCCGGCGCGGAGGGGTGGATGCAGTTCCTGCCGGTCGAGTGGAGCCAGTTCGGGGTCGACGTCAACAACGACGGCTTCAAGGACCCCTACAACCCGGCAGACGCCATCTTCGCCGCCGCGCGGTACCTCAAGGATGCCGGTGGCGCGCACGACATCCGTACAGCCGTATTCGCGTACAACCACTCCAAGGCGTACGTCAACTCGGTCATGCTGCGCGCCCGTCTGCTCGGCGGCACCCCGCCGCAACTCCTGGGCGCGGTCACCGGTCTCAGCGAAGCGCGCTTCCCTGTGTACGCACCGTCTCACTACGACGATGGCTTCTCGACGACGAGCACAGGCAAGACGCTCGTCGGCACGACGATCTACTCGCAATCGGACGCTCCTGTGATCGCCGTTCAGGACGGGCGCGTAGCGAGCATGGGCGAATCCGCCGATCTCGGCCGCTATGTGACGCTCGTAGACGCCTACGGCAACACGTACACGTATGGCCAACTCGGCGAGTTGGCGAGGCTCTATCCGGTGCTCGAAGGACGCAAGCGCTTCTCGCTGCATCCGCTCAACGACGGCGTCCAGGTCATCGCCGGCACGGTGCTCGGCCATCTCGCCACCGACGGCGGCTCGGCGGCGCAGCCGCACATGCTCTTCCAGGTCAAGCCCGCTGGACCCGATGCTCCGCTGATAGACCCCAAGCCGGTGCTCGACGGCTGGGTGAAGCTGCAGAGCAGTTCGGCGATCAGGATCAGCAGCCAGAGCGGCGCAGCGCAGATGGCTCTCCCGACTGCCGGTCAAGCGTTGCTCGAGTCCAAGGCCCGGCTGGAGCGCCAGATCGCGCGCGAGCGCGACATCGTGGTTCCCGCGTGCGAGCGACGCCTCGTCGCGGACGGACGTGTCGACCGGCGCGTGCTTACCGTTCTGCAGTTCATGGCTTCTTCCGGGCTCGCACCCACGGTCAGCGCAGGCAGCTGCAACTCGGGCAGCGCCGTGAGCATCTCGGCGATCAGCCGGGTGGCCGTCGTGGGCGCGAATGGCAACGCTTCCTTGATTGCGGTGAGCGCCGTGCAGAGGCTGTTGACGCTCCAAGGCACGATGCAGCCCCTGACGATCTCAGGCCCGGCGGGCCTGCCAAAGGCGAGCAACGTAGTCGTGATCCCCGGTCATCCCCACCGGATTCGCGTCTCCTACGGATTGCACGGCGCTCACCAGGCGCGTATCTCGTCCGTCGTCAGCGGTGGGCTCTCACCGGCCCAATGGGTCAAGCTGATCGCTCGGCTCGGACAGATCCCCGATCCGAACGTGACCGACAAGCCCTCGCCCGCAGCGATCCCTGACCACGCCGGGAGCGCATCGAATGGAGGTCGCGGCTAACAATGGCAACCGCTGCACCGCCTACTCCGCCCGGGGGACCGAGCGCTCCGCTGGAGCGCTCGGCAAAAGCCGGGCCAGGACCGAACCGAGCGAGCGTAGCCCGGCTTGCTGCTGCGGGGGCTCTTGCCGTCGTGGCCCTGCTCGTGCTGGCGCTTGTGCTCGGTGGCAGCAAAGGAGCCACCTATCAGCTCGTCTTCCCCGAAGCGAGCGAACTCGTGCGCGGAGACGAAGTCCAGGTGGGCGGCACGCGCGTGGGCACGATCACCGACATCGAGCTCACCTCCGACGACCGGGCGCGTGTGACGATCCATGTCGACCCGTCGCTCACTCCGCTGCACGAGGGTACGGGCGCCGAAATACGCGTGCCGTCCCTGGCAACGGTCGCCAATCGCTACATCGCGCTCACGCCCGGACCAAACAACCGCCCGGCGCTGCGCTCGGGCGCCACGCTGGAAGGCAGCCAGATCCGTGGTGCTGTCAACCTCGACCAACTCTTCAACGTCTTCAACGAACGTACGCGCAAGGGCCTTCAGCAGTTCCTCCAAGGCTCGGGCGAACAGTACGCGGGGGCCGAATCGGCCCTGCAGACCGACTCGCTCTACTTCCCGCCGGCGCTGAGCTCGTTCACCCACGTGCTTGCCGAGCTTGCGCGCGAAACCCCCTCGCTCGAACGGTTCCTCGTCGAATCTGCCAAGGCGACAACCACGCTGGCCGCTCGCCATACCGAACTCACCCAACTGGTGAGCAACGCCAACACGACGTTCGCGGCGATTGGCTCGCAGGAGTCGAGCCTCACGCGCGGATTGCAGGAACTGCCGGCGACTCTGCATGAAGGCAACCGCACGTTTCAGCAGCTGCCCGGCACGCTGGCGGCGCTGCGCAAGCTCGTGGATGTCTCCAAGCCCGGCACCAAGAACCTTGCGTCGTTCTTCGCCGGATTGCACGGCCTGGTGACCGCATCCACCCCGGTGCTGCGCGAGTTCAGCCAAGCGATCGAACGTCCCGGTGCCAACAACGACCTCACCGAAGTTGCGCTCGCTCTGCCGGGGCTCGCAAAGACGCTCTCCAGCGCTTCGCCTAACAGCGTGCGCTCACTGGAAGAATCGCTGCCCGTGACCGCCTTCTTCGGTCCCTACGCCCCTGATTTCGAGGGCCTGATCCGAACGTTCGGCCAGGGATCGTCCTACTACGACTCCAGCGGCCACTACGTCCGCAGCGGCGCGATATTCCCAGACTTCCAGCTCGAAGGCAACACGCTCAAGCCGGCCAACCCGCAGCGTGTGCTGCAGGGCCTCAAGACCCACCAGCTGCGTCGCTGTCCCGGCGCGGCAACCCAGCCGGCGCCCGATGGCTCATCGCCGTTCACCGACAACGGTTCGCTCGGCTGCGACCCCACGCAGGTCCCATGAGATGAATCGCCGCTCCACATCGCTCGCCGGCAGCCCGCTTCTGATAGGGGCGATCACGACGCTGATTGCGGTCGTCGCCGTCTACCTCTCCTACAACGCGAACAACGGCCTGCCGTTCACGCCGACGTACGACATCAGCGTGCAGCTGCCGAACGCCTCGGGCGTGCAGCCGGGCAGCCAGGTGAAGATCGCCGGCACGCGTGTCGGCATGGTGGGGTCGTTGAGCCCGCACGAGGACTCATCCACAGGACGGGTGACCGCGATCGCCCACCTGAAGCTCGAAAAGGGTGTCGAACCGCTGCCCGCCGACACGACCGCGGTAGTGCAGTCGGTCTCGCCGATCGGGTTGAAGTACCTGTCCCTGTCGAAGGGCAGCTCGGCGCAGACGCTCAAAGCGGGCGCCACGATCCCGCTGTCGCACACGCGCGAACCGGTCGACATCGACCAGCTGTTCGGCATGTTCGACAAGAAGACGCGGGAAGCCGCGCAGGTCAACTCCACCACCTTCGGCAACGGGCTGGCTGGACGCGGCATCGAATTGAACGAAACGCTCGCCGAGCTGCGCCCTCTCGTCAACAAGGCCATTCCCGTGCTGCACAACCTGGCCTCGCCGCAGACGGGCTTCCACGAGCTGTGGGTTGCCCTTGACCGTGCAGCCACAGAAGTGGCCCCGGTCGCACACGCTCAGGCCGGGTTCTACAGCGACCTTGATGCGTTCTTCGCCGCGTGGGCCAGCGTCGCTCCATCGCTCGAAGAAGCGATTGTCGAAGGGCCGGCATCTCTGCGCCAGGCCACGCACTCGCTGCCCTTCGAGGCTCCTTTCGTGGAAAAGAGCACCGAGTTCATGCGCCTGCTGCGTCCTGGTGCGGAAGCGCTGCGCACCACCGCCCAACCGATCGGGCATGCGTTCGCGGTCGGCGCCGTCAATTTGCGCGAGGCGACCGCCCTCAACAGGGATGTCGCCGAAGCGTCCAAGGCACTCGGAGCCTTCGCTCAGAACCCCATCGTTCAGACCACGCTCGAAGACCTCACGCACACCGTCACGCTCGGCACCCCCCTCGTGACCGGCTTGAGGAACGCGCAGGTCGACTGCAACTACGGCACTCTCGCCTTCCGCAACATCTCCAACCTGCTGTCCGAGAGCATCGGCGTGGGCACGCTCGCTCGCGCCGCACCGCTGCTTGCTCCGGCCGGCTCGCCCACCGGGGCGGCAAACGAAGTGAATCCCAACAACGAGGGGATCCCCGCGTCGGCGCCGGCGAACAGCACATCGTTCGATAAGAACGGCTCAGGCGAAAAAATCGAAGACAATCACCTGCACGCCAACCCCTATCCGAAGGTGGGATCGAGTGTCTGCGAAGCGGGCAACGAGCAGTACGTCCAAGGCAAGACGGTGATCGGCAACGCCCCCGCCTCCGGCAAGGCTTACGACAAGACCGGTCGCAACCAAGACCGCTTCGGCGAAACGTACCCCCAGAAGACGCTCGAAGACCTCGGCAAAGAAGCGGTCGAACTGGCGCACCCGAACAAGAAGAAAGGGAAGCGCAAATGAGCCGCGTGCGCTGGTGGCGGCGCTACCAGGAGCTGCCCGTCCCCGAGCTTCAGCGCTCCAACCCCGTCCGCTTCGGGCTGGTCGTCCTTGCCATCGTGGCGGTCGTCGTCTATTTCGGTTTCACCAAGCGCGTCCCGTTCACGCACGGCTATCGGCTCAACGCGGTGTTCCAGAGCGCCCTGAACATCAGCCCGAAGTCGCCCGTGCGCGTCGCGGGCGTCGACGTCGGTGTCGTCAAGTCGGTCCAGCGCGAGGGCAATGCGGGCGTGGTGACGATGGAAATCTCAGGCGCCGGCCTGCCGATTCACTCGGACGCCACACTGAAGATCCGACCGCGCACGTTTCTGGAAGGCAACTGGTTCGTCGAACTGCAGCCCGGCACACCCTCAGCGCCCACCGTCTCCTCCGGCCACACGATCCCGATCACCCAGACATCCGATCCGGTGCAGCTCGACCAGGTGCTCGACGCGCTCAACACCGACACGCGCGCCAACCTGCAGACGTTCTTGGCTGAATACGGCAAGGCGCTCACGCAGAAGCCGACGCCCGAACAGGACGCCGAACAGAACCCGGCGGTGCGCGGGCTGAACGCCGCGCAGGCGTTGAAAAAGTCGTACATCGAAGCGCCGGAAGGCCTGAGGGGCGGCGCGGTCGTCAACCAGGCGCTTGGCGGCGTCGAACAGCACGACCTTTCCAAGCTGGTCGCCGGCGTCGGGCGCTTCACGGCGGCGCTCAACGTGCACGAGCAGCAGCTCGGCGAATTGGTCGCCAACTTCAACACTTTCCTCGGCGCCTTCGCCGCTCAGTCGAGCAGCGTGAGCGCAGCGGTCGCCGAGCTGCCGGGGACGCTGCGCAACGCCCGCCGCGCATTCACGGGCTTCAACGCGGCGGCACCGTCGATCCGCGCGTTCTCGCTCGACCTCGTCCCCGGAGTCGAACAGCTGCCCTCGACGATCGCTGCGGCGCTCCCGTGGATAGAACAAGTGAAGGCAACCCTGACGCCGAGCGAGCTCGGCGGGCTGGCTAAGAGCCTGAGCGCCGCCTCGCCGACGCTCGCTCAGATCGTCAACGCACAGAACTCGCTCTTCAAGCAGGGGGATGCGCTCGCCAAGTGCTTCACGAACGTCATCTTCCCGTCGGGCAACGCCAAGCTTCAGGACGGACCGAACACCTCGGGTGTCGAAAACTACAAGGAATTCTGGGAGGCGATGGTGGGCTTCGCCGGCACAGGCGAGAACTTCGACGGCAACGGCCTGATGCCGCGCTTCCTCATCAGCACCGGCACCCAGACGCTTCGCTCGCGTCCAGCCTCTGTCGTCGGCGAGAAAACGCGCGCCGGCTTCAGGCTGTTGGCACACACCGCCGACACTCCGGAAGGCACACGTCCGGCCTTCCCAGCGAGCGAGCCTCCCTATAAGCCGCTCGTGCCCTGCTACACGCAGAAGGTCCCTGACTTCAACGGCCCGCTCTCCCAGGGTCCGGCGGACGGGAGCGAATGATGGCGACTCAGTCCCACGGCGAGCGTGGCATTCGCGATCAGATCGCGCGTTACCGCACGGCGTTCATCTCTGTCGTGGCGATGATCGTGCTTGCCGTGCTCGTCGGCGGCTACATCCTCACTCAGGAGCGCCTGTCGCTGCCCGGTTGGGTGCCCATCGTGGGCAAGAGCTACTACACGCTTACGGGCGACTTCGAGACGGGGCAGGCGCTCACGCCCGGTCAGGGACAGGCTGTGACGATCGCCGGCGCGAAGATCGGTGAAATCGCGCGCGTGGAACAGCATCAGGGCAACGCGCTCGTGACGATGAACCTGACGCCCAGGTACGCGCACTACATCTATCGCAACGCCACAGCTCTACTGCGCCCCAAGACACAGTTGAACGACATGACCGTGGAGATAGATCCCGGCACGCCATCGGCTGGACGCATACCGGGCGGCTACAGACTGCCGCTCGCCCAGACCGCGCCGAACGTCAACTTCGACGAATTCCTCTCGGCACTCGACGGCGAAACGCGCGCCTATTTGCAGGAGCTGCTCGCCGGTGCTGGCGAAGGCCTGAAGGGCAACGCCTCCAACTTGTCGGCGACGTTCAAGCGCTTCGATCCGATCGCCCGCTATATCCGTGAGATCACCAGCCAGCTCCAGCTGCGCAGCCGCAACATCGAACGCTCGGTCCACAACTTCCAGCTCGTCATGAATGCCGTTGGCGGCAAGGACACCGAACTGGCGCAGCTGATCAAGGCTTCAAACACAGTCTTCAAGACGTTCGCCGAACAGGATCAGGCGCTGCAGAGCACGCTGCACCTGCTGCCCGGCGCGCTTGCAAAGACGCGCAGCGGCCTGGGCAAGCTGGCCGCGGCCTCCGAAGTCACAGGGCCGACACTCAAGGCACTCGAGCCATGGGCCAAGGCGGTGGCTCCGGCCGAGGAAGCCTCGCGTCCGCTGTTCCGGCACACAGCCCCGATCTTCAAGAACGAAATCGGGCCGTTCGCACGCCGGGTGCAGCCGATCTTCAACCAGTTCAAGCCGACGCTGAAGCAGTTCGCCGAAGCGGCCCCCGAGCTGGTGACGAGCTTCACCGTGTTCAACGAATTCTTCAACGAGCTCGGTTACAACCCAGGGCCGAAGCAGGGCGGCTTCATGTTCTTCCTCGACTGGGCCAACCACGACCTCAACAGCGTGCTGAGCACGGCCGATGCTCACGGTCCGGTCGGACGCACACTCGCTTATCTCAATTGTGAAGTGCTCCCGCTCCTCAAAGCGGTTGGGGCGGTGAATAGCTCTGTCAAGGTCGCCGTGGCCCTACTCAAACCGCCCACAGGTGAAGAATGCGTTCAATTCGGTCTGAAGGCTCCGGCAGCCACATCCAGCTCGAGCAAAGCCTCAGCCAGTCGTGTGGGCTCAAGCTCCAGCGCCAGCGGGGCTAACGGATTGCTGGCGTCGAAGAGCAGCGCCTTCGCACGTCTTGCCGGCAGCGGCGGAGGGGGGCGCTAGCAGATGCAAAAGCGCGCCCCCACGCTCGGCAACCTGCTCGTGATCGTTCTGTTCGCGCTCAGCTGCTTCGGGCTGCTGCTCTTCATGTGGGAGTCCTTCGGCGGCCCGGTTCCGTTGAAGTCCAAGAGCTACCGCTTCACGATCGCCTTCCCGCGCACGCTTCTGCTGGCAGAACAGTCCGATGTGCGCATCAGCGGTGTGCCCGTTGGCCATGTCGTGAGCCTCAAGCTGGGCAAAGACGGCCGCACCCACGCCACGATCGAAATCGCCAGCAAGTACGCGCCGATCCGCTCGGACATGCACGCGATCCTCCGCCAGAAGACGCTGCTCGGAGAGACCTATGTTCAACTGATCCCTGAGAGCCGCGCGGCGCCGCCGCTGAAAGACGAAGGCCAGCTGCCGAACATCCAGGTCGAACCGTCGGTGACGCTCGACGACGTCCTGGCGGCGTTCGACACCAAGACGCGCAAGTCGTTCCAGGTGTGGATGCAGTCGCTCGCCGAAAGCTTCAATCACCGCGGCGAACAGATCAACGCCTCGTTCGGCTCGCTGCTGCCGTTCGTCGAATCGGCCAACAAGCTGGTCACGGTGCTCGACGCCCAGGAGGGCGCGCTGCGTGCCTCGATCCACAACACAGGTACCGTGTTCGACGCGCTCACCGAACGCGAGGGGCAGTTCCGTGGCCTGTTCGCCAACGGCGAGCACGCGATTCACGGCGCCGCTCAAGCCAGCCAGGCGTTTGCGCACGCCTTCCAACTGCTGCCGCCCTTCGAGCGCAACTCGCGCACGGCGTTGCGCAGTCTCGACAGCTTCGCCACCGATGCGGTGCCGCTGCTCGACCAGATCCGTCCCGCCGAGGAACAGCTGGCGCCGCTGCTCGAGGCGACGAAGCCGTTTGCGCCTCAGTTCGACGCCTTCCTGACCTCGCTCGGACGATTCACGAAGGCGGCCAAGAAGGGATTGCCAACCGTCAAGCAGTTCACAAAGCTCACCGAGCCGGTGCTGGCGGCACTCGACCCGGTGCTTCACAACTTCAACCCGTTCCTGGCTTACACGAGCATGTACGTGCCAGAGCTCGAAGCGCTGTTCGCGAATGCCACGGCTGCCAGCCAGCCACACGAAAAAAACGGGAACGTCACCGGCGGAGGGCCTCAACATTTCCTGCGGGTCATGAACGTGTTCACCCCCGAAGGACTGTCCATCTACCAGCAGCGCATCGGCACCAACCGCGCCAACGCCTATCCGCTGCCTGGCACCTTCAACCAGCTCGCGAGTGGCCTCCCGGTGTTCGACAGCCGCTCGTGCTCAGACTCAGCACCCGCGCTGAGCGACGAATCGAGCGAACCGGTCAGCCAGGAACTCAAGGAAGCGATACAGCTGCTGCTCAACTACCACGTCGCCAACCGGCCTGGCAGCGCCACCAATGAAGTGCCCGCTCCGCCGTGCAAGCAGCAGGGTCCGTTCGCGTTCAACGGCCAGACCAGCCAGTTCCCACACGCGACGCCGTTCAAGTAAGCGTTGGGTTGGGAGTTGACGCCGCCCGGAGCCAGCTCGATAGGGCGTTTGCACCAGTGACAGTGGAGAGCACGATCGGTTCAGTGGGATCGACGACTACCAACTGGGGCTGGCTAGGTCGGTAACGCTGCCGGACCTAGCCAGCCCTATGCTGCAGTTGATTATTCTTCCGCGCCGGATGGGATGAGTACGGTTCTTACTGCGCCGTCGGGAAGGGTATATGTCACTGATTCGACGTGACCGATCTCTGTTTGGGCGACATTATTGTGCAACGCAATCGTGCGTCGTTCGTGATTACCAGTGACGCTGATGTCACTAGTGCCGTCCGGCATTAGCATGTCGACCCTAGTACGGAGACCAGTAGCTGTGCGGCTAGCGTCCTTTACAACGAGCCCGTGCTGCTCGGCGTCGCTGCGTAAAGCGCATACGTGGCTCGTGGCTCCGTTGGCTTCCTGCACCGTGAGGCAAACGAGTTGTTCGCCGGACGCGGTACTGATTTCTTCGGACACGTATAGCTCGCTGCCATCGAGTGTCGATGCAAGGATGGCATGAGGCGACCGGCGGTCACTGCTCACGCCTACTATTCGCTGCGCCCAATGCGGAGGGTGCGTTAGCACTGAAAAATGCGCAGAAGGCGGCGACTGGCTCTTTTCGTTCTTGAATGTCGTCGCCGCCTTATGCCCAACACTTGCATAGGCAAACGAACCGAATATGCCGACGGCTATGACGATGCCTACGGCCGAGACGCGCCGCATGAGGCGGCTGCCACTGTTTTTCGAGAGTATCGATTGCATGTTTAGTCTTAGCTTTATCATGGCTATTGTATCCACTGAAATAGTAAGAGCCTGTACGTGAATTCACGGAACCATGCTTCACCCTCGCCATGTCCGGTGATTGTGCTCGGTATTTTGGCGACGGCGAGCGTGGCTTCTGCGCCACACACTTCCTGTTCAACGTTATAGTTTGTGCCACCGTTGTATTTCCAGAGAATGGCACACACGCCTTTTCCGGACATATTTTCGGTGCTGGTTATATCGAGGGTTTCATTGGGTCCACTGATTTTGGTGCATTTTTCACATCCACCTTCCCAGCTGGCAGAGGCTGCCGGCACAGATATGCAAGTAAGTGCGATTACTGTGGCGGCAGCCGGCAAGAGAAGCGACAGTAGGCGCTTCATGACGACCTCCTTTGACTTTCGAATCGTCCTAAGAATTAGAACGCATGAAGATAGTAATCCGGGAGTGGTCAAAGATGCAAGCCGCCTGGACGAAGGTCGTATCGACATCTGGAACGGGGCTTCGTGTCTTGTCTCGAGGTTGCTTATCGAGTGGCATGAGATCTCTCGACGGCCTCTGGGTGGAATTCCGGGGCTGGGTCGACTGCCACCGAAGCCCTACTCAGACACGGTGGTTACAGAGTGAGCCGGCCACCTTTAAGCGTCAAGGAGGTCGTCCCGCAAGAAGTCGGCTAGTGCCTGGAAGATGCCGCTAGGCCGCCGTGGGCAGCTCTGCGGCGCTCATCGCCTCACTCTGGTCCAGGTAAGGCAGCAGTACGAAGTAGACAAGCTCGGGGAGCAGTGTCGGAAGCTGCGCGACTTCTCCCTGCAGCGCCCGCCGGTGCAGGATC
Source organism: Solirubrobacteraceae bacterium (assembly GCA_051955355.1). GTDB lineage: Bacteria > Actinomycetota > Thermoleophilia > Solirubrobacterales > Solirubrobacteraceae > Palsa-744. Next base: position 25,273 of record JBQCGU010000072.1, on the reverse strand, counting down.
GAAGCGATCCCCCCGACAATCGCTTCGGAGGTCTGCGGTGCAAGTTGGTCGGCGTGGGGCGCCAACGAGCGGCCCTGCTCGACGAGCGAGGTGAACAGCTCTAGCGCTTGGTGCTGGCGCTCCAGGGCGGCTGGTCCGGCGGCGAGCATCTCGACGAACAGCACCCTGGCTGCATCTTCGTTGCAGACGAGGGCGTCGACGAGACTGCCCAGCGCGTCCCTCACCCGCTCACGCCACGGCACGGGCAGGGCGAAGTGCTCGATCGCCGCGCGCTCGGCGCTGGTGATCAGCTCGTCGAGCGCCTGCATGAAGCAGTCGTGCTTGTCGGTGAAGTGCTCGCTGAAAACAGCCTCGGGCAGCTCGGCGTAGGTGAGCATGCGGCTGACGGTTGCGCGCTCATAACCGCGCAGGGCCACCGTGTGGATCATCGCGTCGAGCATCCGTCGGCGGGGATCGCCTCGCTGTGCGACGGTCAGCGTGGATGCCTGGGGAGGGGCCTCCGCGGGGACTCCGTCTCCGTCCGCGAAGTGCCTGTCGTGGAACATGCCGCCTCCCAGTTCGGCTGGGGCATAGCGTGTGCCTTGCGAACCGCGTCCTCCAACGCTTGCTTCGGGCGGGCTGTGCGTCGGTCTCAGCGCTGCTTCCCAGCCGTGATGATTGCCTCTGCGTTCGATCGTAGACCGCTCAGCCTCGGAATGTCAAGTGAGGTACCGCCTACTACATAAATCTTTATGTAGCGGGGATTGATTGCAGATGGCTGCTCGGACTAGTATCTGCGCCGTGGACAGCGCTGACTCGAGCCGCGCCGACGCTGGGGAGACGCCAGAGCCCTTCGAGGATGCTCTGACGCCGGACAGCCACGGGGAGGCGCAGGAGGAGTTCCAATACCACTCCAGCGAGCTCGACCTGAGCGGCTCCTCGACTGACCGCGAGTGGTCGATCCGCTGCACCGACGTGGTCAAGCGCCTGGCGGGCATCCCGGTGCTCAACGGCCTCAACGTCGCTATTCCCGACGACACGGTCACCGTCGTGCTCGGTCCTTCGGGCACGGGCAAGAGCGTGCTCATCAAGCACCTGATCGGCTTGATGTTCCCCGACTCGGGCGACATCGAAGTGCTCGGCAAGCACGTCCCCAAGCTGACGATGCCCGATCTGCTGAAGCTGCGCCAGCGGATCGGCGTGCTCTTTCAGGACGGCGCGCTGTTCGGTTCGATGTCGGTGTTCGACAACGTGGCGTTTCCTTTGCGTCAGCACACCGACATGCGCGAGGGCGAGATCGCCGAGGTGGTCACCCAGCGCCTGGTGGATGTGGGCCTCGGCCACGCGATCGACGTCTTCCCCTCGCAACTGTCGGGCGGGATGCGCAAGCGCGCCGGCTTCGCGCGCGCGCTAGTCACCGAGCCGGATGTGGTGATCTTCGACGAGCCCGACTCGGGCCTTGATCCGGTGCGCACGGCGCTCTTGTGCGAACTCATCAAGGAGATGCACGAAGCCAACGGCGGCACCTACATCGTCGTCACCCACGACATCGCCTCGGCGCGACGGATCGGCGAGTACATCGCCCTGCTCTGGCGCGGGCGCATCGTCGAGGCGGGGGACGCCGAGCGGATGTTCTCCTCGGAGAACCCGTTCGTGCGCCAGTTCCTCAGCGGATCGGCAAGCGGTCCGCTGGGGATGGACTGAGCTGGTGCACCCGCCAATCGGCACTGCCTCGCGTTGGGCTGGGCGGTCCCTGCGGACAAGGGTCTGCTACCTTCTGCGGCAGCGGTCGACACCTTCGGCCGCGAGGTTAGCTCGCTTGAGTCCCGCAGGAGCGGTTCGGGTCAGCCAGAACCTCCGAACCGCAAGGCGCCAGCGAGCGCCGTCAGGAGTAGAAAAATGTCAAAGCAGTCCTTCGCCGATCTCGGCGTCTGCAGCGCTGTCAGCAGCGCTCTGTCCCGCCGTGGAATAACGGCGCCTTTCCCCGTCCAGCAGCTCGTCCTGCAGGACGTCCTCGCCGGGCACGACGTCCTCGTCAAGGCGCCCACCGGCTCCGGCAAGACGCTCGCGTTCGGCATCCCGCTCGCGGAGCGCCTGAACACTGGATCGGCGCCCACCGCGCTGGTGCTGGCTCCCACACGCGAGCTCGCCGCCCAGATCGTCAAGGAGATGGAGGATCTCGCTGCCGCCAAGGGCCTGCGGGTGGCCGCAGTTTATGGCGGTGTCGGCATCACGGCGCAGGCAGCCAGAGCCAAGCGCGCGCACATCATCGTCGCCACGCCGGGTCGTCTGGAGGACCTGCTGGCGCGAAAGACGTTCACGCTCGAGCGGATCCGGATGCTCGTGCTCGACGAGGCCGACCGCATGCTCGACATGGGATTCCGTCCCGCTATCGATCGCATCGTCGGTGCGTGTCCCGAGGAGCGGCAGACGCTGTTCTTCTCCGCCACGCTCGACGGCGTCGCGGGGGACATTGCGGCCCGCTACACGTCGGATGCGATCGTCCACGAGCACCGCGCGCCCGGCCGCTACGACAAGGCGCTGGTCGAGCACCGGTTCGTCGCCGTCAGCGACGAGCAGCGCCTCGAGGCGCTTATCCGGGAGCTCGATGGCGAGCGCGACAGGGCGATCGTGTTCGTCCGCACCAAGCGGGGAGCCGATCGCCTGCTCAAGCGCTTGGATGCGCGAGGCGTTCAAGCGGTTGCAATCCACGGCAACAAGACTCAAAACCAGCGCGACCGGGCGCTGTCGCGCTTGCGTGACGGGCATGTGGACACCCTCGTCGCGACTGACGTCGCCGCCCGCGGGATCGACATCGACGGGATCTCGCACGTCATCAACTTCGACCCGCCCGACAGCCACGACACCTACATCCACCGGATCGGGCGAACCGGCCGCGCGGGCAACCGTGGGGTGGGAGTGACGCTGGTCGGATCCGGCGAGCGCCACGAGATGCGCAGGCTCGCGCGAAAGCTCGGCATCAGCCACGACCTCGGCGGCGAGAAGCAGGCAAGAAAGCGGTCGTAGCCGACTGTCTGTTGCGGGCGCCCCGCCATATGCGAACATACGTTCGTATATGGTGGTGTGCACCCACATCCCGCGCTTTGAGCTGATCACCGCCGCAGGCGGCTCTGAGGAGCTGGCGCAGGCTCCGTTGGCGCTCGCTCCGGCGGGTGGCTCAGATCTGCGCATCGGGGAGGTGTCAGGCGCGGCAGAAGCCCACGGGGTGAGAGCTGGGATGGCGCTGGGGGAGGCGCTTGCCCGCTGCCCCGGCTTGCGTCTGCTGCCTGCCGACCCACTGGCGGTGGCGGATGCCTGGGAGGCGGTGCTGGCGGCGCTCGAAGGGATCGGCGCAGCCGTCGAGCCGGCTCACCCCGGGCTCGCATACTTCCAAGCCGAGGGTCTGAGGGGTATCCACGGCTCGGAGCGAGGCGCGATCGTCGCCGCTCGCAGGGCGCTTGGGCGTCCGGCACGCATAGGGGCGGGTCCCACCCGTTTCTGTGCGATGGCGGCGGCGTTCGCCGCCTCTGCTCGACGGATTCGCATCGTCGATCAAGGACAGCTCGGCGACTACCTGAGGGCCCAACCGGTGATGCTGCTCGGCTTTCGGGCACACACGCAGGAGCTGGTTGAGCCGCTCACGCGGCTGGGCGTGCGCACGCTCGGGGAGCTGGCTGCCCTGGGAGGCGACGCGCTGTGCGACCGCTTCGGCGAGCAGGGCACGATCGCTCATCGGCTGGCGCGCGGAGAGGACAGCCCGCTGCAGCCGCGCTCGGTGCAGGAGTGCTTGGAGGAGACCCTGGAGGTGGGGGACGCGAGCTCCGGGGAGATGCTCGAACGGGTGCTCGGCGTGCTCGTCGACCGCCTGATCGCGCGCCCGGAGCGTCGCGGCAGGACGCTGCGCGCGCTGAGGCTGTCGGCGCGTCTGGTGGGGGAGGGCACCTGGCACGAGCGTGTGGTGCTGCGCCAAGCGCTGTCGGACCCGCAGCGCATCCGCCTTGCGCTGTCGCTGCGCCTGCCTCTGGTGCCGGCACCGGTGCGCGCGCTGGGGTTGTGCGTGGAGCGCTTCGGCCCGCCGGCGGGCGAGCAGCGGGCGCTGCTCGAAGAGGACGGTGTGATGCGGCGCGAGCGCTTGGGGGAGGCCGTCAGTCAGGTGCGCGCCGTGGCGGGGCCGGAGGGAGCGCTGCGCGCTGTGTTCATAGACCCCGATTCGCGCGTGCCCGAGCGACGGGTGGTGCTCACCCCCGTATCGAGGTGAGCGCTGTCGTGGCCAGCCGACCTCGCTCACGTGCGAACACCGCCCCCGCGGGCAAGGGAGGGGCGCGCGCGCTCAACCTGCCTCGCCCGGCGCGCATCCGGGCGCACGCCATGACGCCGTGCGAGGTGAACGGGGAACGAGTGGAGGCGGTGCGCGAGTCGTGGCTCGTGGAAGACCGCTGGTGGAGCGATCGCCCGCTGCGCCGTCGCTACTGGGAGCTGGTGGGCGAGCAGGGGCGCAACCTGGTGGTCTTCCACGACATCTGCGCCGGCGGCTGGTTCACGCAAGGGGGGTGAGCGATGGCGGGCACTCCGCCGTACGTAGAGCTGCACTGCCACTCCGCCTACTCGTTCCTCGACGGCGTGTCGCTGCCGGACGAGCTTGCCCATCGAGCGGCGCAACTCGGTTACCAGGCGCTTGCGCTCACCGATCACAACTCGCTGTCGGGCTCGATGGAGCTGGCCCAGTCCGCTCCCCCCATGGGCGTGCGGGCGATCCATGGAGCGGAGATCGATTTGAGCGACGGGCGTCACCTGACGCTGCTCGTGCAAGACGCGCGCGGATGGAGCAACCTCTGCCGGATCGTCACCGCCGCTCACGCAGGCACGCGCGAGGGGCGAGGACGGGGAGAGCCGGCTGTCGATCCGCGCACCGTGGTCGCCCACTCCGAGGGGCTCGTGTGCCTGACCGGGTGCGCTCGGCAGGGCGTGCACGACGAGCCCACCGTGCGAACGCTGCTCGACGCCTTCGGTCCGGAGCGGGTGCGCGTGGAGCTGCAACGCCCATACGCCCGCCACGACCGGGCACGCAACCGGACGCTCGCCGCGCTCGCCAGGCGGGTGGGCGCGAGGTGCGTGGCCACCGGCAACGTTCACACCCACACATCAGCGCGCGCGCCGCTTCAGGACGCGTTCGTGGCGCTGCGCCACCACACGACACTCGACGCCTCAGAGCCGCTGCGGCGCGGCAACTGCTCGCACGTGATGAGCTCTCCGCAGGCGATGGCAAACCGCTTCGCCGACGATCATCCCGAGGCGGTGCGCGAGACGCTGCTGCTCGCCGAGCAGCTGTCGTTCGACCTGACCAAGAGCCTTGGATACAGCTATCCGGGCTCGGAGGACCCGAGCACGCCGCGGCGGCTGGCGCAGCTGTGCTGGGCGCGGTTGGAGGTGCTCTATCCGCTCTCCAACTCGCGCTTACGCGAGCAGGCGCAGGCGCGCTTGGAGGACGAGCTGCGCGTCATCGAGCGCCTCGGCTTGGCGGGCTTCTTCCTGCTGCACCACGAGATGCTCGAGCTCGCGCGCGAGGTGGCGGTGGAGGTGCGTGGGCCGGACTCCGCACGCGCCCTGCTCGCACCCGGGCGCGGACGGGGCTCCTCGGTGTCCTCGATCGTCTGCTACCTCACCGGCCTCTCACACATCGACCCGGTTGCCAACGGGCTGCTGCTGGGACGCTTCCTGCACGAAGACCTGGGCGGCCTGCCCGACATCGACCTCGACTTCCCCCGCGAGATCCGCGAGGTGCTGATCCCGCGCGTGCACGAGCGCTTCGGGTCGGATCGCGCCGCGCTGGTGGCTGCCTTTCCGACGTTCCGAGCGCGCGGGGCGATCCGCGAGCTGGGCAAGGTGCTCGGGCTGCCGCCCGGGGAGATAGAGCGCGTGGCGCGCACCGCCGACAGCTGGGGGAGAGGCGCACAGCTCGACATCGACTCCGTGCTCGGCCCCCCAAACAGCGGCGCCGGGCGCTCCGTGCGCTGGCGCTGGCTCGAACGCCTGGTTGAGCAGGCGTACGGGCTGCCCCGCCATCTCTCCCAGCATCCGGGCGGGATGGTGGTGTCCACCAGACCGCTGGTCGACTGCTGTCCGGTGGCGCCCGCGGCGATGGAGGGCAGGCAGATGGTGCAGTGGGACAAGGACTCGTGCGCGGATGCGGGCTTTTTGAAGATCGACCTGCTCGGGCTGGGGATGCTCTCGGCGGTGGAACGCTGTGTCGAGGAAATCGCCCGCACCCGCAACGAGCGCGTCGACCTGTCGCGGATCGACTTCGCCGACGAGGACACGTTCGATGCGATCCGCGCGGCGGACACCGTCGGCGTGTTCCAGATCGAGAGCCGCGCTCAGATGCAGTCGCTGCACCGCACCCGCCCGGGCACCCTCGACGACCTCACGGTTCAGGTGGCGATCGTGCGGCCCGGACCGATCCAGGGAGGGGCGGTGAACCCCTACATCGAGCGGCGCACCCGCCAGCTGCAAGACCCCGGCTATGAGCCTCCCTACGAGCATCCGGCGCTCGAGCCGGTGTTGAAGGAGACGCTCGGCACGATCATCTTCCAAGACCAGGTGATGCAGGTGGCAGAAGCATTCGCCGGCTTCACCGCGGGCGATGCCGACGGCTTGCGCCGGGCGATGAGCCGCAAGCGCTCGCAGGAGGCGATGGAGCGCAACCGCGAGCGCTTCATCACGGGCGCGATGCGCTGCTCCGGCGCCGATCAGGCAACAGCCGAGCGGGTGTGGAAGATGGTGTCGGGCTTTGCGGGCTTCGGCTTCCCCAAGGCCCATGCAGCCGCGTTCGGTTTGCTGGCCTACCAATCCACCTGGCTGCGCGTCCACTACGGCGAGGAGTTCCTGTGCGCGCTGTTGAACGAGCAGCCGATGGGCTTCTATGCCCCGGACAGCCTGATCCACGAGGCCCAACGCCGCGGGATCGCGGTGCTGGGCTTGGATGTCAACACCTCGCAGGTGCGTTGCACGGTGGAGCAGGGCGCCGTCCGCCTCGGGCTGGGCTACGTCAAGGGGGCGAAGGCATCCGAGGTTGAGGCGCTCGTGGCAGAGCGCGAGCGTGGTCACCTCTTCCGCGACCTCGGCGACTTGGCGGGACGGGTGGCGCTCAGCCGCCCGACGCTCGAACAGCTCGCCTGGTCGGGCGCCTGCGACGGGCTCATTGGCGCAGAGTCTTCGGCGGACGCGCATGCGCGCAGGCGCATGGCCCTTTGGCAGTTGGGAGTGGCAGCCTCGGGGGAGCGGGTGGGAGAGGAGACGCAGCTTGCGCTGCCACTCGACGTGCCCGACACGCCCAAGCTGCGTCCGCTCGGGCGCTGGGAGCGGCTGATCGCCGACTACGCCACGAGCGGCGTAACCGCCGCCGATCACGCGATGGCGGCGTTGCGTCCTCGTCTGAGCGCTCGCATGCTCACCACCAGCGCTCAGCTTCCGCGCCTTCCGAGCGGCTGCTCGGTGACGGTCGCGGGACTCGTGATCGCCCGCCAGCGACCGGGCACCGCCAAGGGAGTGATGTTTCTGTTGTTCGAGGACGAGTGGGGAGCGATCAACCTGATCGTCCCCGAGCGCATCTACGAGCGCCACCTGCCGCTCGCCCGCGCCGAGCCGCTGCGGCTCGCCCGCGGCCGCCTGGAGATCTCCTCGGGCGTAATCAACGTGGTTGTCCACGAGCTGGCTGCACTGGAGCGCTTCCTCTCGCCAGCAGACGACGAAGACGCCCGCACCGCGCCCCCTGCACGCGTACGCCGCCTGCCCACCGCTTTGCCAGGGCACGGGGCGGGCGCGTCCAAGGGAGGCGACGCCGAGCAGGATGGTGTCGAAGACGCCCAAGACGGCGATGGCGCGCAGGTGGGAGCGAGCATGCGCGCAGTCGCTCCCCCGGTCCAGAGCTTCGCCGCGGGGAGAAGGCGCTAGGCCTGCCGCTGATTTCAGTTTGCGTGCAGGTCGTGTGCATCCTGAAGCGGTGTGCAAGACATCGAGCCCGTCTTTGACGAAGTCACCGATTCTGCGGGCAGACGAGTAGTGCTGCTCGAGCGGATATGGCGAAGTAAGGTGGTTGTTGAGCATCCCGAGATGCAATCGCTCACTCCTGGGGTTCTCGGAGCTATCGCCGCCGCAGACCACTCCGAACCCGATCCGAGGTATCCGGATGGGGTTCACTACTTTGCTCGAGGCGTCGGCCCGAGCAATTGGCTGATGGTGGTCGTAAGCTATGAACAGGTTCCGGCACGCATCATCACCGCGTTCGCGCGTCGAAAGGACCCACCGTCATGGAAGCCGTCAATCTGAGAATCGGCCCAGTGGTCTTTCACCAAGCCCACTACGACGCTGAGAACGACATGCTCTTCTTGAGCGTCGGGGAGCCAGAGCCGGCCGAGGCAGATCCCACCCCAGAGGGTCACGCTATCCACTATGCGCTTGGCACAAATCGGATCGCGGGCTTGACCATCTTCGCGCCCCGCCTGATTCTGGAACGGGAGGGACGGCTGACCGTCACTTTCCCGGAGATGGTGGAAACGCGCAGCGCTGACGAGATGGCCGAGCTTCTCGTTGCCGCCTGATCGCCTGTAGTGCTCGCCTGAGCGCGCTTGTGCTTCGCCGCCACCGGGTAGCCTTCGCGCGGTGAACCGCCGCAAGCTCGGATCGAGCGGGATCGAAGTCTCGGAGATCAGCCTTGGCTCTTGGCTGACCTACTCGGGCGGGGTCACGCGCGAGCAGGCCGCGGCGTGTGTGAGGACGGCGTTCGAGGTCGGGATCGACTTCATCGACACCGCGAACGTGTACGGGCGTGGCGCCGCCGAGGAGCTGCTCGGCGACGTGCTCTCGGGCTATGACCGCTCCTCGTACGTGCTCGCCACGAAGGTGTACTTCCCGATGTCGGACACCGACCGTGGGCTCTCGGCAGAGCAGATCCACAAGCAGATCGACGCGTCGCTGGCGCGCCTGCGCACGGACTACGTCGACCTGTACCAATGCCACCGCTACGACGAGGAGACGCCTCTCGCCGAGACAATGCAGGCGCTCACCGAAGTGGTGCAAGCCGGCAAGGCGCGCCACATCGGCTTCAGCGAGTGGCCGGTGGAGAAGGTGCGCGAGTCGCTTGAGATGCCTGGCGTGACGCGCTGGGTGTCGAGCCAGCCGCAGTACTCGATGCTGTGGCGGGCGCCCGAGCGTGAGCTGATATCGCTGTGCGAACGCGAGAACATCTCCCAGATCGTGTGGTCGCCGCTGGCGCAGGGGGTGCTCACCGGGAAGTACCGTCCTGGCGAGCAGCCGCCCCCGGACTCGCGCGCGGCGAGCGAGAGCATGAGCGGGTTCATCGGCCGGTTGATGCACGACTCGGTGCTCCAAGCCGTTCAACGCCTGCGCCCTACAGCCGAGGACGCCGGATTGACGATGGCTCAGCTTGCGCTCGCCTGGGTGCTGCGCCAGCCGAACGTCGCTTCGGCGATCATCGGGGCGAGCAAACCGGAGCAGGTCCGCGAAAACGCCGCTGCCTCGGGCGTCACGCTCGATGCCGCCACGCTCGCCGCGATCGACGATGCGCTCGGGGACGTAATGGTTCGCTGATGGCCCCGTTCGAGCTGGTGCTGTTCGACATCGACGGGACGCTCGTCGACACTGGGGGAGCGGGTGCGCGCGCCTGGGAATGGGCGTTCGAGCGCTTCTTCACCAACCCGGGTGTCGACATCGGCAAGTACTCCAAGTCGGGGATGACCGACCCGGTGATCGCTCGGCATGTCTTCGGAGAAGTCATGCAGCACGATCCCCAGGATGGGGAGCTGGCGCAGCTGATGTCCGGCTACATGGCGGTGGTGCCCGACTTCGTGGCGGCTTCCGAGGGCTACACGGTTCTGGACGGCGTGCCTGAGCTGCTGACACGGCTCACGCGTGAAGGCATCCTGCTCGGGATCACGAGCGGCGGGCTGGAGCCGGCGGCTCACGCCAAGCTCGGCAGGGGTCAGCTGAATCGCTTCTTCCTGCTCGGCGGCTACGGCTCTGACTCGGAGGACCGCGTCGAGCTTACGCGCATCGCGATCGAGCGCGGCGAGCGGCGGCTCCGCCGGAGCATCGACCCGGACAAGATCGCCGTGGTGGGCGACACGCCCCTTGACGTCGAGGCAGCCGAGGGCGTGGGCGTCGTTTCGGTGGCGGTGGCAAGTGGCCGCTACACCGTCGAGCAGTTGCGCGAGGCGGGCGCCGACCACGTGCTCTCCACGCTGCGCGACCCGTTCCCGGCTGCAGCTGACTGAGCGTACCGAGAGCAGCACTGGCTGAGCGACGCTGCGTCTCGCCGCCGGGCGGCGGTCTAGCGTTTGGATGTCATGGCGGAGCTTGCCGACATACCCGCGACGGCCCCAACCGACAGCAAGGCGCCCAGCGTCTCGCAGGTCGCAGCTCGCATCGACGGAGCGTTGCGGGGACTCGGCGACGGCTGGATCGAGGGTGAGGTGAGCTCGATCAACGTCCATCGCGCCTCAGGTCACGTCTACCTGACGCTCGCCGACGAGAGCGCCAGCCTCGACGCGTGCATCTGGCGAGGACGTGTGTCCGCCTGCCAGCCGCTGCCCAAGCAGGGCGAGCTGGTGCAGGCGCACTACGAGCGCGTCGGCTTCTACGCGCCGCGCGGCTCGACAAAGCTCGTGATCGACCGGTTGCGCCCCACCGGCGAGGGGGAGCTGCTGCGCCGCCGGGCGCAAACGCTCGCGCGGCTGCGTGCCGACGGGCTGTGCGACCCCGATCGGCGCAAGCCGCTGCCTGCATTTCCGCGTCGCGTGGGCGTGATCGCGGCTCGCAACGACGCGAACATCGACGTGATCCAGGCGCTGCGCAACCGCTTCCCGCCGCAACACATCCTTTTCTGCCCGGCTTCCGTGCAGGGCGTGCGCGCCGTCGGCTCGATCATCGACGCGCTCGGACGGTTGCAGGCGGTGGATGACGTGGACGTGATCGTGCTCGCACGCGGCGGAGGCTCGACAGCGGATTTGATGCCGTTCGACGACGAGCGCCTGTGCCGTGCCATCTTCGCCTGCGCGGTGCCCGTGATCACGAGCATCGGCCACACCAAGGATCGTCCCAACTGCGACCACGTGGCAGCGGCGTTCGCACCTGTGCCTGCGAAGGCAGCAGAGCTTGCCATCAGGCGCTCGGCGGCAGAGCTGGTGGAGGAGCTCGACCGCCACCGGGTTGCGCTCGCGCGCGTGCTCGACCGTCCGCGTGATCTCGTCGAGCGCCTCGGCGAGCGCCTGAGCGCCTCGCGCTCGCGCATCACGCGCAAGCGAATGGACCTGATCGCCGCGCTCGATCGCCGCTCCGGTGAAGCGCTGCGCGAGCTGCGCCGGCGCACGCACGCTCAGCTTGCGAGCGTGCAAGCCGACTCGCTGCGGCTGGCGCCCGCGGTAAAGCGCAACCTGTCGCGCCGCGCCGAGCGGGTGGCGGCGGCGGGTGCTCTGATCGACGCCAAGGACTTTCGCGGACGAGGATGGGTGATGGCGCTCGGCGACGACGGCTCTCCTGTCACGAGCGCTGTTTCGCTGCAGCCGAGCGACGATTTGCGGCTGTGCTTCGCCGACGGTGTCGTCCGCGCGACCGTCACACACGTAGAGCAAGGAGACACACGATGAGCGACAGCCCCTCACCAGATCGGCAGCTGTTCGAGCCCACCAAACCCGTCCCTGAGGCGGCACCGGAGCGCGTCACGTTCGAGCAGGGCTATGAGGAGCTGAAGGCGATCGTCGCACGGCTCGACGACCCCGAGCTGCCGGTGCACGAGATGTTCGACGGCTTTCGTCGCGGCAAGGGGCTCGAGAAGGCGCTGCGCGCCTATCTGCAGGAGCGTGAGGGGGAGCTGAGCGAGCTCGAGGAGGGCAAGAACCTGCCCGAGTTCGACATCGTCGCGCCCTCCGCACGCGCCTAGCCGCGCTGCGCGAAGCCCGGCGACGCCGAGCGAAATCGCTAGCGGCGCTGCACAACCAGCGCCTGGGTGGCCCGCCCGAGCGGGCCGCGCTCGTCGTGGAGGATGCTCTCCGCCCAACCGATCCCGCCCGGCTGGAGCAGCGTGCGCGCGTCCAACGCGATCCACTCGCCCTGCGGGCGGCGATCCAGCGAGATGGTGAGGTCGGCGTTGATGAACAGGTATTCGTCGAACGGCAGCACGAACGCCACCCCGTTGCCGAAGTCAGCCGCCGCGGCAAGGCGGGTGAGCGGCGTCGGCTGCTCCTCGGCGAGCACCGGGTGGCGCAACCTCATCCACACGGTTGCCGCGCCGCTCGGCTCTCCGCGCAGCGAATGGCCGCGCAGGAAGCGCATCTCGATCGCGCTGCCCGCAAAGCTCTTGTGCTCGTCGCCGTCGAGCGTGAAGTGGATGTCCTTGCCGCTCTGCGGCGGGTCGAGCGCCTCGCCGTAGCGGCCGTCCAGCTGGGCGAGGGCGCTCTCCGGCAACTGGTCGGGTGCGGGGGCTATGCGCAACGCGCTCGCCCTGCACACCGGCACCCCGTCGGCGCTCAGCTCTGCCTCAAGCGCCTGCACCCGCTTGCCGGGCCGGGAGATGCTCGTCGTCAGCCGCAGCGGCGCCATCGGGATCGGTCGCAGGAACTCGAACGACAGTCGTGCGAATGGCAGCTCCGCGCCGGGCTGGATGCGCTCGAGCACCGATGCGATCAGCGCAGCTGGGGCGCCGCCGTGCAACGCCCGCGGGTCCCACGGGCCGCGCGCGTGCTCGGTGGGGACGAACACGCCGTCCTGCTCGACGAAGATGCTCTCGCTCAAGGCAGTCGCGCGGCGAAGTCGGCGAGCTTGCCCGGGTCGCGCAGCGGCGGGCCGTGGCCGAAGCAGGCAAGCGCCGGGCGCAGCTCCGCGAGCTTGCCTATCGACGCGCGGTTGCTCGCCACGTCGGGTGTGAACATCGGCGGCGGCTCGTGCAACCCCGGGACGGCGGTGAGCAGGTTCATGTTGTTGAGCACGTCGCCGAGGATCAGCACGCGGTCGCTTTCGCGCCAGAGGGAGATGTGACCGGGGGTGTGCCCGGGCGTGTCGAGCACGGTGAACCCAGCCACCTCGTCACCCTCGCGCAGCACACGGTCCACTCGATGGGGCGGACCCACCCACCAGCGCTCCTGAACACGTTTGAGCCAGCGGGGCGCCTCCGGGCCGGTGACTTTGCCCGGGATCTCCATGGCGGGCACGTCGCGCTCGCCGCACCACAGCGGGACGCCGTAGCGCTCGCACACCGCGTGGCTCGATCCCTGGTGGTCGGGGTGGACGTGCGTCAGGGCGTGCGCTGTGAGCTTGCGCCCGCTCAGCTGCCTGAAGATGCGCCGCTTGGCCTGGCGGGTGGCGGCGTCTACGAGCACGTCCCCCACGAGGTAGACGTTGATCGCGTTCGGCGGAAACCCGCGCAGCATGTACACGTCGGGAGCCAGCTCGTTCACTCTTTCTTCTGCTCCCAGGAGAAGCCGCGCACGGCGAAGAACAGACCGAAGGCGCCCCACAGGGCGATCACGAGCAGGGCGTCCACGTGTTTGGAGAGCCCGCTCCCGTTCACCATCGCGCCGGACAGGCCGTCGATCAGGTGCGACAGGGGCAGCGCCTCGGCGATGTCGCGCAGGAAGGCTGGCACGTGATTGACGTCGTAGAACACGCCCGAGATGAAGATGATCGGGAGGAACACCGCGTTGACGTATGCGGCGGTCGACTCGAAGTTGGGGATCACGTGGGCGAACGCCACGCCGAGCGAGGCGAAGCAGACGACGCCCGCCACCACGAACACCACCAGCTCGACCCAGTCGCGTGGCCAGTGCAAGCCGAAGAACAGCTTGCCCGCCACTGTGATGATCGCGATCTGAAGGGCGGTGTTCGTGACCGCATTGGCAGCCACCCCGCCGAAGTAGGAGGTGGTGGGCAGCGGAGTGCCGCGGATGCGCTTGAGGATGCCCTGCTCGCGCAGGAACACGATGTTGTACGACAGCGCGCTGAACGTCGTCGACATCACCGCCATCCCCGCGATGCCCGGCACGATCACGTTCAGGTCCTTGTGGTTGCTGTGGAAGATCGCGCCGAAGAACGCCAGGAAGATGAGCGGCATCAGGAAGTTGAAGAACGCCGCGCTCGGATTGCGCCAGAACAGGCGCCGCTCCAGGCGGTACTGGCGCCAGGTGAGAGCGATCGCCTCAGACATCGGCTGTCAGCTCCAGATAGACGTCCTCGAGCGTCGGGCGCGCCACGCTCAGCTCCTCCAAGCGCTCGCCGCGGGCGAGCGCGTCTGCGGTCAGCTCGTGCAAGAGCCGGGTCGGGTCGTCGGTCTGCTGCTCGATCAGCTCGCCCGAGGAGTCGCGGTAGGCGACACGGTAGTGCGCCGCTCCCACCCCCAGCTCGCGCGGCGGGCCGATCGCCAGGATGCGCCCGTCCTTGACGATCGCCACGCGGTCGGCGAGCGCCTGCGCCTCGTCCAGATAATGCGTGGTGAGCAATATCGTCTTGCCGAGCGCGCGCAGCGAGCGCACGGTCTCCCACGCGGCGCGCCTTGCCTCGGGATCGAAGCCGGTGGTGGGCTCGTCGAGGAAGATCAGCTCGGGGTCGCCGATCAGCGCCAGCGCGAAGTCCAGGCGGCGCAGCTGGCCGCCCGAGAGCTTGCGCGAGCGCTCATCCGCCTTCTCGGTGAGGCCCACCAGCCCGAGCACCTCCTCCACGTCGCGCGGCTTGGGGAAGAACCCCGCCCAGTGGCGCAGCGCCTCGCGCGGCGTTATGTGGCTGTAGATGCCCGAGCTCTGAAGGACGATGCCGATGCGCTTGCGTAGCACCTCCTCGCGCCTGCTCGGGTCGTGGCCGAGCACGAGCACCTTGCCGGAGGTGCGCTCGCGATAGCCCTCGAGGATCTCCACCGTCGTCGTCTTGCCCGCGCCGTTGGGGCCGAGCAAGCCGAACACCTCGCCGCGACGCACTTCGATGTCGATGCCGCGAACCGCCTCGAACTCGCCATAGCGCTTGTGCAGGTCGCGGACCTCTATAGCCGCTACCAATGGACTCCCCGCATGAGGTTCGCGAGCGCCACCTGCTCCAGCGACACTCGCTCATCCGCCTCGTGGGTCTCGCCGCGTGCCGCCGCCGAGTCGGGGAACACGCGGTAGGCGAGGTGCAGCAGCCGGTCCACCGCCCGCGGCGCCAGCGCGTAGGCGACCTCGCCGAACGTGCCCAGGGGAGTGCCGATGTGCTTCGGGCGGGTGCGCAGCGCCTCGGTGATCATGTCCGCCGCCTCCTCGGGGGTGATCGCCGGGAAGGCGTCGTAGATCTTCGTGGGGGCGATCATCGGGGTTCGCACGAGCGGCATGTGGATGGTCGTGAACGTCACCCCGTCGCCGATCACCTCGGACGCCACCACCTTGGTGACCGCGTCGAGCGCCGCCTTGGACGCCACGTAGGCGGAGAAGCGCGGCGGGTTGGTTTGCACGCCGATCGTCGACACGTTCACGATGTGGCCGAACCCGCGTGCGCGCATCTGCGGGAGCAGGCCGATGATCAGCTTCACCGCGCCGAAGTAGTTGATCTGCATCGTGCGTTCGAAGTCGTGGAAGCGGTTGTAGCTCAGCGCGATCGAGCGGCGGATCGAGCGGCCGGCGTTGTTGACGAGCATGTCCACCGTGCGGTGGTCGGCTTGCACCCGCTCGAGCAGCCGGTCGATCTCATCCATGTCGGAGATGTCCGCCGCATACACGTACGCGGTGCCGCCGGCGGCAACGATCTGCGCGCGCAGCTCCTCGAGCTTCTCGACGTTGCGCGCCACGAGCAATGGCACGGCGCCTGCCGCCGCCACCTTCAGCGCAGCCGCCCTGCCGATGCCTGAGGAGGCGCCGGTGATCAACACGCGCTTGCCGGAGATCGCCGCGCCGAGCGTGCGGTTGCGGCTGAGGCCCGGCTCCATCTCGCGCTCCCAGTAGTCCCACAGGTGCACCGCGTACTCGCGCAGCGCCGGCGGGCGCTCAAGGCCGGTGCCGGCGAGCACGCGCTGGGTCTCGTGCATGTCGAAGCTCGGCACCAGGTCCACGTGGCCGAGCACCTCCTCGGGCACGCCCAGCTCGCGCATGGTCACCCGCTGGGCCTGGCGCAGCGGCGGCATGCGCATCAGCGCCGAGAGGGGACGCGTCGGGACGAGGTCGAGCACGCGCTTGTCGACGCTCAATGCGAAGCGTGGCGCATGGGCGGCGGCTGCCAGGTCGTTCACCACCTCATCCACGCGCTGCGAGCGCGGGTAGGTGAGGTGGAAGGCGCGGCCATCGAGGTCGGGCTCGTGCGCGATCCGGTCGAGCGCCGCCGCCACCCAGTCGACGGGGACGATGTTCGTCTTGCCAAGGTTCACCCCGACGAGCGGCATCCACTCGGGCACCAGATGCCTGAGCCGCTGGATCGCCTTGAAGAAGTAGTACGGACCATCCACCTTGTCCATCTCGCCTGTCTGCGAGTTGCCCACCACGATCGCCGGCCTGTACACGCGCCAGGGCACGTAGGACTGCTCGCGCACGATCCGCTCGGACTCGAACTTGGTGGCGTGGTAGGGCGAGGGCAGCGCCTGGCCCTCGTCGAAGCTGTCCTCGCTGAACACGCCTTTGTAGGTGCCGGCGACCGCAATCGAGGAGACGTGGTGGAAGTGGCCGGCGCCGAGCGCCGCCGCCAGTTCGACGGCGTGGGTGGTGCCGCCCACGTTCACCGCCATGTCGAGCTCTGGCGGCGCGGTCATGTCGTATATGGCTGCCAGGTGGAAGAAGTGCTCGATCGAGCCCGCCAGCTCGGCAACGTGGTCCTCGTCGAGCCCGAGCATCGGCTTGCGCAGGTCTCCAATCACAGGATGGACGCGCTTGGCGGCCGACGCGTCGCCGGCGTGCTCCCAGCGCTCGATCAGCTCATCCAGCCGCGCGTGCGAGTCCGAGCGCACGAGCACGTGGATCTTGCCCTTGCGCTCCAACAGACGCTCGACGAGGTGGCGTCCGATGAAGCCGGTGGCTCCTGTTACGAAATATGCCATTGAGTCTCCTGGGGCTCGGTCACCCCGAGCATAGCTCTGCTCAGGCGCCCGCGCCCTCGCCGCCGCGGCCCTCCCCGGCGACGAAGCGCCCGGCGCCCGCCACCGCCTGGGCGTATGTGTCGGGACCCGCCTGTGCCTCCAGCGACAAGCCGTCGCGCAGGCTCATGCCCATCCCGAGGATCGCCGCACGCCGGTCGGCAAGCATCGTCTGCTGGGGAAAGCGCGCCAAGCCCTCCGCCAGCGCGAGCGCCCGATCGAGATGCGCGCCGTCCGCCACCACCTCGGTCACCAGCCCCATGGCGAGCGCCTCCGCCGCGCTCACCAGGCGGCCGGTGAGGATCAGGTCGAGCGCCCGTCCCAGGCCGACCACCCGCGGCAGCCTCTGCGTGCCGCCGTCGATCAGCGGCACTCCCCAGCGCCGCTCCGGGAAGCCGAGCGTGGCGCTCTCGGTGGCTATGCGCAGATCGCACCACAGCGCAAGCTCCAACCCGCCCGCCAGGGCGTAGCCGGAGATGGCGGCGATCGTCGGCTTGGACGCCGTCAGGCGGGTGAAGCCCATCGGGCCTTCGGGTGCTTGCAGGCGGTCGGCGAACGTGTCGATCGACTTCAGGTCTGCGCCAGCGCAGAACGCCAGCTCGCCGGCGCCCGTGAGCACCATCGCGCTCGCGTCCTCTTCGGTCTCGAAGCGCTCGAACGCGTCGTGCAGCGCCGCCGCCGTGGGGCCGTCGACGGCGTTGCGCCGCTGCTCGCGGTCGATCGTCACCAGCGCGGCTGCGCCGCGGCGCTCGTAGCGGACCAGGGCGGACGACTGGGCCGGGTCTGGCAACTCAGCGTCCGCTCTTGGCCTGAGCGCTCGTGCCTACCAGCCGCCGCGCCAGCGCGCGTCGATCGCGTGCGCTTTCTGTGCGGCTTTGCGCGCCTCTTTGCGCTTGTCCAGTCGCCACTGGATCAGGCTCATCACGAGCGCGAACAACGGGAAGAAGACGATCAGGATGAAGCCCGCGTTGGTGACCACCTTGTCGTTGGTGGCTCCGTAGAAGCCGCGCCCGTCGTTGTACGCCAGGGCAGCCGGCGCGCTCAGGGCGAGCAGCAGGAGGGCGATCGACAGGCTTGTGGCAAGGCGGCGCATCGGCTGCGCGAATCCTACATCAGCGCCTACCATCCTCGCGTGGCTCTCCTGATCGCCTCCAATCTGCACAAAGACATGGCCGGCAAGCCGCTCCTGAGCGGCGTCTCGTTCAAGCTCGAGCGCGGCGAACGGCTGACCATCGCCGGGCGCAACGGCGCGGGCAAGACCACGCTGCTGCGCATGCTCGCCGGAGAGGAGTCGATCGAGAAGGGAGAGCTGAGCGTGTCCAAGGGCGTGCGCATAGCTCTTCACGACCAGCGCCCGCCGCGCGAGCGGGCGCTGAATCTGCGCGACTACGTGCTCTCCGGCTGCGCCGAGGAGCTTGCGGTCGAGGCCGAGCTGGCTGAGCTGGAGGGGCGCATGGGGGAGGGCGCCACCGACGAGGCCACGCTGAACCGCTACGCCGCCGCGCAAGCCCGCCTGGAGGCGCGCGGCGGCTCCCTGTGGCGCGATCGCGCCACGATCATGACGCGCGGCTTGGGCTTTGGGGAGGCCGACCTGGAGCGCAACCTCGACACGTTCTCGGGCGGCCAGCTCACGCGTGCTTCGCTGGCGCGGGCGCTGGCGACGGGAGCAGAGGTGCTGTTGCTCGACGAGCCCACCAACCATCTCGACATCGAGTCGCTGGAGTGGCTCGAGCAGACGCTCACAGCACTGGATGCAGCCGTGATGCTCGTCGCGCACGACCGCTGGTTTCTGGAGGCTGTCGGCACCGCGGTGCTCGAGATCGAGGCCGGCCGCTCGCGCTTCTTCGCGGGCAGCTGGCACAGCTGGCGGCGCGAGCAAGCCGCGCGGGAGCTGGCGCTTGGCCGGGCGATCGACAAGCAGCAGACGGAGATCGCGCGCATGGAGCGCTTCATCGAGCGCTTTCGCTACAAGGCCACCAAGGCCCGCCAGGCGCAGTCGCGGCTGAAGAAGCTCTCCAAGATCGAGCGCATCGAGCGCGACCCGCGCGACCGTACGGCGCTGGAGTTCTCGTTCAAGGCCCCCGAGCGCTCAGGCAGGGTGATCTTCGAGCTGAGCGACGGTCTGGTGCAGATCGGCGATCCGCCGGTCACGCTGCTGGAGCAGGCAGAGCTGTGGCTGGAGCGCGGCGAGCACGTCTCGCTCGTCGGCCCGAACGGGACGGGCAAGACGACGCTGATCGAGACGCTCGCCGGACGCCGCTCGCTCGCGGGCGGCAAGCTGAGCACCGGCCACAACGTGAAGGTCGGCTACCTCTCCCAGCACGCCGAGGAGCTCGGGCGGGGCGGGCCGCCGGGGCAGAGCGTCGTGGACGCAGCTCAGCGTGCCACCGGTCTGACTCCGAACAAGGCGCGCGCGCTGCTCGGCGCCTTCCTCTTCTCCGGCGAGGATGCCGACAAGCCGCTCGACGGGCTCTCCGGAGGCGAGCGCCGGCGCCTGTCGCTGGCGGTGTTGGTGCACTCCGGCGCCAACGTGCTGATCCTCGACGAGCCCACCAACCATCTCGACCTGGAGAGCCGCGAGGCGCTCGAGGATGCGCTCTGCTCGTTTGAAGGCGCGCTGCTGCTCGTTTCCCACGACCGTGCCCTGCTCGACGCGGTTGGCAGTCGCACGATCGCTGTCGAGGACCGCTCGCTGCGCAGCTACGTCGGTGGCTGGCCGGAGTACGTGCGCGTGCGCGAAGAGCGCCGCGCCGAGGGACAGGCGCCAGCGGGAGCCGGCACGCGTGCCCCAGCTCCCAAGCCGCTGCCCGAAACGACGCCCGCGCCAATCGGGGAATCGAACGGCAAGCCCAAGCGCGCCGAGCCTTCCAAGAACCGCCTGCGCGAGCAAGCCAAGGCGGAGAAGGCGGTCGAAGAGGCCGAGGCGGCATTGCAAGCGCTCGAGGACGAGCTTGCCGATCCGGCTGCCTGGGCCACCAAGTACGAGGCTGCCAAGTCAGAAGCGCGTCACACAGCCGCCAAGCGGGCGGTAGATGCGGCGTATGAGCGCCTCACGGCGCTGGTCGATTGAGTCGGCGCCGAGGTGCTTGCGAGGGCTGCGTCGAGGAGGGAGGTGGCGTTCGTTAAATAAAACAGCCGCCAGGGCTCTCTGACCTGAGTGACGAGTACCCCGACGGCTGCCAACCAACCCTCAGTCGACCCCGTTAGGAGTCGAACGGGCAACGCCGAGTATAGCGAGTCATGGTTGCTCATGTGAAAAGAAATCTCGACTTTCGAGTAAACATTTCCGCAAACGCCGGACACGTCGTGCGGCGGCTCAAAGGGCCCGCGCGGCCTAGAATCGAGTGTCATGGAGCACTGGCGCACCGTACGCAACATCGCCATCATTGCCGCCATTGCGGCGGCGGTGCAGTTCCTGCCCGGGGGAGGGCAGGTGGCGGAAGCGTTCGCAGCTGCCCTGTGGGTGGTGTTCGGCGCGGGCTTCGGCTACTTCGGCTACCGGACCTACCGCGAACGCCGGCTCAGCCTCTACAGCCTCGGCCAGCGCCACCGTGCGCTGCTCTATGGCGGACTCGCGCTCGGCTTCTTCACCGCGGCCGCGCAGCCGCGCATGTGGGAAACCGGGCTCGGCGAGCTGCTCTGGTTCGTGATGCTCGCCGCCGCCGTGTGGGCGCTGGTCGTGGTCTACCGCTTCTCGCGCACTTATTGAGCCTCCCGAGCAGCGTCTCTTGAGCCTCGCCGAGCAGCGCCGCCAGCTCCCCGACCAACCGGGCGTCTACCTCTTCCGCGATCGCTCCGGAAGGGTCATCTACGTAGGCAAGGCCAAGTCCGTGCGCAAGCGCGTGGCTTCGCACTTCTCCAAGGCTCAGGTGCCGAGCAGCCCGGGGCACGCCGAGATGGTGGCCGCCACCGATCACATCGAGTGCGTCGTCGTGGCATCTGAGGCCGAGGCGCTGCTGGCGGAGCAGAGCTTCATCAAGCAGTACCGCCCGCGCTTCAACATCCGCCTGCGCGACGACAAGTCCTATCCGTTCGTCGGCATCTCGATGGACGAGGATTTCCCGCGCGTGTACTTCACCCGTGAGAAGCACCGCGCCGGGCGCCTGTACTTCGGCCCATATTCGAGCGCCAAGCGGGTGCGCTCCACACTTGACGTGCTCGCCAAGGTGTTCATGTATCGCTCGTGCACCGGCGTCGAGCCGGGACGGCGCAGCGGCAGTCCGTGCCTGGACTACTACATAAAGCGCTGTGAGGCTCCGTGCGTCGGCTACGTCTCCAAGGAGCAGTACCGGCGCAGTATCGACGGCGTCGTCGACTTCCTGTCGGGGCGCTTCCGCGCGATCGAGCACCAGTTGCAGGAGCGCATGGAGGCAGCCGCCGCCGAGCTCGAGTTCGAGCAGGCGACGCTGGAGCGCAACCGGTGGCGCTCCGTGCGTTCGCTGATGGAGCGCCAGCGCGTTGCCAACGAGTCGGTGGGAACGCTCGACGCAGTGGCTATCGCCCTGCACGACACCGACGCCAATGCCCAGGTGTTCCAGGTGCGCGACGGCGTGCTCTCCGACCGCCAGTCCTTCTACCTCTCCAACGAGACCGAGCGCGACGTAGGCGAGGTGGGCGAAGAGTTCATGCTCCAGTACTACGGCGGACCGACGTCGATCCCGGCGCTGATCGTCGTCCAGGGCGAGCTTGCCCAGCGTCCGGCGCTCGCCGAGGCACTCTCACGACGGCGCGGCGGCCCTGTGAGGCTGCACGCTGCCGAGCGCGGCGACAAGCAGCGCATCCTCGAGCTCGCCTATCGCAACGCGCGCCTGGCGCTCCAGAGTGAGCGGCTGCGCGAGGAGCGCCGCCACCAGCACCGCGCACAGGCGCTCGACGGCCTGCAGGCAGCACTCGGCTTGGACACCGTGCCTGTGCGGATCGAGTGCTTTGACATCTCCAACCTCGGTGGCACCCACACGGTCGCATCGATGGTGGTGTTTGAGGGCGGCGCGCCCAAGAAATCCGACTACCGCCGCTTCAAGATCCGCAGCGTCGAAGGCCCGGACGACTACGCCTCGATGGCGGAGGTGCTCTCGCGCCGCTATGCGCAATGGGAGCGCCAGCTCGACATCTCCCCGCACGACCCTTCGCACGACCCGAGCTTCGCTGCGCTGCCCAACCTCGTCGTGATCGACGGCGGCAAGGGCCAGCTCGCCGCAGGCATGGAGCCGCTGCGCGGCTTTCGCGAGCGCGGCGTGACGGTGGTGTCGCTCGCCAAGCGCATCGAGGAGGTGTTCGTCCCAGGCCGACGCACGCCGCTGCTGCTCGACCACTCCACCGCGGAGCTTCAGTTGCTGCAACGCGTCCGCGACGAGGCTCACCGCTTCGCCCTCACCCACCACCGCACACGCCGCGACCGCGCGATGACCCGCTCGGTGCTCGACGAGCTGCCGGGCATCGGCCCGGCGCGCAAGCGCGCGTTGATCGCTCACTTCGGCTCGCCCGACGCCATCCTGGCGGCCTCGCGCGAGGAGCTTCAGGCGGTGCCCGGGCTGCCCGCCAAGGTGGCGCGCGACGTGCATGCGCTCCTGCACCGCGCGGGCTGACGCGGGTGCGTCGCACAGCGGCTGGCGCGCGTGTCCGCATAGCGCGGCACAATGGAGCGGCATGGCTGTCTTCCGTCCGCTTCGCTCATTGCGATCCTCCGAGGATCGGAGGATGCGGTCGAGCCTGCGCGACCTCGTTGTGATCACGGGTTTTTCCGGTGCAGGCAAGTCCACCGCGATGAACGTGTTCGAGGACGCGGGCTACTTCTGCGTGGACAACCTGCCGCCCGAGATGATCCGCTCGCTCGTCGAGCTGTTCATGCACCCCGGTTCGAAGGTCGAACGCGCGGCGGTTGTCTCCGACGTTCGCGGTGGCGTCTACTTCGAGGCGCTGCGTGAGGTGGTCGACGAGCTGCGCTCGCTGGATATCGCCCATCGCGTGCTGTTCCTCGACGCCTCCGAACAGGCGCTGGTGACGCGCTACAAGGAGACCCGGCGGCGCCACCCGGTGGCGAGCGAGGGCAACGTCGCCGGCGGCATCGCCTCCGAGCGAGATCTGTTGCGGGCGCTGCGCGAGCGTGCGGACATCGTGATCGACACCTCGGCGATGTCGCCCTCGGCGCTGCGTAGGCGGATCGCCGACGAACTGCTGCCGCGCCAGCAAACAGGCCGGTTGGCGCTGACGTTCATGAGCTTCGGCTTCAAGCACGGCCCGCCGCGCGACGAGGACCTCGCATTCGACGTGCGCTTCCTGCCCAACCCGCACTACGAGCCGAGCCTGCGAGAGCTGACCGGCCATGACGAGCGCGTCGTGCGATACATGGCGGGGGACGGGCGCCTGGAGCAGTTCTACGAGCGCCTGCACTCGCTGCTCGACTTCCTGCTGCCCCAGTACGTGGCGGAGGGCAAGTCGCACCTGGTGATCGCGATCGGGTGCACCGGCGGGCGCCATCGCTCGGTGGCGATCGCCGAGCAGCTCGCCAAACGCTACGGGGATCGCGACGAGTTGATCGTCGCCGTCACTCATCGCGATATCGACAAGCGTCCTCGCGACGCCTGAGCGCGCACGGGCGACGTCCGCTCGCGGCGTGCGCCGGCGGCGATGCGGCGCCGGGCTGCGACCGTCCAGAGCGTGCTGGACGCCCACTGCTAGCCTTCCCGGCGCACGCCGGGCCTCACAGCTTGCGCCCGGCCTTGTTCATCTCTTGCACAGGAGGCTCTGAATGCCCGTACGCGTGGGAATCAACGGATTCGGCCGTATCGGCCGGAACGTGTTCCGCGCCGCCATGGCTCGCGAGGACGCAAACGCGATCGAGTGGGTGGCCGTCAACGATCTCACCGACTCGAAAACACTTGCGCATCTGCTCAAGTACGACTCGATCCTCGGGCCTTACCCGGGCACCGTCGAGGAGCGCTCCGACGGGACGATCGTCGTGGACGGGCGCGAGTTGCGCGTGCTTGCCGAGCGCGATCCCGCCGCGCTGCCGTGGGGCGATCTCGGCGTCGACGTGGTGATCGAGTCAACCGGCCTGTTCACCGATCGCGACGCCGCCTCCAAGCACCTCGACGGAGGTGCCAAGAAGGTCGTCATATCGGCGCCCGCCACCAACCCCGACGTGACTGTCGTGCTCGGCGTGAACTTCGAGCAGGCGTACGACAAAGACGCTCACTCGGTGATCTCCAACGCTTCCTGCACCACCAACTGCCTGGCGCCGGTGGCAAAGGTGCTGGTGGACACGGTGGGCGTCAAGCACGGGCTGATGACCACGATCCACGCCTACACCGCCGATCAGCGCCTGCAGGACCTGCCGCACAAAGACCTGCGCCGTGCGCGTGCCGCCGCCATCAACCTGATCCCCGCCTCCACCGGCGCCGCCAAGGCGATCGGCCTGGTGGTGCCGGAGCTGCAGGGCAAGCTGCACGGCTTCGCCGTGCGCGCCCCCGTGCCCACGGGCTCAGTCGTCGACCTGACGATCGAGTGCCCGCGCGAGACGAGCGTCGAGGAGGTCAACGCAGCGCTGAAGGCGGCGTCGGAGAGCGGTCCCCTGAAGGGCATCCTGTCCTACACCGAGGACCCGATCGTCTCCAGCGACATCGTCTCCTCGCCGTTCTCCTCGATCGTCGACTCGCAGCTGACATCGGTGATCGACGGGACGATGGTCAAGGTGATCGCCTGGTATGACAACGAGTGGGGCTACTCCAACCGGCTCGTTGACCTCGTCCAGAAGATCCTTTGAGCGCTGCGGCGACGGCCCTGCGGGACGAGGGCGCAGCATGGCGATGAAGACCCTCGACGGGCTCGAAGTGAGCGGCAGGCGCGTGCTCGTGCGCGTGGACTTCAACGTGCCGCTCGCCACCGGTAGGCAGGGAAGCCGAGTGGTGGCGGACGACACCCGCATCGTCTCTGCGCTGCCGACGATCGAAGAGCTGCGTTCCAAGGGAGCGCGGCTGATCCTCGTCTCGCATCTCGGCCGTCCGAAGGGCAAGCCCGATCCCGAGCTGTCGCTGGCACCGGTGGCGCAGCGGCTGGGCGAGCTGACCGGCGCGAAGGTGACGCTTGCCCCCGAGGTCGTGGGCGGGCGCGCCCACGCGCGCGCCGAGCGGCGCCACGCGGGCGACCTACAGCTGCTAGAGAAAGTTAGCATCGAGGGTGGGGAGACGAGCAACCATCCCCAGCACGCCC
>JBQCGU010000071.1:0-40144 GCA_051955355.1 Solirubrobacteraceae bacterium | reverse complement strand
GAGCAGTTGGCCGGTTGCGGCGTCGACTGCCGCGAGTGCGTGGGTGCTCTTGTGCACATCCGCTCCGATCACGATCATCCGGCACGTCCCTTCAGTCGAGTGGTTCTTGGCTGATCGGACCCTCGGCGGACAGGCCTTTCTTGGGGCGGTTGCCACGCTCCTATCAGGTCACGCCGCAGGTCCTGGGTGGTGGCGGACGACACAACGCGCGACGGTCAGGCCACGGATGGCCGACAGACAGACTAAGAGTCAGTCCGTCACCAGCCCAGGACCCAACCCGGCAAGCCGGACGTCACCAGATGGCAGACCTTCCTGCCAGCTACGCGCCCGGACGAGCCGGCCGTTGCGACCGACAGCCAGCACCCGGAACGCCGGAGCATCGCTACCGGCCGCTGCACGCTGGCAGAAAGGACAGATGCACGGGTCCGAGCAGGCCCAGCTTTGGGTCCCCTGAAGTCGGTGGCCGTTTTCGGGCGCTCGGGGTCTTAAGCAGGAGCACGCAGACAGCGCGCCGCCCGACCACGACCGAGAGTTGAAGCGATGAGCCGACGATTGAAGATCACGCTGCCGGACCCGCTCATGGCCCACCTGGAAGCCGTGGCGCATGAGCGCGGAGAGCCGGTGTCACGGGTCGCAGCGCAGTTCTTGAGCGCTGGGATCGACACGCGGACACAGGAACCCCCGAGCGAAGCGATCACGCCCTTCGCCGACCCGCTGACGGACACCGGCTCGGATCGGCGTGCGCCGTGGATCGAGCCGCTAGACGACGCCCGGACCTGGCGCCAGTTCATGTGGGGCGGAATCTGCGCGCTCCACGGGCGCTATCCCGAGGCGCTTGGACATCTGAAAGAGGGCTGGTGGAAGAACAGCAGCCATGTCGAGACGCTTTGCGCGTTGGTCGTCTGGCGCAACTGGATCGACTTCGCGGCCGACGATCCACGGCATGAGCTGGCATTCCAAGCGCAGCTAGCCGACTACAGCCGCGAACTGCGGCAGGAAGGCGGCGGGATTACGAAGACGTGGAAACCCGGCGCGGCGCCTCCACAGTGGAGCGCTCTCATAGCCGGACATCGACCGTCACGATGACTATCTTTGATGCCTGCACGCCCATCACGACCGTGCCCAAGGAGAGCCGGAATGCCCGAGGAGACGCCAGCAACTTCAACCGAGTACGACCTTGCTCGCATCGCAGCCGCTGCCGAGGCACGTAATGACGGCTTTCTCCTCGACCTCGCGAACCTTGCCGACAACGACCTTTCCACATCGGTCGGCTTGCTTGTTGGCGGGGTCTTCATGACAGGGATCTTGGCATCGCGAAAGGCGATGGCTGAAGAGGTAGACGCTGCGCGTACCTGGCTGGCTGACCAAGTCCGGAAGACAGAGCTCCCCGCTGACAAGGACTGGAACACCATACTTAGCGAGTTTTCAACGGCAGCATCGCGCGAGTACGCTGACTTTCACGAGTTTGTCGACAAGGCCCGAAGGGATGCCGAGCCGTATATCGGCGACAACGGTCTCGACCCAGACAGCGTGCCGGTGTCTGTCGCAAGACGCATCCTCAACGCCGAACATAGAGCCTTCATCACTTTGAGAGACGCGCAAATCGTTGCGCCAGGCCAGCCAGGGATCACCCGCCTACCCCTCATACGCGTAGCACTGGGACAGATAGCAGCTTGGTGGATCGTTCGCCTCGATTCCGAGGGCCGCGGCAGCTTCCAGTTTTTCGAGACTCAGAGCCAGTAATCGGCACGGGCGTGAAGCCAGCGCTACCTGATGCCGGACAGCGGACATTATGAGCCGTCGAGGCGAATCGAGGTCGCGAGTACGGACCAAGAGCGAACCGTATTCCGCTTCGTCAAAGCCACCTCGCCTATTGAGCCAGGCCTGAGCGAGAGCTTTCTTTCCGACGCGGCGTTAGGAAAGCAGCCACGAGGACGGTCGGCCGCGATACCAGGACATATGGACGGAATGTCCGCATTTCGGACGCTCGCCCTGGCTCGCGAGCGCTGGCAAGACATAGCGAGACTCGCAAGACAGAAAGATCCGACTCGCCCGATCCGCGTCGGCGAACACATCGCTGCCGTCGTATTGAGCGCAGGACATGGCTTCGCCTATGAGGATCTTGGCCAAGATGACGGCCACATGACGATCTGGGGCGACGCTAATGCACTCGCCCATGCAGTCGTGGAGATCGTACCGGCGCAGATGTAGAATGGCCCCATGAGCTTCGCCGTAATCGACATGGATGGCTCCACCGTAGATACGTTTGACGACGCCGGGCAGATGTTGGCGTTTCTTTCAAACCTGCGCCAGCAAAGCGCCACCGCCATTGAGGATCTAGGCGTCGTTGAGTACCGGGCCGGTGGTCGCGTTGGGCTGCCCAGACCTGCCTCCGATCTCGTAGAGAAGTTT
The DNA here is from genome assembly GCA_051955355.1 of Solirubrobacteraceae bacterium. Classification (GTDB taxonomy): domain Bacteria; phylum Actinomycetota; class Thermoleophilia; order Solirubrobacterales; family Solirubrobacteraceae; genus Palsa-744. Next base: position 37,732 of record JBQCGU010000071.1, on the reverse strand, counting down.
GATCTCTCTCAGATCAAGGGTGCCGTTGCGTTGACACACTCCGATATCCGGGTGGAGAACATCCTGCTTAGTCCGCAGCCAGCGGAACCCGTCTTGATCGACATTGCGATGCGACCGGAGGATCTAGAGGCGGAGCCATGGGACGCGATTCAACGCTCCGATAGCCACGTGTACTCGTTGGCCGCCTAACTCTGCGCCCCGACTCGCCTTCGGGCGGACTCTATCCAGCGTCGGTCTTCGCCAAGCAGGACGCCGTGTCCTACGCGGCACTAGTGTGTATCGCTAACGCACCAGAACTGGTTAGTTGTGATCACCTAAAAGCCCTGCAAATCTAAAGTTTTTAATGTGGTTGCCGGTTTTGTCCCGAGCCCTTTTTGACGCTTCAGACGATGAAGCTGTATCGGCGGACACTCGAAGCGCGGATCACGGCACGGCACAAGACTAGCCGTCTGTCCCGTTGAGAGGAGGAGAGCCATGGGTAGCGCGCTATCTTGCTGCTGATGAGCGCAGAACGCGAGTTTGACGTGGTGATCGTGGCCGAGCCAGACGGCGGCTACAGCGTGTTCGTGCCTGAGTTGCCGAGCGTCGCCACCCAGGGCGAAACGATCGAGGAAGCACGCGGGAACGCCCAGCAGGCGATCGAGGGATATCTCGAAGTCCTGCACGAGGATGGTCTGTCGATCCCCACGGTCCACCGCGACCGTGTCGCAGTCCAAGCCGCGTGAGCCGTCGCCTGTCGTCTCAGGCAAGCAACTCATCACGATCCTCAGTCACCCTCCGATGGGTGCGCGGAGGTTGCCGACCGAGGTCACCGAACTGCTAGTGGGGGGCGGGGGGCTGATTGCGCGCACCAGTCCGCCAGCGTTGTCGAGCCATTCGATCTTCGTTGGCTCGGTTTCCTGCACGGCCTTGTCCCACTGCAACGTGAAACGGCGACGCTGGGTCCGAGTGAGGTGCGTAGCGACGACCTTGGGCTCCAGCTTTTTAATCTCAGCCACGACGCGAGGCGTCGGTGGCGGTGGCGTGAACCAGAAAGCATTTTCGCTGACAGGCACAACGATCGGAGGCATTCCCCTATAGGCGATGCGCACCGAGGCGACGCCATCGGGCACAAGATCGACGATCGGTTCCTTGTACAAATCCGGCTGGAAGACTCGGCCAGCTTGGTCGATCGCAGCGAATGGTTCACACCCGAGACTGAGCGTAGTTTCGTTGCCTCCTATCTCGATGATGCAGTCGACCGCCTCGATCAGGCGCCGGTGCTGCTCTTCGGCGAGTACGCGTCGCTCCCGCTTCCCGGACGGCAGACAGTGGGCCGGGGAGACCGCTTCGGATCGCCCATACGCCGGGATCACGGAATAGCGTCGGCCGTCAGGGAGCCTGGTTAGCTGACGCACATACGCGGGATAGTAACCCGAGAGCTCATAGGCCTTGGAGAGTTCGCGGTCGAGTCCGTCGCCCTCCGGTCTCAGCCTCGCAAGCACGTCGCTCGGCAACGCCGATCTGCGAAAGATGGCGAAACTGGAGAGGATCGTGGCGTCCAACGGAGTCGAGAGTTCCTTGGCGAGCGCGGGCCGGCGCCCAAAGAGCCTGAATGCGGGCGGTGTGCAGGATGACGACAGGCGCGCCACTCTGGCTGTCCCCGTCCCGGTGGAGGAACCGCAGGCGGTGAGGATGAGGCCCAGCCCTGCAATCAGCGCGACTATGCCACTCAAGCAGGCAGACCGCCGTCCGACGCGAACCTGGTCTAGCAGGTGGTCACTCACCGACGACGCTCCGGCTCCGGCCGGTGACGACCGGCCTCTTACCGAGTGTCCATCCCACGCACAAAAGCTACTGCGACCGGTGGTCATATGCCGAGACGAGGATGCTCGGGCCTACGACGGCACGGATCAGGCGCGACTGTGCGCTCGTCGGGCGGCGCGCACCTCGGCCACCGCCAGCTCGTCGGCGGCGTCCGCCGAGAGAGTCCCGAACGCGCCTATACGTTCTACACACGTTTCATACTGATTCGTGGTGATCATCGGCTGGCAGCCAAGCGGTCGAGGAGCCGCTAAGTCGGCCGGTCAGGCCGCAGCGAGAGCAGGCGCCAGATCCTGCGCCGTCGTCTCGACCGCCTCAGGCACCGTCACGATCAGGTGACCATCCCGTCCAAGGATGTGACGCGGGTCCATTACCGTCAGACCCACGATTCGGTTTGTACCGGGCGCGTAGCGAATTACATGCCCCTCCGGCGTCTCCTCGCCCTCCCCCGCCTGCGGCTCCCCGACGTGCAGATAGAGGATGTCGTTCTCGGCGTCGTAGTCAGCGTGATCGAAGCTCAGCGGCCCGATCTTGATATTCACGCGCTCCATGACTTGGGGTCCTCCGGTTGACTCAGACTCTGTGGGACCTATGACGAAACCTAGCCGAGCGGTTCCGCTTCAGCTCTCCTCGCCACACCATCGCGTGCAGTGTCGAAACAGCCTCGATCCACATCAGCGGTGGCGCGACCAGCTCGAATCGCCGGAAACGCGCGAACCCGACGGGAGTCGCTGCCGCAGCAGCCGCAACGCTTGCGTCGAGGACCAGCCTCAACGCCCGAGCCGGGACAGTGCCACAGCAGCAACCCAGTTGGGTGCCGGCGTGCCGTCTTCAAGCCTCTGCCACTCCGGCGGCATAGGCAGCATCGGATACATCTCGTCACGCACCTCATCGAGCCTGCCAGGGTCAATCAGCCGCCGCCCGTGCACAGTCTCTGCCTCCAAGCGACCCTCTCGAATCCAACGACGGACCGTCCCGGGGCTCCTGCCCACTCGCCGAGCCGCCTCCATAACGGTGATCATGGCTCCATGCTACGGCCCACACCCGACGCTACACCGCTACTCGTCGCGCCTAGAACGCTCCCAAATCTATGTGGCTGGATCACGCGCCTTAACTGGTTGGTCGGGATCATCAGTTCCGCAGCCCAGCGGTGTGTACGGTGCGATTACGATCCGCCCCACGCTCACTCGAAGCCAGGAGGCGTCCCATGAAGAACCTGTCGGGCATCACCGCGCTGGTCACCGGCGCATCCGGAGGGATCGGCGTCCACATCGCGCGCAGGCTGGCCACCGAGGGTGTGAACGTGGCGCTTTCGGGACGGCGCGAGCAGGAGCTCGAAAGGCTCGCAGAGGAGCTTCGCGAGCTGGGCGTCGACACCGCCGCCGTGCCCGCCGATCTCGCCAGTCGCGCCGAGCTGAGCAGTTTGTTGAAGCGCACGGAAATGGAGTTGGGACCGATCGACGTGCTCGTCAACAACGCCGGCGTCGAGAACACGAGCGCGTTCACCTCCTACACCGAGGATGAGCTGGTTGACATGATCGATCTCAACCTCACCGCACCGCTGCTGCTCACGCACAAGGTGCTGCCCGGCATGCTGGAACGCGGGAGAGGCCACGTGGTGTTCGTATCCTCGATGGCCGGCAAGTTCGGACCGCCATACAGCGAGCCGTACGCCGCGAGCAAGGCGGGCCTGATCGGCCTAACGCAGTCGCTGCGCGTCGAGTACGCCAAGCATCCGGTCGGCTTCTCGGTGATCTGCCCCGGCTTCGTGGCAGGCGACGGCATGTACCAGCGCATGGTGGAGGAAGGCCACAAATCCAACCGACTGATCGGTGAGACGAACGTCGAGAAGGTGGCGGATGCGGTTGTGCGAGCGATCGAAGACGATGTGCCCGAGATCGTCGAGAGCGGCTCGCCCGTCAGGCCGCTGCTCGCCCTGCGCGAGCTCTCGCCCGGCGTCGCAGAGCGACTCGTGCCGATGCTCGGCGTGAGCGGCATATTCCGTCGCGTCGCCGCCTCGCGCGGACGAGCCGACGCAGACAGAGACGTCTGACCCGCCTACAGCTCGATCGCGGCAAGCCCCGGATCGGGCACCGCGTCGGGATGCAGCAGGTGGCCGAGCTGCCGCACCCCGTCGGCGAGGCGTGGCGCTGGACGGGCGTAGTAGCTGTCGGCGTCCACCGCAACCGCCCGGCAGGGCAGATCCAGGCCGGACGCGCGCTCAGCCGCCCCCTGCGCACCGAAGCCGCACGGAGCAATCACAACCAAATCCGGGGCTTGCGCGAGCACCTTCTCCCAGCTCACCGCGCATGAGGGCTCGCCCAGGCGTCCGAGCACCGCATACCCACCCGCCCGCTCGATCATCTCCGGTATCCAGTGGCCCGGGCAGTACGGCGGGTCGATCCACTCGGCGAGGAAAACCCGCGGACGCCCGCGCCCGGCGACAGCCCGCTCGACAGAGGCGATCTTCTCCCGCATACCCGCCACTATCGCCTCGCCTTGCTCCCGCGCATCCAGGCGACGAGCAAGCGTGCGCACCGTGTCAGCCACCTCGCCCAGGCTGCGCGGATCGAGCGACACGACCTCCGCCTCCAGCGGACAGGCGGTTGCCAGATCTCCGCTCGACACAGCGCACACCGCGCACAGGTCCTGCGTGACGATCAAGTCCGGTTGCAGGCTGTCGATCAGCTCGGCATCCACCGCGTAGAGCGAACCACCGTCGGCGGTCGACTCGCGCACCCGCGCGTCGATCTCGGCACTCGACAGGATCGCCGGGTCGATGCGCGCGCTCGAAACGACCGGCTTGCCGATCAGCGTCGGCGGCCAGCGACACTCGTCGCTGACACCCACCAGGCGCTCCTCCAAGCCGAGCTGGGCGATGATCTCGCTTGCGCTCGGCAGCAGCGAGCAGATCCTGCGTGGAGCGCTCAGGTCGGCTCCTTGCAGGCAATCCCCGCCGCCGACCCACCCCCGGCGGGCTCCTCAGCCGCCGTGTCGGCTGCCAGGAGATCGCAAAACACGAATCCCTCGCGCTCCACCACCTCTCCCCTCTCACAGCTCACGGCGGCGTCAAAGATGGGGCCGTCGTACACGAACGTGTGAAACTCGCCGTTCTCGCCGCACGGATCCACACCGTCGGGCAGGTCCTCGAGCAGCCCCTCGTCGAACTCGCGTCCGGCGAAGCTCCCATCCAGCGCACGCGGGTCGACGCACACGAGGATCGCCCGAAACCCCAGTTGCACGAAGCGCTGGGCGAGCTCGGTCGTATCCATCCCCCAAACCGGGAAGTGGGCACGCAAGCCCGCGGGCTTCAGTCGGCTTTCGCGGTATTCGCGGATGTCCTGCAGGAAGAGATCGCCGAACGCCACCTCCTCCACGCCCGCCATCTCCTCGGACGCGAGCGCAGCCGCCATGCGCGCCTCATACACGTCGTTCGGGCACGGGGTCGGGATCTCCACCTCGACGAGCGGCACGCCGAGCGACTCGGCCTGACGGCGCAACAGATCGCGGCGCACCCCGTGCATCGAGATGCGCTCGTAGTCGGCTGTCACCGTGGTGAGCAGCGAGCCGGGCAGCCGTCCCTCCTGCTCGCGCAAGCTCCAGAAGGCAAGCGAGGAGTCCTTGCCCCCGCTCCAGGCGAGGCTCAAACTGCGGGTCAGCGTGGGGCGCTGTAGCGAGGCCGCAGCCATCGGCTGAGGCTATCGCAGCGCCTCAAGCGGCAGCCTGCGCGCGCCGATGCTTGGGCGTGAGGCAACGAATCCGACAGAACCGCCTCAGCCTGGCCGCGGGAATCCTCGCCAGCGCCGCGATGGCGTGGGTGGGATTGGTGAGCTTCGTTTGGAACGACTACGAAGCGGAGGCGCTGCCATCGGTTGAGTCGCTCGTTCACGGTCACCTGCAAGCGTTCTTCACGAGCGCACCGGTGTACGGTGGCTCACTGCTCGAGCGAGCCCCCTTCGCTCTGGCGCCCGGGCTGTGGGGTGGCGGCGAACTCGCCGTCTACCGGATGCTCGCCCTTCCGTGCCTGCTGTCGGGCCTGCTGTTGGGGGTGTGGCTGGTGGCACGCATGCGCGCGCAGGGCACAGGCAGCTTCGCGCGCTTCGTGACGCTCGGCCTCTGCGTAGCCAACCCCCTGACGCTCGCCGGTCTTGAACTCGGGCATCCCGAGGAGCTGCTCGGCGGTGCGCTCTGCGTCGCCGCCGTCCTGCTCGCCACACGCAACCAGCCGCTCTGGGCCGGCGTCGCCCTCGGCTTCGCCATCGCCAACAAGCAGTGGGCGCTGCTCGCGCTCGGCCCGGTGCTGATCGCGCTTCCGCGCCGGCGCCTGCTGTGCACAGCGCTGGCGGGAGCGGTGGGCGCCGCATTCCTCGCTCCCTTCTTCCTGGTGGCGCCCGCGAACTTCAAAGTCGCGCTCCACGGCGCCGCGACACCGGACAGCACGATCTTCCAGCCTTGGCAGCTGTGGTGGTTTCTCGGCCATCACGGGCATGTCATCCGAGGACTGTTCGGGGCGATCAAGCCCGGCTACCGCACCGCCCCTTCATGGGCGGGCACGATCAGCCACCCGCTGATCGTGGCGCTCGGCTTCCCGCTGACTTTCGCCGCCTGGACGCGGCTGCGCGCGAGGGCGTCCGCCAGCCGGAGTCGCTCGGTGTCGCCACCCATCCGCGAGTCGCACGCCCTGCTCCTGCTCGCACTGCTCCTTCTGCTGCGCTGCATGCTCGACACCTGGGACATCGTCTACTACCCCATCCCATTCGTCTTGGCGCTCGGGGCTTGGGAGGCCCTGCACCTGGAGCGCGTGCCGGTGTTGGCGCTCGCGGCATCGCTCGCCGTTTGGGCTGAGTGGCGCTGGCTTCCGTCTCACATCTCCGCCGATGGACAAGCCGCCTTCTTCGCCGCCTGGGCGGTTCCGCTGGCGGTGGGATTGGGGTTTGCCCTGTACCGCCGCCCCACCCCGCTACTCGACGACCGTCAGCTCCTTGGGCAGCCCCGTCAAAACCTCGTGCCCGTCGGCGGTTAGCGCCACGAGATCCTCGATTCGCACCCCGAGGCGTCCCGGCAGGTAGACGCCCGGCTCGACCGTCACCACATTGCCCGCGCGCAGCACCTGCTCTCCCGCCGTGCGCGACAGGCGCGGACCCTCGTGCACCTCCATGCCCACGCCGTGGCCGAGGCCGTGACCGAAGCGCTCTCCGTACCCCCCCTGCTCGATGATGTCGCGGGCGATCGCATCGATCTCACGACCGGTCGGCCCCGGCGCAAGCCGCTCGAGAGCCGACTGCTGGGCGCGGCGCACGAGCTCGTACACCTCAACCGCCTCCTCGGATATCGATCCGGTGGCGTATGTGCGGGTGCAATCCGAGCAATACCCGTCGAGCACGCACCCCCAGTCGATCGTCACCAAGACGCCGTTGTCGATCGGCTCCTCGCGCGGCTCGGCGTGTGGCAGGGCACCGTGCGCTCCAGACGCGACAATCGAGGGAAAGCTCGCCGCCGAGGCGCCCAAGCGGCGCATGCGCAGCTCGAGCTCGATCGCCACCTCGCGCTCGCTGCGGCCCACGATGCCGGCTTCGAGCAGACCCTCGAGCGCCTCGTCGGCCAGTTTGGCCGCCGCTCGGACACGCGCGATCTCGCCGTCGTCCTTGACCTCGCGCAGCTGCTCCACGGCGCCTGCGCACCCAACCAACTCCCAACGCTCACCGAGCAGCTCACGCAACCGGGAGTGCTGTTCGACCGTCAAAGCGCCGTCGTCGAACCCCAGACGCGAACGCCGCTCGCGCGGCTGCTCACCATCGAGCTCGCCACCGAGCGCTCCCTCGAGCGCTTGGATGAGATCGACCTGCGCGATCACCCGCTCGAAGGCGGGCGACACCTGCTCCGCCGACTGTGTCGCGTAGCGGAAGTCGGTGAGGAACAAGGGGGGGCGCCCTTCGTCGGCAGCCACGAGCGCAATGCCGTTGGTCCCCGTGAACCCGGTCAGGTAGCGCACGTTCACCCCGCCGTTCACGAGCAGCCAGTCGACGCCGCGCGAGCGCAGCTCGCCAGCCAGCTCCGTCAACCGCCTGGCTGCGCTCACGACCGTCGCTCGTCGAGCGCCTGACGCAGACGCTCGAGCGCCTCACGGTAGCCGGCGGGTCCCTGGCCTGAGATGGTGGCGATGCACAAGTCCTCCACCACCGACGTGTGGCGCCACTGCTCGCGCGCCTTGACGTCAGAGAGGTGCACCTCGACGGCGGGCAAGCCTGCGATCGCAAGCGCATCGTGAATCGACCATGCATAGTGCGTCCACGCCCCTGGGTTGAGCACAATCCCATCGACGAGGTCGCGCAGCGAGTGCAGGTGCTCTACGTAGTCGGTCTCGGAGTTGGTTTGAAAGAAGCGCACCTCCACCTGCACCTCCGCCGCGAACGCTTGGATCTGGCGCTCCAGGTCGTCGAGCGTCAGCGTGCCGTAGTGCTCCGGCTCACGACGCCCGAGCATGTCGAGGTTCACCCCATGCATTACCTCGATGCGATCGAGCGCCGCCATGCTCGCAGCCTAGCCCTGCAGCTCCCGCACCGACGCGCGCAGCTCGTCGAGCGCCACCTCGCAGCCGATCCGCAGCTCGCCAGGCTCCTCGACGAGCACGAACGGGACGTGCGCACCGGTGCGCTTCTTGTCGCGCATGGTGGCGTCCACGACAGCATCGACATCGACGTCCTCGCCGAGCGTCACCGGCAGGCGATGCGCGAGCAACAGTCCGCGCACCAGGCGCCGCAGATCCTCCTTGCCCGACAGTTGCAGCGCTGCAAGCAGTCCCAGGCCAACCGCTTCGCCGTGGCGGTAGCGCGCGTAACCGGTGACGGTCTCGATCGCATGCCCCACCGTGTGACCCAGGTTGAGCACCTGCCTGCGCCCCCCGTCGCGCTCGTCTTCACCCACGACCGCGAGCTTCGTGCGAGCACACGCCAGAATCGTGCGCTCGTCGAGCGGCTCGTCCGCCGACACGCTCTCCCACAGATCGCCACCGGCGACGATCGCCGTCTTGAGCACCTCCACCCACCCCGCTGCGAGCTCCTGGGCAGACAGCGTCACGAGGGCGTCGGGGTCAACGATCACGCCTGCCGGCTGGTGGTAGCAGCCGACGTAGTTCTTGGCTTGGGGCAAATCGACGCCGGTCTTGCCGCCGTATGCGGAGTCGACCTGGGCGACGAGCGTCGTGGGGACGTGCACGACGGGCACGCCGCGCTGGTAGGTGGCGGCGCAAAAGCCGGCGAGATCGCCGACAACCCCGCCGCCGAGCGCCACGACGTGATCGGCGCGCGTCAGCCCAGCCTGCACGAGCGCGCTCCACACGAGCTCTGCGCTGGCAAGCGTCTTGTGGGTCTCGCCTGGCGGGATCGCGATCGGCGGGCGCACGCTTTCCACCCGGTCGCCGTACAAGCTGCCGACGTTCTCGTCGGTGACGCACAGCGGGCGCGATCGCTCCCTGTCGAGCGGCCACACCTCCGGGACGGCGCAAACCTGGCGCCGCAGCAGTCCCCGCCCAACGAGCACCGGGTATTCGCCCGAAGCGGCGCTTGCCCACAGCAGCCGCGTGCCAACCGGCGCATTGTCGAGGACTCGCAGCGCACACAGCGCCTTCAGGCCGCGCAGCGCGTGCGTGGCCACGCGTGGCACGTGCGCAGGCAGGATCGCGTCCGCCAGCCGCTCGTACAACGCCCGGCGTTCGGTGTGCAATCGCACGAACGACGCTCGCTCGCTCGCGAGCGGTCGCCCGTCGCCCATCGAGCGCACGCGCTGCCACGCGCGCTCGGCGTCGATGTCGAGCAGCACCGTGACGTGCGTCGCCAGCGCCGCGCGCACCCGCTCGGAGAGCACACTGCCCCCTCCGAGCGCGATCGCCGCATCGGCGGGGGCGTTCTCGAGCACACCGCACGCCACCCGCTCCTCAAGCTCCCTGAACGACTGCTCGCCTTTGGCGGCGAACTCCTCGGCGATCGAGTGACCGAGCTCGCGTTCGATCAACGCATCGCTGTCGAGCGGGCGCGTGCCCAGCGCGGCAGCCAGCTCTCCGGCGGCGGTGCTCTTGCCCGCCCCCATGAACCCGATGAAGACGATCCCCATCAGCTCCACCCGCCGAAGACGCCCTGAGCCGTCCCCGCGCAGGCCCGACGAGGGCTCACGAGTGCGGCTGCTCCCAGCCGATGCGCTCGCAGTAGGCGGCTACCGCAGACCGCGTGTCGTCGATGTGATCGCCGCCGAACTTGCGCTTGTAGGCGTCGGCGAGCACGAGCGCCACCATCGCCTCCCCCACGACCCCTGCGGCGGGAACCGTGCACGAGTCGGTGCGCTCGCGCAGCGCCTCGGCGGGCTCGTGCGTGGAGATGTCCACCGAGCGCAGCGGCTTGGTGAGCGTGGGCAGCGGCTTCATCGCTCCCCTGACGATCAGCGGCTGGCCTGTGGTCATCCCGCCCTCCAGGCCTCCCGCGCGATTGGTCTCGCGGTAGTAGCCGCCGCGCTGCTCGTAATAGAACATCTCGTCGGGCGCCTGCGAGCCTGGGAGTCCGGCGCCGCCGAAGCGGGCGCCGATCGCCACTCCCTTCATCGCCTGGATCGAGAGGATCGCCATCGCCAGCCTGCCGTCGAGGCGCTCCTCCCAGGTGATGTGCGAGCCCAGGCCCGGCACGAGCCCGAACGCCTGCACCTCGAACACGCCGCCGAGCGACTCGTTCGCCTTGCGCAGCGTGTTGATCTCAGCCACCATCGCGCCCGAGGCGTCCGCATCCAGGCAGCGCACGGGCGAATCGTCGACGCGCTCGAAGTCCTCGAGCGCCAGCTCGCGCTCAGGCTCGGGCGCGTGCACGGAGGCGATCTGCACGACGTGCGAGCGCACCTGCACACCGAGTGCACCCAGGTACGCCTTGCACAGCGCACCGCCCGCCACACGCGCCGCCGTCTCCCGCGCGGAGGCGCGCTCGAGGATGTTGCGCACGTCGGTTTGCTTGTACTTCTGCGTGCCCACCAGGTCGGCGTGCCCCGGCCGGGGCAGGTGCACCTCGGCCACCTCGGCGTCCACCGGCCATGGCGACATGCGCTCTTCCCAGTTGGCGTAGTCCCGGTTGTTCACCGCAAGCGCGATCGGTCCACCGAGCGTGCGCCCGTGGCGCACCCCGGAGGTCACCTCTGCGGCGTCCTTCTCGATCTTCATCCGCCCGCCGCGACCGTGCCCGAGCTGACGCCTTGCCATGTCCTGGTTGATGTCCTGCGGGCGCAGCTCCAAGCCCGCGGGCAGACCCTCGACGACGCACGTCAAACCCGGACCGTGCGACTCCCCGGCGGTGATCAAGCGGATCAACATGAACCGGAGCTTATGCGACGCCCCTCAGGAGCCGCATGTCGGGTCGCGGGCGACCGGACCGACCGCATCCGCCATCCGGCGCCGCTCAGCGCACGCTCGCCTGGGCGCCTGCGCCAAACAGCGAGAGCCCGGCGTCGAACAGCGCGCGCCTACCAGCCTTCGAGATCTGCAGCGCCTTGGCGTCACTGGAGCGAGCAGCGACAGCGCTGCGCTTGACGATCCTCACGATCTTCAGTTCGAACGCCGCCGCTTGACCGTTTGACTGGATGTATTCCAGTTCCTCGCTCTTGCCGGCGGCAAGCTCGATCCACTGGCAGTGCGTGTCGCTCGGGTAGCACGACGCCTGACCGCGCAGGATGGGCGGAGACACGAGCGCGAACAGGGCGCGCTGCTTGCCGTCTTTGGCAACGACGCCGGCAAAGACGAGTCGCGCAGCCTTTGCCGTGGGCAGCGGTTCAAAGCGCTTCATGTCCTCGTACGGCGTGAGCATGGGCTGTTCGGCAGGGCTCGCGGGCACCGATCCGAACAGTGCGGAGACGCTGTAATAGGGCACGACTTCGGGCTTCGCCGGCGGCGTGGGCTGGGTGTGCCTGGGAACAGGCCCTGGAACGGATGGCGGCGAGGCGCTCGGTGGCGCCGCGGGCGATACCCCTGCTTTGCTCGAAGAGCCGCCTTTGCCACCGGAGGAGCCCGATCCGCTCGACTGGCCAGCCGAGCCCGCCGCGGAGCTGCTGCCAGCCGTCCCGCTCGCCGCGCTCGCGGAGCTAGTCGCCGGAGCGCCAACCGACGAGGAGAACGGATCGCGCGTGGGTCCCTGCGTCTGATACTGGATGCCGGCGGGCGTCTCGGCTGCCGCAGCTGTTGTGCTCGGCGGAGCCAACGACACCGGCAAACCGCTCGACGCCGGCGCCGCCGGTGTGAGCGTGGGCGGCTTGGCTTCCCCACCTCCGCCGCCAAGGACGGCGTAGCCGAGGGCGCCGAGCAAAGCCACTCCCGCCGCGGCGAGCAGCGGTAGCATGTGACGCGATAGAAGATCCGCCTTGATCGACTGCAGCAGCTCGTTCATGGTTTCACCCGCCTGCCCGCACCACGGCGGGGGTCGCTGTGGAGGCACCGCCGGCGGCTGGCGTCGCGCCGGCTGTTCCCGAGGTTGGCGCGCCGGAGCCGGCTGTTCCCGAGGAGCCCGTTGTCGGGGAGGTCGGCGCCAACACGTATGCGCTGGCTGCGATCGTCCACGTCATCGCGCCCGCCGAGGCAGCGCTTGTGGTGCTGCTCGCCGCACCGGAGCTCGTCCCGAGCGTGATGCTCTGGACCGTGAGCAGCCGCCCCGAAACTTCAACCGGGCCGCTGGGGCTCTGCACGGTGAAGCGTTCGAGCTGGCTCAGCAGGTGGATCAGATCCTGGTAGGAGCCGGCGAACGCCAGGGTGAACGGCATCTCGGTGAACGGGGCAGCCTGTTCAGCCGCCGAGGCGGATGCCGAAGACGAAGAGGAGGAAGCGCCTTTCGCGCCGGTGGCGATGGAGCTGAACTGCACTTTGTGATTGCTCGATGCCTTGTCGAGCGCATACACGAGCGTGGGGACTTCCGGGGTGGTGGGAACCGCCTGCCCGAGCGAGGCAAGCGAGGCGTAGGCGCTGTGGTAGCGGGATTGTGCGTTGCGCGCTTCAGCCGCTTCGCTCAGCGCTTGGGCGAGCTGCGAACGGGCGCTTTCCACTTCGCTGCCGGCTTTCGCCGCCTGCTTGCGCGCAGGCGACACCGCCATCATCCACGCCGCGCCGAGCACGGCGATGACCACGATCCCGATCAGCATCATCCGGTCTCGCGCGGTCATCGGCTGCTCCCCCGGCTCGACACCTGCTCGGCGCGTGTGGGCGAGGCGCCCGCTGCCGTCGCGCCAGAGCCGCCGCTTGCGCCCGGCGTGTTCGTGGGCGGAGCGCTGGGCAGCCCGGCGAACGTGATCTGCGCTGCGAAGGTGGCGCCCGAGCAGGACCCTGACGACGAACTTCCGGAGGAGGACGGCGAGGACTTGACGGAGCTCTGCAGCTCCACGTCGACGACGCCGTCCATCAGGCGCAGGCGTTGGAGCGTCTGAGCGACCTCCGACTGGCTGGGCGCGCAGCCGCTGATCGCGAACGTCGGGGTGCTGCCAGGGGGTGTGGCCGAGGTGGGCGTCGCGCTGGCGCTGGCGCTGGCTTTGCTCGAGCTGGAGCCAGCGGGTCCGGTTGCGGCGCCCACCGAGCCCTGGAGCGATGTGAGCGATGTGTCGCGCGGCAGCACCCGCCCGAGCTCGTGGAAGGCGTGCGACCAATCGAAGCGCGACGCCACGAGCGCCGACACCTCCTGAATGCGCTGGTTGGCCATCGCGATGAAGCTCGTATACGGAGCCAGCCGCCCGGCCTGCGCACGTGCATTGCTCAATTCGGCGTTCACCGTCGTCAGTTCCGCCTTGCTCTTGGATTCGCTGTGCTTGGCGCTGCCGTACATGAAGGCGAGCACCGCAAGGCCGGCGAGCAGCACCACAACGGCAAGCGCGCCTCCGCCGGAGCGCCCGACGAGGCTCACCCCGCTCTCGCGTTGCTCTGCCGGAATCAGGTTTACGGCTCTCATGCGCCGGGCGCCTCCTCGACCGCCAAGCCCGCCGCCACCGCCAAATGCTCGGGCGCGATGTGACCTGCAGCCTCGCCGGCAAAGCCGACGGTCTGCGCGCGCACATCCATGCCGAGCTCCGTGGAGAGCAGTTGAGCGAACCCTGAGATGGCCAGCGCGGGACCGCTCAGCACGATGCTCGACACTTCACCCCCGCCCTCCTGCATACGGTGGAAGTCGATCGAGTTGCGCACTTCCCCGGCGATTTCGCGCACGCCGCTTTCGAGCATCTGGCGCACGTCAACGCCGGCTTGCGACTGAGCAACAGGCTCTGTCGCCGCCTCCGCAAACTCGGGTGTCGTCACGGGCTCCCCCACGGAGAGAACCGGCTCGCGATCGACGTCCGCCTGCCCGTGATCCACCTCGACCTGTTCGACATCCGTGTGTGTCAAAGCGAGGGGCTCGGGATCGGCGTAAGCCTGGTCGGGGTCGGGGTAAGCCGGCTCTCCGAACGCCTCGGCGGCCTGCGCATCGGTCGTCTCAGGGGGCGACTCGACAAACACCGCGGGCACCACCTCGGGCGCCGGAAGGTATGCGAGATCCACCGACCCGAGCAGCTCGCGCGCCTCCGTCAGGGGAACCTGCTGGCGCTCGGCGATGGCAGCAGCGATCGACTCCAGCCCGCCGCCCACCACACGCGTGAAGCGACAGGTGGTTTCCTCGGCTATCGCGATGTTGGTGAGCCCGCCGACATTCAGATAGAGGATGCGGCCCGGCGCCACATGGGCGGGGGGCTCCGAGCCTTGGGCACCGGGCTCGCCGCCTTCGGCGGCGGGCGTCTGCCCTCGATGCAGCGCTCGAATGAGAGCAAAGGCGGAGAGATCTATCGCCTCCGGGCGCAGCCCCGCACGGCGGACGGCGGAGAGCAGTTTTTCGACCATGTCACGCTGAGCCGCCACGACGGCAACCCGCTGACGCTGACCGGCAGGCGTCTCGACGATTCCAAGCGCGTGGTAGTCGAGCACGGCGTTCTCGAGCGGCATCGGCATCTGGTCGGCAGCCTGGAAGCGCACCGCCGCGTCGAGTTCCTTGCGGTCGGTGAGCGGCGGCAGCTCGAGCATGCGCAGCACGGTGCGCTGGTTGGCGACTCCCACGCGCACGCGCTTGTCGAGGTGGGACTTGCTGAACAGCTCGCGCAACACCTCGGCGAGCGTGCCCTCGTCGAGCACCTCCCCTTCGCGCATCGCATCGCCTGGCAGCGGAGCTCCCACCGCGCGCTCGACGCGCAGGCTGCCGTTGACCGACGCCTGAACAGCGGCGACATACCCGGGCTGGATGTCCAAGCCGACGAGCTGGGGCGCGCTGCGCCGCCCGAGCTTCAGGTTGAGCGAGCGAAGCCGGTCGAGTGAGGGAAGTTGATTGAGAGAGGGAAGCTGCGGCATCTCACATCGTGGTTAAGCGTGGGTGGCCGTCAGGTCGCATATCGGCGAGATCCAGCGTGCGCTTGAGCGCATCAGTGCAAGACGTGGTGCACGTACCAGTTCACGAGCGGATCGCCTGCGAACACCGCCACCGTCGCCCCGAGCGCCAGGAACGGGCCGAACGGGACCGCCGTCTTGCGCCCCTGCGCAGCACCCTTGCGGGCGATGACGATCGCGCCCACCAGCACGCCGGCAAGCAGAGCGATCAGCATCGCGGACGCCACATCTCGACCGAGGAACAGGCCGAGCACGGCTGCGAGCTTCACGTCGCCCATCCCCATCCCGCCGGGGTAGGCGAGCGCCGCGAGCAGCAGCGCGCCACCGGCGGCGGCGGCGGCGATCAGCCGCTCCGGCTCGCCTGTGGGATCGAGCCCGAGCCCGATCCCGAGCGCGAGCACCGCACCCAGCGCAGTCAGCTTGTTCGGGATGATGCGGTGCTCGAGGTCGATCAAGGCAACCGGGACGAGCAGCAGGATCAAAGCCACATGCAGCGCCACCTCGGCGGTCCCTCCGCCGGCGAGCACCGCGGCTACGCACAGCGCGGCTGTGAGCGCCTCGACGAGCGGATAGCGAGCGGAGATTCGCTCCGAGCAACTGCGACAGCGCCCACGCAGGAGCAACCAGGAGAGCACCGGGATGTTGTCGTATGGCCGGATCGCCGTCCCGCAGCCCGGACAGCGAGAGGCCGGCGTGACCAGCGACTCTCTGCGCGGCAGGCGATAGGCGACGACGTTTAGGAAGGAGCCGAAGACGGCGCCGAAGAGGCCTGCGAGAGCTGCGTCCATAGAAGACTGATCGACGCTCGCGTGGCATCGCTTTAGCCGTCCTCCTCCGAAGCCGGATGAGTCGGCGTCACCCGTTAACGACAAAGAGGGCAACCCATCCGGGTCGCCCTCTTTGACAGTGCTGTGTCCGCTAACGGAGCGAACGCAGAGTTACCGTCGACCTACCAATCGCCGCTGGGGCAACCGCCCTTGTTGGACGATTCTGCTGGGGTCGAGCAGGTGCGAGTCACCGTGCCTTCGTTGTCTTCGATCTTGAAGGTGTCTTTGGTGACCGGCGATTCAGTTTCGACCGTGTAGCCGGTGGCGGTGCCTTCAGCCTTGGACAGCCACGCGTTTTTTTTGTCGCTCACGATCGGGACAGATTTCTCATATTTGTTGATTTCTGCCTGAGAAACGCTTGCGAAGCTGCCGTTGTTGTCGGTAGCAATCGTCTGAGCCGTCGTCTGGGCGGTACGCGCAAGCTCCTTCGCCTGCGAGTCGTCCGCCTTGCTCGTCTGGTTCAGGAAGGCCGGAATCGCGATCGCGGCGAGGATGCCGATGATCAGGATCACGACCAGGAGCTCGATAAGGGTGAAACCACCCTCATCGGAAGCGCGCTGGCGCAGTCGCTGCAACATGCTGATCTCCTTGGATCTGGTTTTGCGCCAGTCCACGACCCATCCGCCTACCAATCTGGCGGTGCGTCCCCCCGGTGATCGATTGCTCGACCTATAGAGAGCCGCCGGCTTTGCTCAACGCTCGACGCGTCTGCCCCTGTGCCACGGCCTGGCTTATTTGTGGCGTCAATCGGCGCGAGAAGCCGAGCCCTTTAGCGATGCAACCGCATCTCTGGACACATTGCGCGCTTGGGTGCGTGCGTCCAGCCTGGCGAGGGGCGGACGCCAGACCCCTACGTTCGAGTGAGGGTCAGCGGCCCTTCGACGCCTTGTCCTGCTCGACCCGCCACTCCTGGGCGTCGGCCCCGGTCAGGCGCACCCCGTCTCCCCGGCACCACGCGCACGTCACCTTGCGCTCGACCCCTCCAAGCTTGGAGATCACGCTGCCCGTCCCGCGACAGGGCATGCAGGGCTCGGGGGCGCGGGTGGTGTCGTCGGCCATCGGCGGGCGAGACTAGCGCGCCTTGGGCGCCGGCGCATGCAGGTCGGGCTTTCGAGGCGATAGCGTAAGGGCGCCATGAATTCCACACCCTCGCCTTCTGCATCCTCGTCGGCGAGCTTGCGCATCCTCGTCGTGGACGACGAGGCGCCGCTGCGCGACACGCTCACCCGCTCCTTCTCCAAGGAGGGACACGCCGTCGAGGCGGTGGGAAGCGGCGTGGAGGCGATCGAGCGCGCGGACGCCGACCACTTCGACGTGATTTTGCTCGACGTCGCGCTCGGCCCCGGCCCCAGCGGTCACGAGGTGTGCCGAACGCTGCGCGAGCGGCGCAACATCGTGCCGATCATCATGCTCACCGCCCTGGACACCGAGGCCGACGCGGTCCAGGGTTTGGAGGCGGGCGCCGACGACTACGTCACAAAGCCGTTCGGTTTGGCGGAGCTGCGCAGCCGCATCCGCGCCGTGCTGCGCCGGTCGGGGCCGCGCGCGATGGGACGCGAGGTGCTCAACGTCGGTCCGATCTCGCTCGATCGCAGCCATCGCGAGGCCAGCGCGTACGGAAACCCGGTCAAGCTCACCTTCTCGGAGTTCGAGCTGCTCGCTCAGCTGATGTCCGAGCCGGGCCGGTTGTTCAATCGTCAGGAGCTGTTGCGAGCGATCTGGGGCGACTCCGCCTATCGCGATCCGCGGGCGATCGACGTGCACATTCGCCATCTGCGCGAGAAGATCGAGGAGCGTCCCGAGGAGCCGAGGCTGATCCTCACCGTGCGCGGGGCGGGCTACCGCTTTCAGGAGCCGTGAGCGAGAAGCCCTCGCGACTGCGTGACGCTCGTCGCTACCTGCTCGGCTTGCGCCCGCGCATGCTCGCCGCCCTGCTCCTCACGAGCGCGGTGACACTCGCCGTTGCGGCGCTCCTGCTCTTCTCCCCGCTCGAGCAGCGGTTGCGCGCCGACGGGGAGTCAGCCGTGCTGAGCTCGATCGCCACCACAAAGCCCGAGTTTCAGGAGATCAAGCTCGACCCCGCGACAGGCAAACCCGACGCGAGCGAACTTGCGGCAACGGCGCGCACGCTGCGTCGCCGCTCGGGCGGACAGGTGACGATCCTCGACAAGCATCTCGCGACCGCCTACACAGCTGTGCGCTTTGATCAAGACGTCCCCGACTTCTACACCGAGGCGCGTCGCGCGCTCACCACACATCGGCCCGTCAAGACCCTGCTCGGAGACCAGCTGATCGTCGCGCAGCGGACCGCTGTGGGACCCCACCGCGAACGCTACGTGATCGTAGTGATGCGTCGGCTGGCGTACGTCTCCTCGGCGGTGAAAGTCGTGCAGAACGCGTTCACGGTGGCTGCCGCCGCCGGCCTTGCGATCGCACTCGTCCTCAGCTTCTGGCTGACCCGCACGCTGCTGCGTCGCCTGGAGCGCCTGCACGACGCGACACACGAGCTTGTGCGCACGGGCTTGGAGGCGCCGCTGCCCGTGGACGAGCGCCCCGACGAGATCGGCGACCTGACGCGCGCCTTCGCAGGCATGCAGGGGCGACTGCGACACCAGGAGGCGGCACGGCGTGCGTTCGTGTCGACGGCTTCGCACGAGCTGCGCACCCCGCTGGCGTCGCTCGACGGGACGCTCGAGCTGCTCGCCGACGACCTCGATCCCGACCACCTGGATCTCGACGATGCCCGCGAGCGCACTCGCCGCGCCCGCGAGCAGTCGCGCCGTCTCTCGAACCTGGCTTCGGACCTGCTCGACCTCAGTCGCCTCGACGCCGAGGTGACGCTGCGCGCCGAGCCGGTTGAGCTCGGAGAGCTGTGCCGGGCGGTGGCGGCAGAGTTCGAGCGACGCGCCGCCGACGGCAAGGTGCGCGTGGAGATGCGCAGAGCAGCCGACCTCTGTTGGGCGCAAGGCGATCCCGGAGCGCTCGCGCGCATCGTGCGCATCCTGCTCGACAATGCGCTGCGCGTAGCCCCGAAGGGCTCCAGCGTGCACGTCCACACCTCCGCCGAGGACGGGCGCGCGCAGGTGCTCGTCAGCGACAGCGGCCCCGGGGTGCCCACGGACGAGCGCGAGCGCATCTTCGAGCGCTTTCAGCGTGGCAGCACGACGGGCGGCGCGAGCGGCTTCGGTCTGGGGCTCGCCATCGGACGCGAGCTTGCCGAGCGGATGGGCGGGACGCTCGACCTCGCCGATCAAGGCCGAGACGGCGGCGGCGCGAGCTTCGCCGTACGCTTGCCCAGAGCGCACGTGGAGGACGAGCAATGAGCACCGACGGGGCACTGGCCCAAGATCTTGCACGGCTCGCTCGCGCGTCGGGCCGGATCGCCATCGATACGGAGTTCATGGGCGAGGGCCGCTACCGCACCCTGCTCTGCCTGGTGCAGGTGGCGGTCGACGAGGGCTCGGGCGGCGAGCGGATCGCGATCCTCGACCCGCTCGCGCAGGACATGCCGGGGCGCGAGCTTGGCGAGCTGCTCAGCGATCCCGCCGTCGAGGTGATCGTGCACGCCGGCCGCCAGGACGTCGCGCTGCTGCGGCGCGAGCTCCGCTGCGAGGTGCGCAACGTGTTCGACACCCAGGTGGCTGCCGGTTTCGCCGGCCTGCCGGCACAGGCGTCCTATGAGACGTTGCTGAACGAGCTGTTGCGTGTGCGCCTGCGCAAGAGCGCGAGCTTCACCCGCTGGGACCTGCGTCCCCTCTCCGAGGAGCAGCTCGGCTACGCACGCGAGGACGTCGTCCACCTGCTCGCTCTCGCCTCGCTGCTTCAGGAGCGCCTGCGCGCCGCCAAACGCCTGGAGTGGGCACGCCAGGAGTGCCGCTACCTGGAGTCGATCTCCGACGAGCGTGACGTGGAGACGATCCTCTTGCGCCTTCCGCGCGTGCGCGGCTTGAGCGTCGTATCGCAGTCGGTGGCACGCGAGCTCGTGGGCTGGCGCGAGCAGACGGCGTCCGCGCGTGACAAACCCGTGCAGACGGTGATGAGCGACCAGGCGCTCGTGGAGATCGCCAAGCGCCGCCCGTCGAACCGCAGCAAGCTGTCGGAGATCCGAGGCGTGGGACAGAACAACCAGAACAAGCGCGCCGAAGAGATTCTGGAGGCGGTGCGACGCGGCGCCGAGCGTCGGGCAGAACCTCTCCCCTCCCCGACGCGGGGCCTGCCTCCGGATCCGAGCGACGCGCCGCTGATCGCGCTCTCAGAGGCGCTCGTCCGTGCGCGGGCGTCTGACGCGGGACTCGCGTACGAGCTGCTCGCTTCGCGCGCCGACCTGCAGGCGATCGTCGCAGGCGAGCGCACGGGCAGGCGCGCCCAGGTGCGAACGCTCGAAGGGTGGCGCGGCGAGCTCGTCGGCGAGGAGCTGCTCGACTTGCTCGACGGGCGGGTGTCGCTGTCCGTGCAGGAGGGCCGTCTGGAGATCAGCTAATTGCTGATGTGGTTGTACATGGTGAACATCGGCATGTACATCGAGATGATGATGAAGCCCACGATCGACCCGATCACGATGATCATTATCGGCTCGAGGATGGATGTGAGCGCTTTCACAGCCGCCTCCACCTGATCCTCGTAGAAGTCGGCGATCTTGGCGAGCATCTGATCGAGCGCACCGGTCTCCTCGCCGACGCCCACCATGTGAGTGACCATCGCAGGGAAGATCGTGGTCTTCGACAGCGGCTCTGAGATCGTTCCACCGCGCTTGACGCTCTCGATGACGCCCACCATCGCCTCCTCCACCACGATGTTGCCGCCGGTCTTGCCCGTGATGTCGAGCGCCAGCAGCAGAGGCACGCCGGCAGCGGTCAGCGACGCGAGCGTGCGTGACCAGCGGGCAACAGCCACCTGCTGGACGATCGCGCCGATCTTCATGGGGACGCGCAGGCGAAAGCGGTCCCACTGCGGCCGGCCCCAGGAGGATTTCTTCCACTGCAAGAACGAGAACGCGGCAAGCGCCACACAGGCGAACATCGCATACCAGTAGGAGGTGACCGCCTTGGACATCAAGACCGACACCTTGGTGATGGCAGGCAGTTCGCCTCCGAACTGCTTGAACACGCCCTCGAACACCGGCACGAGGAAGGCGACGAGGGCGAGCATGACCACCATCGCAAACGTGATCACCATCGTCGGGTAGATCATCGCCGAGCGGATCTGTTTGCGCAGCGAGGCGTCCTTCTCGAGCTGGTCTGCGACGCGCATCAAGGACTCCTCGAGCAGACCTCCGGCCTCTCCGGCGCGCACCATCGCCACGAACAGCGGGTTGAACACCTTCGGGTGACGCTGCATCGCATCGCTCATCGAGGCGCCCGACTCGACGTCCTTGCGCACCGCCGAGACGGTTTCCTTGA
This sequence comes from Solirubrobacteraceae bacterium, assembly GCA_051955355.1. GTDB lineage: Bacteria > Actinomycetota > Thermoleophilia > Solirubrobacterales > Solirubrobacteraceae > Palsa-744. Next base: position 16,295 of record JBQCGU010000071.1, on the reverse strand, counting down.
GGAACTTGCTCTCCGTCTGTTCTTCGAGCACATACAGCGCCTTGAGCACAGAAAGGCCCGAGTTGATCATGGTTGAGAGCTGACGCGAGAACACCGCGAGCTCGCTTGCCTTCACCGTCTTCAAGAAGCTCAGCTCGATCTCGCGAGAGGAGTGCTTGTCGGCGACGTCGAGCACGATCAGCCCCCGCGCCTTCAGCTGCGAGAGGACCGCCTGCTTGGACTCAGCCTCGATCTCCCCACGCGCCTTTGCGCCCGCGAGATCCATCGCCTTGAAGACATAGGTGCTCATGCCGCCATCGCCCCCGAACTGCCGAGCAGGCGTCGCAGCTCCTCGGGCGAGGAGGAGCGAGCTTCGGCCAGCTGCTGGGACACCTTGCCCGAGCGGATCAGCTGCACGAGCGCGGCATCCATCGTCTGCATTCCCTGCGCTGAGCCGGTTTGCAGGACCGAGTAGATCTGGTGGGTCTTGCCCTCGCGGATCAGGTTGCGCACGGCTGCGTTGGGCACCAGCACCTCACACGCCGCCACCCGCCCGGAGCCGTCGGCGGTGGGCAGGAGCTGCTGGGTCATGATGCCCTGCAGCGCCACCGACAGCTGCATCCGCACCTGCCCCTGCTGAGAGGGCGGGAACACGTCGATGATGCGATCCACCGTCTGGGCGGTGTCCTGGGTGTGCAGCGTGCCGAACACCAGGTGGCCGGTCTCAGCGGCGGTGAGCGCGGTGTGGATGGTCTCCAGGTCGCGCATCTCCCCCACCAGGATCACGTCCGGGTCCTGACGCAGGGCGGCCTTCAAGGCATCGGCGAACGACAGCGCGTCCGAGCCGAGCTCGCGCTGGTTGACCAGGCACCTCTTGTGGCTGTGCAGGAACTCGATCGGGTCCTCGATCGTCATGATGTGCTCCTCACGCGTCGAGTTGATCTCGTCGATCATCGCCGCCAGCGAGGTGGACTTGCCTGAGCCGGTGGGGCCGGTGACGAGCACGAAGCCGCGCGGCCTGCGCGTGAACTCGTGCACCGCCTTGGGCAGTCCGAGCGCGTCGATCGAGGTGAGGTCGAACGGGATCAGGCGGAACGCCGCTCCCACCGCTCCGCGCTGGTAGTAGGCGTTGACGCGGAAGCGGGCGTGTCCCGGTATCGAATAGGCGAAGTCCAGCTGCCAGTTGGTCTCCAGGCGCTGACGCTGATCGCCGGTGAGGATCGAGTAGACGATCTCCCGCGTGTCCGTTTCGTTGAATATCGGGTAGCCCTCCAACCGTGTCAGGCGTCCACGCACGCGCACGGTGGGCGGGGCGCCTGCGGAGATGTGCAGGTCGGACGCCCTTCGTGAGACGACCTCCATCAGCAGATCGGCGAAGTCGAAGCTCATCGAACCCACCATCGGCGTGGGCGATGAGAGCGGCGAGTTTCCTCAGCACGTGGGCGGACGGATGTTCGAGCCATCAGCTCGTTCCGATCACGCGTGCGATCTCCGCAACCGACGTCAGCCCTTGGCGCACCTTCTCCAAGCCGTCGTCGCGCAGGCGGCGCATGCCCTCGCGCATGGCAACCTCGAGGATCTCGTCCGCCGAACGACGCTCGAGCGTCATGCGACGGATCTCCGGGGACACCTGCATCACCTCGTAGATGCCCAGACGGCCGCGATAGCCGCTGTTGGAGCAGCGCCGACAGCCCACCGGCTCATACGCCTCGAGGTCGACGAGCGCCTTGTAGCCGTTCTCGCGCAACGTCTCGGCGGAGATGATGGTGCGCTGCTTGCAGTTGGCGCACAGCATCCGCGCCAGGCGCTGGGCGACCACGCAGTCGACGGCGGACGCCACCAGGAACGGCTCGATGCCCATCTCCGTGAGACGGGTGATCGCCGAGGGAGCGTCGTTGGTGTGAAGGGTGGAGAGGACGAGGTGCCCTGTGAGCGCCGACTCCACGGCGATCTGGGCGGTCTCGCGGTCGCGGATCTCCCCCACCATGATCACGTCGGGATCGGCGCGCACCATCGCGCGCAAACCGGTGGCGAACGTGAGACCCGCCTTCGTGGCGACCTGCACCTGTGTGAGCCCCTGGATCTGGTACTCCACGGGGTCCTCGACGGTGATGATGTTCTTCTCGGGCGTGTTCAGCTCGAGCAGCGCCGCGTAAAGCGTCGTGGACTTTCCCGAGCCGGTGGGGCCGGTGACGAGCACGGCGCCGTGGGTTTGGTGGAACGCGCGTTCGAAGCGCTCGCGCTCGGGCTCTGACATGCCGAGCTTCTCGAGCTTCATCACCACCGAGTCCTTGTCGAGGATGCGCATCACGATCGACTCGCCGTGAACGCTCGGCAGCGTCACGATGCGCAGGTCGACGTGGCGGCCGTCCACCGTCAGCGACACACGCCCATCCTGGGGCAGACGCCGCTCGGCGATGTCCAGATCCGCCATGATCTTCACGCGCGACACGACGCCGGCAGCCATGCGACGCGGGACGGTGGTGATGTCCTGCAGGATGCCGTCGACGCGCACCCGCACCCGCACCTCCGTCCCGTCCGGCGCCAGGTGAACGTCGGAAGCCCCCCGTTCGACCGCTTGAGCGACGATCTGGTTGACGAGCTTGACAACCGGGGCGTCGTCGGCGGTCTCGCGCAGGTTGACGATCTCCGCGCCGTCCTGTTGCTCGTCCTGGTCGGGCGCCGCCTCGCCGGTGACCACGTCCTCCATGCGATCCAGGCGCGAGATCAGGTCGGCGATCGCCTCCGGGGAAGCCACCGCCACACGCACCTCGTAGCCGGTCATGATCGCCACGTCGTCGACCGCGAGCACGTTGGATGGGTCGGCCATCGCGAGCAGCAGCGTGCGCTTGTCGACGAACGCCACCGGCACCGCCTGGTAGCGCTTGGCGGCGGTGGACGCCACCAGGTTGGCGGCGCCCATGTCCACCGGGAACACGTCGAGGTCGAGGTGATCCAGCCCGTAGCGCTCCGCCCGGGCGCGGGAGAGGCCGTCGGGCGTTATGGCGCCAGAGGTGAGCAGGGCGCGCTCGGGAGTGGTGCCTTCCGAGCGCGAAGACTCGATTGCCTGCTCGACGCGCTCGCGCGAGGCGAGACCCATCTCGATGATCACATCGGTGAGAAAGCGCGATGAGGAGCCTCGTCGGCTCGGTTTGGTGAGGCCCGGCCGCTCGCCGCCCTGATCGCCGGCTTGCGAGGTCGAGCCCGCAGACCCGCCCGTCAGGGAGTCGCCACCCTGCGGTGGGCGCTCGAACTCCACGTTCGGCTGGGTATGGAGGTCGCGGATCGGCTCGCTCATGCGCGCCGGCTCCGGGAGAGTGCGCTACTGGATGCCGGCGCCCCGACGCATCGCCTCGCGCGGAGCCGGACGACCGGTCCACAGCTCGAAGCTGAGCGCCCCTTGAGCCACGAGGATCTCCAAGCCGTCGACGACGTGCGCGCCGTGAGAGCGCGCGGCGGCGATGAGCGGGGTGTCCCCGTTTCGGTAGACGAGATCGACGACATACGAGTACTCACCGACTTGATCGGCGTCCAGCGGCAGTTGGTTGAGGGCTGACGGCTGGCTTGCCAACGGGCGTCGAGCCCCCGAGTCCAAGCCAACCGACGTGCAGTTGACCAGTAGGTCGGCGGGCGCCGCCCCCTCCACCGCCGTCGCCCCGAACTCCTCCGCCAACCGGCACGCGCGCGCATGTGTGCGGTTCCAGACGCTCACATCAGCTCCCGCCTCGCTCAGCGCCCACACGACCGCCCGGGCGCTGCCGCCGGCGCCGAGCACGAGCGCCCGCATGCCCTCGACCGAGCAGCCCAGAGCCGATATCAAGCCGGGGGCGTCGGTGTTCTCCGCCGCGATCGACCCGTCGTCGCCGAACGTGAGCGTGTTGGCGGCGCCGATCGCGTTGGCAGCCGGCGAAGCGCTGTCGGAGAGCGCCAGAGCGGCGCTCTTGTGCGGGATCGTGACGTTCGCCCCGAGAAAGCCCGCGCCCTTCAGAGCGCGTGTCGTCTGCTCGAACAGCTCGGGCGGGACCGGCAGCTTCTGATAGCTCCACTCGTGCTCCATCCCGCACTCCCGGAACGCCGCCTCGAACATCGCCGGCGAGCGCGAGTGTGCAACCGGCCAGCCGATCACGCCCAGGCGCACCATCAAGTCTTGTGACAGGCGGGCACCCGCCCGTGGTTGGCGCTCAGCGCCTGCCGATAGGCGGTGGCATCGTGTTCGAACTGGGAATAGCTCGAGGAGAACACCTGCCCGGGACAACCGTCTGCGCGCGCCACGTAATAGAGGAACGAAACACGCGCGGGGTTGGCTGCCGCTTCGATCGACGCCACACCCGGATTGGAGATCGGCGTCGGCGGCAGCCCGGTGTGGGTGCGCGTGTTGTAGGGAGAGGAGCTGTGCAGCTGCGCTTCGGTGAGCGGGTGGGTGTAGTCGTTGTGCAGCGCGTAGCGCAGCGTGGCGTCGATGCCGAGCGGCATGCCCCGGCGCAGGCGGTTGTAGATGACAGCCGCCACGAGCGGTCGTTCGCGCGACATCGACGCCTCGCGCTCCACCATCGAGGCGACGATCAGCATCTGGTAGGGGGTGACCCCAAGCGCTTGGGCGCGGGCGAGGTCCTTGGAGCTGAAGTTTTCGTCGAACGCCGCCAACTGCTTGGACACCAGCTTGGAGGCGGACGCACCGGCATAGAGTTCGTATGTCGCCGGAAACAGGAAGCCTTCGAGGCTGCGCTCGTGCGCAGGCGCCCCGTAGCGGGCGGGGTTCAGCTGCCTGGCGCCGGCCACAGCCTTCAGATAGTCGCCGCCGAGGCGATGAGCGCGAGCGAGTGCGGCGATCTGCGTCGCGGTGAACCCCTCGGGTATGACGATGTGGGTGGTGGCGAGAGGCTTGATGGGCGCCGCTTTGTGCCGAATCGAGCGAACCAGCGCGAATGCGCCCGCGCCCACCACCGCCACCACGGCAACCAGTGCGCCCAGCGCGCCGAGCCGAGCGCGCAGGCTGCGCGCTCGTGGGACGTGCGGCCGGTGCAGATGGGGCCGATGCAGGTGCGGCCTATGCAGGTGCGGCCTATGCACCTGAGGTCTGTGGAGATGCGGTCGGTGCGTGCGGGCTGGGAGAGCAGGCAGCGCAGGCGGCTCGTCGACCGGCTCCGGTTCCTGCGTCGGCACGGGATCGGCGGGCAGCACGGGCGAGGGCTCTGGGGGCGGCGCGAAAACGGGCTCGGCTGGCGGCGCGAGAACGGGTTCGGCTGGCGGCGCGGCAACGGGCTCGGCTGGTGTCGACGCAGCAGGCTCGGCGGGATCGTCGTGGGGCGCTGGCACGGAGTCGGGCGACGGCGCGACGACCCGGCCACGCCGGCGTTCGCGCTCTTCGCGGGCGCGCCGCCGCTCCTCGTCGGTGCGCGCCGATGGAGGATCTGTCCTGCGAAGCCCCACGGAAGCTGGACCCTATCGGGAATGGGTGGCGAGCCACCCCTCTAGGAGCACCGCCGCCGCGCGCGAGTCCTCGCTCGTGCTGGCGTCGCGCATTCGCGACGCGATCTGCGTGGTGTAGCGCTCGTCGTACAGATCCACAGGCGTGCCCGGTCCAAGCCGCGCGGCGAGCACGGCGGCAAACTCTCGCGCCTCTCGTGTCTGCTCGGTGTCTTCGCCACGCAGCGAGAGCGGCAACCCGACAACCACCCGCTCTACCTCGCGATCGTGGACGAGCGCGAGGATCGCGCCGAGACCGCGGCGCGTCGCAGGTCGCTCGACCGCCTCGATCGGCGTGACGATCGTTCCGGTGGGGTCGCTGACGGCGCAGCCGCAACGGGCGCTGCCGTAGTCGAGCGCGAGCACGCGTGTCATCCGGAGTCGTCTCGCTCGCCCGCCACAGGCGCGCTGCCTAGCCGTCGGCGCTGCCGTCGAGTGCGCTCTGCACCATCCCCCGCGCGACAGCTATCGCCTGGTCGAGCTTCTCGGGATTGCGCCCGCCGGCTTGCGCCATCGTGTCGCGACCGCCGCCCCCCCCACCGACCACCTCGGCGGCGGCCTTGACGATCGCCCCCGCCTTCAGGCCGCGCTCGACGAGCGACGCGGCGACGCTCACAACCAGGGAGGCACGCCCCTCGACGGCAGCCCCGAGCACGATCACCCCGTCGCCGTCGAGCTTGCCCTTCACTCGATCGGCGATCTCGAGCAGCATCTTCGCGTCAGGGATCTGCACCTCGGCGCCGACGAACGGCACGCCGTCGATTCGCTGAGCCGCCTGGGCGATGGCGGCGGCGTCTACGCCTGCAGGCGATCCGCCACCCTGCGCTGCTCCGCCCGCCACGCCGCTCAGCAGCTCCGGAACCCGCTCCGCCCGCGTCCCGGCGGCCTTCTCGATCGCGCGTCGGGTGGCCTCGCGCTCCCGCACCACCTCAGGCACCTTCTCCGGGCGTGTGCGCAGGCTCGCAGCCGTCTCCTCGAGGGTGCGCGTGCGCTCACGCAGCAGCTCCACCGCAGCAGCACCGGTGAGAGCCTCAATTCGTCGCACGTTGGCGGCGCTCGATGTCTCGCTGGTCACCAGGAAAGCTCCGATCTCAGCGGTGTTCTGCACGTGCGTGCCGCCGCACAGCTCGCGCGAGTACTCGCCGTCGCCGATCTCCACCATGCGCACGATCTCGCCGTACTTCTCGCCAAACAGCGCCATCGCGCCGAGGCGCTTTGCCTCGTCGAGCGTGGTGGTGATCGGGCGAACGGGGTCGCCCTGGCCGATCCAGGCGTTGACCTGATCCTCCACGTCGCGCAGCTCGTCGGGGTCGAGCGCGCTGGAGTGCGAGAAGTCAAAGCGCAGCTTGTCCGGCCCGACGTAGGAGCCGGCTTGGCGCACATGCGTGCCGAGCCGGTTGCGCAGCGCCGCGTGCAGCAGATGCGTCGCGGTGTGATTGCGTTCGGTTGCCCGCCTGGCGGCGTGGTTCACGCGCGCGAGCACCTGCTCGTCGGGATGGAGCGTCCCCTGCTCGACAACCACCTCCAGCGCCTGATCTTCGCCGAGCCGGAACACGCCCTCGACGCGCACGCGGCAGTCGCCGTGCTCGCATTCGATCACGCCGCTGTCGGAAACCTGGCCTCCGCCCGCCGGATAGAACGGCGACTCGGCGAGCTTGACGAGCATCCGCTCGGCGCCCGGCGCTCGATCGCCCTCGCTCGATGCACCCTCGCCCCCGCTCGCTGCACCGTTTGACCTGACCGGTTCGAGCGCCGCGACGCTCGTCGCCTGACGCTCTGTCTCATAGCCGGTGAAGCGCGTCGCGAAAGCAGCCTGCTCGGCAAAGCGACGAGCCCGCTGGCGCGGATCCTCGTCAAACCCGCCTCGTGCAGCCGCCCCCGAGGCCCCGGCGGCGCGTGCCCGTGCGCGCTGCTGATCCATCAGGGCGTGGAACCCCGCCTCTTCCACCGACAGCCCGTCTTCGGCGAGCAGCTCGCGGGTGAGCTCGAACGGGAACCCGAACGTGTCGTGCAACTTGAATGCGTCCTCGGCGTGGATGTGGTCGAGGCCCTTCTCGCGGGCGTGATCTATGAGGAAGCGCAGCATGCCGATGCCCTGCTCGAAGGTGCGCCCGAAGCTCTCCTCCTCGGAGCCGAGCCACTTCTGAACGGCGGCGCTCTGCTCCGCGAGCTCGGGATAGGCGGCTTCCATCAGCTCTTGCACCCGCTCGGCGTAGCGCACGAGAAAGCCCGGCTGCATCTGCAGGGCATGCCGTCCCTGCACGATCGCGCGACGCATGACGCGCCGCAGCACGTATCCACGCTCCTCGTTGGAGGGCACGACACCGTCGGCGATCAGGAACGTCATCGCACGCGAATGGTCGGCGAGGATGCGCATGGCGCGATCGACCTTGAACTCCTCGCCGTAGGAGCGCCCCGACAGCTCCTCTCCCAGCTCGATCAGCGGAAGGAACTGGTCGGTGTCGAACACCGACGGCTTCCCTTGCAGGATCGCCGCCATGCGGTTCAAGCCGAGACCCGTGTCGATGTTTCGCGCCGGCAGCTCCACGAGCCGGTTTGGTGCTTGCTGGTTGTACTGCATGAACACGAGGTTCCAGTACTCGAGGAAGCGTTCGTTCTCTCCCCCCGGCAGATCCCCCGGCTCGCCGATGTGCGCGCCGCGATCGAGATACAGCTCCGAGCACGGCCCGCACGGCCCGGTGGGGCCGGCCTGCCAGAAGTTCTCAGAGCGCGGGCACTGCACGATGCGCTCGGCGGGCACGCCCATCCCACGCCAGATCTCGATCGCTTCCTCGTCAGGTCCGACGCCGAGCTGCTCGTCGCCCTCGAACACGGTCACCCAGATGTCCTGCGCCCGAAACCCGAACACGTGCAGCGACAGCTCCCACGCAAGTTCGATCGCCTCGCGCTTGAAGTAGTCGCCGATCGAGAAGTTGCCGAGCATCTCGAAGAAGGTGAGATGCCGGTTGGTGTTGCCCACGTTCTCGATGTCCACCGTGCGAAAGCACTTCTGGCAGCTCGTCAACCGCGGAGCGGGCGGAGGCTCCTGGCCGAGGAAGTAGGGCTTGAGCGGGTGCATGCCGGCGACGGTGAGCAGCGCGGAGGGATCGTGCGCGGAGGGCACTAGCGAGGCCGAGGGGATGCGCTTGTGGGAGCGCTCCTCGAAGAACGCCAGGTAGCGGTCGCGGATCTCGTCGCTTGTCATCGCGCTGATCCTAGAGCGAGCCGTCGATCGTGCCATGTCCGACGAGAGCATCGCCGGAGTACAGGCACGCAACCTGCCCGGGGGCGGTGCGCTCACAGGCACTGGAGAAGCGCACCTGCACCGTCTCGTGAGTGCCGGCGCCAGGCGCTCCCTCCAGCCGGCACGGCAGCCGCCGCCCGCGATAGCGCACCTTGACGCTGTCGACGCTCGCGCCCGGGCGGTGCAGCGTCACCTCACGCACGTTCACGCGCTCGCACAGCAGGCGCTCGCGCGGACCCACCGTCACGGTGTTGGCGGCGGGATCGGTGCCGATCACGAACAGCGGATCTCCGCCTGAGAGCCCAAGCCCGCGGCGCTGACCGACGGTGACGGTGTGAACGCCCGCATGCTCGCCGAGCTCGCGGCCTTGAAGGTCGAGGATCGCGCCCGGACGCGGCTGGATGCCTCCATGGCGCTCCAAGAAGGCAGCGTGCCGCGTGCCAGCCAGAAAGCACAGGTCTTGGGAGTCGGGACGACGCGCCACAGCAAGCCCAGCCTCGGCGGCGCGCTCGCGCACCTGCGCCTTGGTGAGGCTTCCGAGCGGGAAGCTCATGCGGGCAAGCGACGTGGGAGACAGCGCAGCCAGCGCATAGCTCTGGTCCTTGCTCTCGTCGAGCGCCACTTCCAAGAGAGGTTGCTCGTGGCGATCGTCGCGCCGGACACGCGCGTAGTGGCCGGTGGCGAGCGTGCCCGCCCCGAGCCGGTCGGCGAGCGCGAGCATCCCGTCGAGGCGCACTTTGCCGTTGCAGCGCACGCACGGGTTGGGCGTGAGCCCCGCGCGATGGTCGTCGATCCACGGCGTCACCACCCCCGCGGCGAACTCCTCGCGTAGATCGATCGAGAGATGCGCAAAACCCATGCCGTGTGCAAGCTCGCGGGCGGTGCGCACGGCGTGCGCCGAGCAGCAGCTGCCCTCCGGGTCGTTCTCGGCGTCCGACCACAGTTCGAGGGTGACCGCGACGACGGCGTCCTCGCCGTGCTCGCGCGTGCCGCAGGCGACCTGCTCGCGCACGAGCAGCGCGGCTACCGCGCTGTCCACTCCCCCGCTCATCGCGACGAGCGTACGCCGGGGCGCAGGCGCGAGTCGTGCATGGCGGCGCGCAGCCCAGCCGAGCGCGCGGTGCAAAGCGTCGCAGGCGAGCTCCGCGGCGTGGAGCTTGGACGCAAGCAATCCGCCGAGCTCGTGTGCGATCTGCGGTGCCCCCACACGGGCGGCGTCGAGCAGCGACGCGCCGCGCACCAGGCTCACAGCCGCGCTGCCCGCGGCGATGACCGCGCCGCACCCGCTTGCGTCAAAGCCCGCGTCCTCAATGACCCCGTCGGGGCTCTGGGGGTCTACGGCCAGGGAAACGCGGATCACATCGCCGCAGGCGGCACCTCCGGCAGCGCCCGTGCAGGCGCCCTTGGGCAGGTGTCCCCGCCCGAGCGGTGCTTCCAGATGATGGCTCAGCGCCTCGACGGACATGTCCGTCGAGTGTAAGGGGGCTGCTCTAGCGGTTGACCCGCTCGGCTTCGCGCACGGCTTGCCGTAGCGAGAACGTGTCCACCAGGCCGGTGAGCGTGGTGATCAGCCCGTGCCGTCCGACGATCAGGATGGTGGGCGTCTGATACACGTGGGCGACTTCGGTGACGGTGCCGAACAGGCCGACCTGATCGGCGAGCGCCGTGTGCACCGCAACCTTGCCTTTCGAACGTTTGCCGAGGTCGAGCACCTGCGAGCGCACCGTGTTGTCCACGCTCGACTTCGGCTCCCAGAAGAGCAGCAGGACGGTCTTGCCGTGCGCGAGCTCGTGTTCGACTTCGAGTTGCTGCGAGGAGCGCCCGCTCGAATGAGACGATCCCTTGTGCGACGAAGCCGTCGTGCGCGAGGAGGCTTTCTTGTGAGAGGAAGCCGCGTCCTGAGAGGAAACCGCCTTGCGCGCTCGGGTGCCCAACCGTCCACCCGCCGACGTCCCGGCGGTCGTCTGCTTGGGGGTCGGCGACGCTGCTTCACCCGACGCCCGTGCGGATGCCCGGCTCAACTGCCGTGCGTTGCTTTCAGACGTCGCCACCGCGCCGTGAGCCTTCGCGATGGCGCGCGTCAAGCCTTCGACCCCAGGGGCGGGGCCGTGGTAGATCTTGGACGGAGCCCCAGGCGCAGGGGTTGAGGCGGGGGTGGAGGGAGGGCTCGATGGAGCGGGTTGGCTGGGATTGCTCGAATGCCCACGCAGCGCCACCGCCCACACGAGCGCAAGCACCGCAATCGCCCCAAGGGCGATCTGGTAGGGACGCGAAAGCTGTGCCACGTAGCCGATATCGGCAGCGACGCGGCGTGAGTTGAACGCTTCAGGCCAGCTCGCGCAAGCCACGCAAGGCGGCGTGCACCACCTTGTCGGTGTCGAGCGTCTCCTCGCTGCTCTCCTGCATGTCCTTGAGCAGGGTGTGCTCGGCGCCGACTATCGCCGCGTAACGGACGCCCAGGCGGTTGGCTTGCTTGAGCTGGCCCTTCAGCGAGCGGCCTGCCATCTCCATCTGAGCGCACAACCCGGCGGAGCGCGCCTCGCTGAGGATCTGAAACGCACTTCGACGAAGATCGCCCGAACCGGGTTGTTGGACTCCGACATACAGATCGATCGGCTGGGCTCCCAGCGCAGGAGGGCTGCCGGCAAGGACGATCCGCTCGACGCCGGCTGCCCACCCCATGCCTGGTGTGCGCGGCCCACCGAGCTGCTCGACCAATCCGTCGTAGCGGCCTCCACCGCCGACGCCGCTCTGGGCGCCGAGCGCCTCGGAGGTGAACTCGAACACGGTTCGCGTGTAGTAGTCCAAGCCGCGCACCAGCGTCGAGTCGACCTCGTACGCCACACCCGCGGCGTCGAGCAGCTCGCACACCGCGGCGAAGTGCTCGGCGTCGTCGGCGCCGAGTTGATCCAACAGACGCGGCGCCTGCTCCATCACCCGGCGGGTTCCCTCGTGCGTGGAGTCGAACGCACGCAACGGGTTGAGGTCGATCCGGTCCCTGACCTCGGGCGCAAGGTGCTCTTCGTGGGTTCGCAAGTGACGTTGCAGGCGTTCCCGGTACTCCTCTCGGCTCTCCTTGCTGCCGCGGCTCGAGATGCGCAGGCGCACCTCGCGCACTCCCATCTCCTCCAGAAGCGCACCCAGCAGCGCGATCGACTCCGCGTCCACCGCCGGGTCCTCGGAACCGAGCGCCTCGGCTCCAACCTGCCAGAACTGCCTGTAGCGGCCGGCTTGGGCGCGCTCGTAGCGAAAGAAGCTCGACAGATACCAGAGCTTCACGGGCTGGGGCAGCTTGTGCATGCCGTTCTCCACATATGCGCGGCAAACCGGCGCGGTGCCCTCCGGGCGCAGCGTCAGCGAGCGCCCTGAGCCGTCGGCGAACGTGTACATCTCCTTCTGGACGATGTCGGTTGACTCTCCGACGCCGCGCGCGAACAGCTCGGTGGCCTCGAAGGCGGGGGTCTCTATGCGCTCGTAACCCGCACCCTCGAGGATCGACCGCGCGCGCTGCTCGAGCGCCGCACGCACGCTCGCCTGCTCTGCGAGCACGTCGAAGGTGCCGCGCGGCGCCTTGATGATGCTCACAGCTGCGCCCCAGCCCGGAGCTCCGCGAGGAAGGGGTTGCTTGCGAGCTCGCGCCCGAGCGTCGTGGCGCCCATGTGACCGGGATGCACGACGGTGTCGCGTGGAAAGCCGCGCACCAGCCCCGCGATCGAGCGCTCCAGCGTCGGCCAGTCCCCACCCGGGAGATCGGTGCGACCGACCGACCCCTGGAACAGCACGTCGCCCGAGAGCAGCACAGCCGAGCTCTCCCCGCCGGCGTCCGAGGAGGAGATCGCATATGTGAGGTGACCGGGACTGTGTCCAGGCGTGAACAGCACCGCGACGTCGAGCCCGGCGAGACTCAACCGCTCGCCGCCCTTGAGCGTGTGGTCGGCTTGCCAGCTCTCGAACGGTCCGAACCCGGGCATCGTCCATTTGGTGATGTCGGCGAGGATGCCAACCTCCATCTCGGGGCAGTACACCGGCGCTCCGGTGGCGCGCGCCACGGGCGCCACCGCGCCGACGTGATCGAAGTGGCAGTGCGTGATCAGGATCGCCTCGATCGTCACACCCAGATCCTGCGCGGATTGCAGGAGACGGTCGGACTCTTCCCCGGGATCGACGAGCACGGCGCGCTCGGCGGTGGGAGCGGCGCGCACGATGTAGGCGTTCTCCTGAATGGGGCCGACGGTGAACGCGCGTACGTCTGTCACTTCGCCCCCGAGCCTCCCGCCTGCTCGGCGTCGCCCCTTGCCGCCTGCTTGCCGCCGGCGCCCGTCTCCGAGCGCCTGGCCTTGCCGGCGATACGCCGTTTGTAGAGCCACAGGTCGGTGTAGTAGCTGATCGGGATGTAGACGAGGAGGACTATCGGGAAGATCGCTATCGCCTGATTGGACTTCCCTTTGAGCAGCACGAGGCTGATCAGGAGCATGAGCAGCGCTGCCGCCATGGCGCGCACGAATGCACCCTTCCAGGTGGGCGGGCGATCGAAGCGGTTGGGCCGCCCCGCCGTGCTCTTGCTCTGCGCGCGCGTGCCGCCCTGCTTCTCGGCGCCGGTCGGCTTGCGCCCTGTGCGTCCGCGCGACTCGACCATGCCGGCAGCGTTTCCGCGGTGCTTGGTTTGTCGCCTTCGCCTCGTTTGAGCCATCTCTTCGCTCCGCCTGTTCGCCGTTCCTCAAAGCCGCGCCAAGAGCGGCTGCGTTGCTGTGACTAGAACCCTAGTGCGTTCTCGATCAGGTGCGCGGCGGCATCGAAGCCCGGCATCTCCAGGTCGGCGGGAAACCCCTCGAGCGCAGCCGCGGGCGCAAGCCCCACGAGCTCCGCCGCCTGCACGTCGGCGTGCTCGCGCACCGCCTCGACCACCACACGAAGCGGAAGCTCGAGCGGGCGCTCGACGTTCATCGACACCTGCGCCACCACGCGATCCCGCCCGTCAGCTCCCCGGCTGCTGAGCCCGACTCCGATCGCGCGCAATCCCGGCAGGCCCCGCGCGCCGCCCTCGCGGATGAGCGAAGCGATACGGCGAGCGTCGCTCACGCTCGCCCTGGGAGCAAGCTCCAGGTTGAACGCCACGAGCGGCTCGCGCGCAGCCACGAGGGTGGCGCCCGCCGTCGGATGGATCTCGGGCGGCCCGAAGTCCGGGCGCAGCTCGCCCGCACGCATCCGCCGCGCAAGCTCGCGCACACCTCCCCTGCGCAGATGCGCTCGCGTCCGTCCGCCGGCGAGTTCGCCGTAGAGGAACACCGGCACGCCGAGCCGCTCGCCGATGTCGTGCGCCACCACAAGCGCCTCCGCACAAGCCGAGCCGCGCGCGTGGGTGTCGAGATAGACCAGCGGCACAACGTCCACGGCGCCGACGTGCGGATGCTGCCCGATCTCCTCAGGCGCACGCTCCTCCGCCACGTCGAGCCGTTCCACGGCGCTCGCGACTCCTTTCACGAGTGCCTGGCCCAACGCCCCCGGCATGCCAGCCAACGTCAGCACAGAGCGGTGATGATCTGGATCTGAGTGGACGTCGAGCAGATGCGCCGCTCCACCCTCCGTGAACGCCTCGGCGACTTCAGTCACCCTCGCCGGCAGACGACCCTCAGAGATGTTTGGAACGGCGAGAAGCGGTTTGAGTGCTGTGGTGTGCAACGGTGCCCGGACGTCCCGCCGCGAAGGGCTAAACTCCTCGCCTTCGCCGGAGTAGCTCAGTTGGTTAGAGCAGCGGAATCATAATCCGCGTGTCGGGGGTTCGAGTCCCTCCTCCGGCATTCCGCAAAAACCCTGGTAATTGCTGGGTCGTGTTGTCTGTGGGGTTGGGACCCGGACAGGCGGAGTCCAGCCAATACACGTCGTTTGCCTTCACCCAACGGCTCATCGACGCCGGCGCGGACCCCTCGATTGGATCGGTCGGAGATGCATATGACAACGCCTTGGTCGAGAGCATAATCGGGCTCTACAAGACTGAGCTGATCCATCGTCGAGGCCCCTGGAAGACGATCGACCAAGTCGAGCTCGCCACCTTGGAATGGGTCGACTGGTACAACCACAGACGGATACACACAGCCTGCGACGGACTCCCACCCGTCGAGTTCGAGCAGACGACGGAGAAAGCCAGCATAGCCTCCAAGAAGGCCGGAGCGGTTCAGATTGGCGTGCCCCGAATCGGCTGGATGGACCCTAGAGAACGCGTTACCCTCTACGGAACGATGAGCCTGCCAGTCGAATACGTTGACGCGCAAGACCTCTGGGATGAGAAGGAGAAGGCGCGCCGTGCCGATGCGGAGGCCCTCCGCTCCGGAGAAAAGACGGAGGCGCAGCTCAAGCACGAAACCGAGGCGTTCGCCTTCCCACCGAGCCGCGCTCGTATCAATCTGGACTCTGCCCGCTCACTCTCCTGAGCAACGATCCGCCAAACCTGAACGCTGAGGCGCTCGACGCCATCGAGGTCTCAACATCTCCGCTGAGCCTGGATGAGGCTCAGCGCATCATCGCGCGCATAGAGGACGTAATCCGCGAGCGGCATGTAGTACTCGTCGGAGGACAGGCCGTCTCTGTGTGGATCGGCCAACTGGACGGTCTCTTGGAGGACAAGCTCGCGACGGGGCCGGTGGTCAGCCGCGATATCGACTTCCTGGGCAACACATCGGACCTTAAGCGAGCAGGCAATCTGCTTGGCGGCCGGGTTCATGTGGCCGGATGGCAACGTCGTACGCCGCTCGCCGGAGCCGCGATGTTCCTCGACAGCGAGGGTCACAAGCGGCGCCTGGACTTTCTCGACAGCGTGTACGGAATGAACTCGGAGGACATCAGGACCACAGCGATTGAGATCGACCTGCTGGCCGACGAAGGCCGGCAGGTGCCCGTGTGGGTCATGCACCCCGAGCGCTGCATGGAGAGCCGCGTCCACAACAGCGGCCTGGCCAACAAGCAGACAGACCTCGCATGGCGACAGCTCGAAGCATCCATCGCCTGCGCTCAAGCCTTCAGCCGCCTACTGCTCGATGAGCGCGGCGAGGCCGCCATCCGCGACGTGCTGAAGCTCAACGAGCGCATTTTCAGCTTCGCGCAGGAGGAGCAGTGCTCAAAGCTCGCAGCCGACCGAGGCATCGAGGTCTTCGACGCCGTGCTCGACGAGGAGCGTCTGCCCGAGAAGTTCAGGACCTTCCGGCTGCCTCAGATGCGAGACCGGATTCGCGCCATGCGCGAACGCCGGGCATCCTGACCGCCAACGCCCCGGATGCAAACAAAGTGCGAACATGCCCCACGCCACTCGGCACCACATGACTCACGATGCCAATGCCGAATCTCCTGTAATGGAGCCATGTTCGCCGACCTGGCGACACCCGACGACGCCCCTCGGGACGAATCATAATCCGCGTGTCGGGGGTTCGAGTCCCTCCTCCGGCATGCAAAAAGCCTGCAAATGAGCGTATTTCGGTAAGCGTTCAGTGGGTTGGGGGACATAACGCGGATCCGTCGAATTACTTTTTGTGGAGCGCGCTGAGGCTGAGGCGATCTACGACGCCGGCCGGGAGGTTGTCGTGGAGGTGCTGTTGCGCATGGACCGCCGTATTCA
>JBQCGU010000070.1:0-21867 GCA_051955355.1 Solirubrobacteraceae bacterium | reverse complement strand
CCGGATCGAGCTCGGCGAGCAGCTCCTCCGAGCCGGGGCCACCGATGGCATAGCCGCAGCGCAAACCCGCCAAGCCCCACGCCTTTGAGAAGCTGCGAAACACGAGCAGGTGCGGATAGCGCTCGAGCAGCTGCAACGAGGCGTCGTTCGGTTGGGCGTCGGCGAAGTCCACGAGCGCCTCGTCGAGCAGCACCGCCACGCCGTCGGGCAAGCCCGCGAGCAGCCGCTCCAGCTCGCCGGTGTGCAGCAGCTCGCCCGTGGGGTCGTTGGGGCTGGCGAGGGCAACCACGCGCGTGGTGTCCTCCTGGTGGGCTGCTCCCAGCAGCTCGTCGATTCCTCCGCTCACCGGCACCGCGCGTCCATGGGCGCGCCGCGCCATGATCGGGAAGAGAGGATAGGAGGGCCACGAGGTGAGCAGCGTCTGCCCAGGCTCTATCAGCGCTCGGGTTGCAGCGCTGAGCAGCTCGGCTGCGCCATTGCCGACGATCAGGCGTGCGGTGTCGACGCCGTGGCGGTGGGCCAGCTCGCTGCGCAGCTGCGAGCCGCGCATGTGGGGGTAGCGCTGCAAGCCGCGCCTTGCGACGAAAGTGATCGCGCTCACAACCTCCGGGTGAGGCAGCTCCGGCCAGGTGGTGTGGGAGAGGTCGAGCGTGGCTACCCGCGTGAGCGCCTTGCGTTTGCGCTCGGCAGCCTCGTCGCGCAGCTCGCTGTTGACCTCCTCCTCGGAGAGGCCTTCGAACTGGCGGTAGTAGTCGAGGATGCCCATGCGGCTGACGCCGTGCTCAGGCGCGCCTTGAGCTCGTCACAGGTTGGCGCCCTGGCTCGGACCGGACCCGTTGCTGAACATCGACCCTGGGCCGTGGATCACCATGAACCAGAAGACGAACACCGCCGCGCAGATCGCTGCGGTGACGGCGAATATGCGGCCGAGCGCGCCGGTGCGCTGGTCGTGGCCGGCGGCGCGCCTGACGAGTATCCAGGCGTGATCGATCCGGCGCAGGATGACGAGCACGCCGAACAGCAGCACGCCGAGCGTCACGAGCGCCATCAGGATGCCAAAGCTCGTGCTGGCCGAGAGATAGCTCACCTGTGAGCCAACCCACAGGCAGGCAACCGGAATCGGTCCCCAGCAGAGCAGGCAGAAGAACACCATGCTCGCGAACAGCAGGTTGGCGAACGTGTTGTCAGCCCGTTGCCTTGCGGCGCTCCCGCGCTTGGGCAGCGCCCGGAAGCGGACCGGCGCCGTACCGGGCCTCCGTCCGACGAACAAACCGCCGGTTTCGCTTGGATCGGTGCGCATCTCTCTCCCTATGTTCGCAGCTGAACGCTAACGCTCGCGCAGCTGAGCGCTAATCCTCATAGAGGGCGTCGATGACAGCTGCGTACTTCTCGGATACGACATTTCGCTTGACCTTCAGCGTAGGCGTCAGCTCGCCGGTCTCCTGCGTCAGGTCGTGGGGCAGGATCGCAAACCGCTTGGCTTGCTCCACCTGGGCGTAACGGGTGTTCGCCCGGTCGAGCTCCTTCTCCACCAGCTCCCTGATGGCAGGATGCTCGGAGAGCGACTCGACATCCTCAGGCAGGCTGCGCTCGCGCGCGTAGGGCACGATCTCCTCCTCATCCAGCGTGACGAGCACGATCGGGTATGGCCGCTGATCGCCGAGCATCACCGCCTGCGAGATCCAGCGCGACTGCTTGAGGTCGTTCTCGAGGTTGGCGGGCGTGATGTTCTTGCCGCCTGCGGTGATGATGATGTCCTTCTTGCGTCCGGTGATGCTCAGGTAGCCCTCGTCGTCGAGCGATCCGAGGTCGCCGGTGTGCAACCAGCCGTCCTCGACGGATCCGAAGCCGGCGTCTCCCTTGTTGTAGTAGCCCTGGAAGATGTTCGGCCCCTTCACGAGGATCTCCCCGTCCTCAGCGATCTTGACCTGAACGCCTGGGAACGGCTTGCCGACGGTGCCGAACTTGTGCTCCTCGATCGTGCACACGGTGGCGGCGGTGGCGGTCTCGGTCATGCCATAGCCCTCGAGCACGGGCACGCCCGCGGCCCAGAAGAATTCGAGTATCTCCGTGGCGATCGGGGCGGCGCCGCTGGTGGCGTGGCGGACCTCGCCGCCGAAGATGGCGCGCACGTTCTTGAACAGCTTCTCGTCTGCCTCCTCGAAGGGCGTTTGCAGCTCCTCGGGAACCTCTTCCCCGCGCGCCATCATCTCGCGCACCTTCATGCCGAGCTTGATCGCCGCCTGCGCCCGCTTCTGCTCCTCGGGCGGCTGGGCAGCGAGCGCCGTGGTGGCGAGCGTGTAGATCTTCTCGAACACGCGCGGCACCGACGGCAGATAGGTGGGTTTGACCTCGATCAGCTCACCGACGATCTGCTTGGTGTCACCGCCGAAGTAGGCGATCGTGGCGCCGAGGTCGAAGGCAGCCAACTGGACGAGCAGCGCGAACGAGTGGGCGAGTGGCAGGTAGAGGTAGATCACCTCGTCGTCGGCGATCTGGCCGATCTCGCGGATCATGTCGGTCATCGCGCGGTAGTTGCCGTGGCTGAGCACGCAGCCCTTCGGCGGCCCGGTGGTGCCCGATGTGTAGATGAACGTGAAGGGGTCCTCCGGCAGCACTCCCGCGCGCCGCTCCGCCAGCTCGCCTGCCGAGCGCGAGCGGCCCCGCTCGCGCACCTCTTCGAGGGAGATCGCGGGCACAGCCGGGTTCTCGGCAGGCGGGTCCATGACGACTACCGTGCGCAGTCCGGGCAGCCGATCGCGGATCTCGGCGATCTTCTGAAGCTGTGTCTGGTCCTCGCAGAAGATCGCGCAGGCGCCCGAGTCGGAGATCACCCAAAGGCACTCCTCGGGGGAGTTCGTCTGGTAGATAGGCACGACGACGGCTCCCACCGCGGTGATTGCCATGTCGGCGTAGGACCACTCGGGGCGGGTGTTGGCGAGGATGCAGACGCGCTCCCCCGGCTCGATCCCGAGATCGATCAAGCCCAATGCCACCTCGCCCACGATCTCGTCGAGCTGGGCGTAGCTGACGTCCCGCCAAGCGCCATCTCGCTTGTAACGGACGGCGGTCTGCTCAGCGTGCTCGGCGGCTGACCGCGGGATGAGGTCCGCGATCGTCTTGGACCCGGTTGTGGTGGACCCCATGTTGGGTTGCGCTGTGGACCCGGTGCTCGCCTGCATGAACGGCTCTCCTCATCCGATGGGACGACAACCCATCGGATCTTAGGGGCTTCTTGGCCGCTCGGACAAGACACACGGGCACCAGACGCTTGCGCCGCCGCTTGAGCGCCTGCTCAGACCGGGCGCGCTGCGCATGCGCACACGGCAGTGGCGCGGGGCGGTGTCTCTAGGAGATGACGGTTCTAGGCGCCCGCCGAGGCGGCTTGCCCTGGAGGCGGAGATTGGCGGATGCTCGCCAGGAACAGGCTCTTGTCGATCCTGCCGTGGAAGATCGGCACCCCGTTCTCCAGGCACTTGGAGAGCACCTCGCGGCGCTCGAGTCCCGCTTCACGCGCCAGCTCGGTGGGCGTCAGGTGATTGGCCATCGGGAGATCCTCCTGTGGATGTGTTGTGCCACAACTAGGTATAGCCGGCTTTGCGGATGCACTCAACGAGGAATTACCGCAGCGAGCAGGGAATATGCATGGCGCGTGTGCATCCGCTCCCATCGGTCTGGCGTGCTCTGCCAAGCCGTCTGCGGCGAGACCGCGGATCAGATCGGGTTGGGGACGTCTAGGAAGACGTGCTCGACGCCGAAACGCTCGCTCAGATGCTCACCGAGGCGCTTGATGCCGAACGTCTCGGTGGCGTAATGGCCGGCTGCGATGAAGTGGATCTTGCCCTCGCGCGCCTCTCCCATCACCCGCTCGGCGGGCTCGCCTGTGATGAAGGCGTCGACGCCGAGCCGCACCGCGTCTGCCAGGTAGCCGGACCCCGCGCCCGAGACGATCGCCACCCGACGGACGTTCGCTGGGCCGGCGTCGAAGACGAGCGGCTTGCGGGAGGTGAGGCGATGGATCTGGGCGATGAGCTCGTTCGCGGGAAGGCCATCACCGGGGAGCTGTGCGAGCACCCCGATCGGCTCGCTGTGGTGCATGGCGAACGGCTGCACGAACTCGGCGCCGAGGCCGTCGGCTATCAACGCGTTGTTGCCCACCGCGATGTGCGCGTCGAGCGGCAGGTGATAGGCGGCGAGGCTCATGTCGGCGTCGAACAGCAGCTTCAAGCGCTGCTTCATCCTGGCGTCGATCGGCCCTGAACCGCTCCCCCAAAAGAGGCCGTGATGGACGATCAGCAGCTGGGCGCCGGATTCGACGGCTTGCTCGAACAGCTCCACGCTTGCGCTCACGCCGGTGGCTATCCGCTCGACCTGCTCACACCCCGGCACCTGCAGGCCGTTCGGCCCATAATCCTTGAAGCGCCCCGGCTCGAGCACCCGGTCGCACTCGGCGATCAACTCCGTGAGAAGGACAGCCACGGGGCGAGATTAGCGTCCGGGCATGTCAACAGGGCGGCGGGGCAAGAGGCGGGACGGTTGGACCATCGCCCGGTAACCGCTCGTCCAGCCGCTGAGCCGGCTCGAAGATGGCGGTGTGGGATACTGAAGGAGCGTCGGGGCGTGGCGCAGCCTGGTAGCGCGCACCGTTCGGGTCGGTGAGGTCCCCGGTTCAAATCCGGGCGCCCCGATTGGCCGTAGGTCTGCGAACAGCCGCGAATGTGGGCGAAAAGCCCCGAAAACACCGGCGCCGCCGACGGACCGTTCGCCTGTATTCGCGGGGGTTCGATGGTTTCGGTGACCGCAAGGTGGCCGCAGAGGAGCATTGCGGTCGGTTTGCGGCCGCAGGCGGCAACCGGCATTAGTAATCGCCATCCTCGGAGGACCACGGTGCGCAAGACAAGACGAAAGCCACGAGGGGAGCATCCTCGGGACGATGTCATTGCGATCGATCGGCTGGCCCTGGTGCGGTACTTCGCTTCAGGCCTGATCGCCGGTGGGGCAGGAGTCACGTTGACACTGCTCCTGACGGCAACAGCCGTTCATTGGCAGTCGTACACCGCCTTTGGAATCTTGAACGTCCTCCTCCTATTCGGCTGCCTCTACTTCCTACGCTCGGCGGTGCGCTGGATGGGCTTCCCAGTCCCGTGGTGGCTGATCGTGGTCACCGTCGGGTTCCTTGCGAACGAGATATGGCACGGGGTGATCTCGCATCCTGAGCATCTTGTACGGGCCTTCGCGGGGGAGTGGTGGGGCCTTGTCGTGCGAGCAGTGGTCACGACGTTCCTCGGTGCGGGCTTCCGGTACGTCGTGGAGATGGAGATGGACGACCTCCAGTACGGGCTCGATCACGGGCGTGGCGTGAAGCAGGGGGCCTGGCCCTCCGAAACACGAGCGAAGGGTGGGCGACCCAGCCCGGGCAAGCGCTGCGACAGCAAGGGTGGCGCCTGACCGCGAGGCCGACGAGCGGCGTCGGCCGCCAACGGCCAACCCCGTCCCGGTCGCCCCGTTGCGGGCGCTCGGGTTAGGGTGCGGTTCATGCGCAGGTCCAGAGTTGCGGAGTCGTGGGCGTAACGGGTCCCCCACCGGGCTTGCGACAGGCTGGCTCGATCCTCCTCGGTCGGCAGGAAAGCGACGACCCAATCGCGGACGACCTGACTCGTCCCGGAGCGCTGATCGAGGAGGCGGTCACGGACCTGACGCGGTGTGGGAGTGCAGCCGACGTCTACGTCGTCGCATATGGCGCCCGGGAGCGCGGTCGAGAACTCGGGAAGGAGCTTCCCGAGGCGTTCGCGACCAGTACCGGACAACGGAGCCAGACGCAGTTCGCCCGCAACTGCATTCTCTTCTCCGCGCTCGGAGCCGAGGCCTACGTCAACGCGTTCCTCGATGGGCGGGTCACCGGATCCGATCTCGATGCCCTTGACAGACTCCCAACCGTCGAGAAGTACGTCGTCGGGGTCACCTATGCCGAAGGCGAGGCGGTGTTTGACAGGGGCGCCGAGCCGATCCAAACACTCAAGCGCCTGTTCAGCACGCGTGACGCGCTCGTCCACCCGAAGCCGGGCAGGAGGGCGGTGGTAACCCCGGAAGCCGCGGCCGAGTTTCTCGTTGCCGCGGCTGTGGCTGCGCAGCGCCTCATCGAGCGTGCAGGAGCGGGCGAGGTGATCTGCAAGGAGATCAGCGACTACCCGATCGTCTACATCGACTGGGGTAAGCGGTGGACCGGGAAGCTGCCGCCAATCGACGCCGAGACCCCCCGGAACCTCGCCGCCGTGGCAGCAGAGAAGCGTCGAGGTAAGTCGTCGTAGACGGTCGGCGGGGAGGCGCATTGGCCACGCGAGCGTACGAACCCGTTGGTGCCCTTCGACTTCGCCGGGCGCGGCGTAGCCGGCGCTAGGAGACGCGCTCGATCTTGAGCGCTTCGGCGTCCGCGGCCAAACGCTCGATCTTGAACGTACCGGGCTGGCCGTCGATCTGGAAGACCTCTCCTAGCCGACTACCGGCACATCGGGCGCCGGGGGAGCGAGCGCAGGTGAGTTGAGGAGCGTCGGCTCCACCGAGTTCCGCACCTGCACCCGGCACGGGCGGCCTTCGCAGACGAACCCTTCGGTCTGCCGAAGCCCGATGTCCGGCTCGACCGGCTCGGTCGTGAGCACACGCATGGACACGGGGCACGATCTTACCCACAACTCGCTGGCTCGCTTTTGGGCTCCCTGGGAGCCGCAGCTCCGACAGGCGGGAAGGCTCGTCGCGCCGAACACGACGCGTCGTGGAGGGGGAGGCCGGAAATCGGCGGCAGCCAGACGGCGCACGACAGATCGTATCGAGATAGACAGAGATCCGATACAATCGTCTTCCATGACGGTCACTTCGAAAGCGTCACCGACGGTCAGCGTCTACTTCCGAACCACACCGAAGGTCCGCGAGGACGCGGAGCAATTTGGCGAGGAGCGCGGTCTCACTCTTAGTGCTGCCTTGGCGGCTCTCGTGGAACGCGGCCTGGAGGCTGTAGGCAGCGAGGACTGGATACGCGCACTCGAAACGAAGGCCCAGCGCCTCGGCCGAGATCTCGCGGTCCTGCGGGAGCGCGACCGCGGCTGGCAGACGATGTTCAACGCACTCCAAGGACAGCTACAGACGCTTAGGGTCGGGAAGTGTCCGAACTGCAAGAAGAACGTGACTGCATACGACCAGCTGCTTGCGCGGCGGTGCCCGGCGTGTGGCCAGTCGATGCAGCAGGTCGTCGTCGACCAGGCTGAAGAGTTCCCCCCTGCGCTGGCCGCTCTTGTCGGAGCCGTGGGTGGGTTGCTGTTTGGTATCGCAGCATCCCAGGGTGGAGGTGCTCCGGGCGCATAGGAGAGAAGGACGACACGACCTCGACCTATCTACAGCGAGAAAGAAGAAACCATGAAGTCTCCAGGCAAGATCCAAGACCTCGCCGCGACGGCACGTGTACTCCGTGCGGGCTTTCAAGCATTCGCCGAATACGACCATCTCGGCCGACTTTTTGTTGCGCGAGGCCAAGCGACTCGGGCAACATGGATCCGTGCAGCTGAAATCGCACGCTCACGAAGCGGCCAGGAAGCCGAGCAGAAGGCGACTGCGATGCTGCTCGGCGACATCTTCGTGGCTGGCCTCGACCTCCAAGGCGGCGGCACTTTGCTCGCGATCATTGAGCGCCCCGTCGCGGAAGCAGCTGCAACCGAACTCACGAGCCGGCTCGATTCCGCCCTTGGCGATTTCATCGGACCAGTTCCCACGCCGCTCGCGGTTCTTGCTGGCGTGATGATCCTGGCGTTCGTCGTCCTTGGCGGCGGTACTTCCAAGTAAGGGCGATCACACGGGCCGTGTACCGACCGTCGTCCGGCCTGGCTATCCTCGTATATACTGCTCTGTATGAAGGTCGTGAAGGTTCGTCGCGTCGGCAATAGCAACGTGATCTCGATCCCGCGGGAATTCGAGGGGCACGGCTATGCCCCGGGCGCTTCGGTGCTGGTGGAGGAGCTTCCGGGTGGCGATTTGCGGATCATGTCCACCGATAAGGTTCGTGAGCGCATCCGGGATATCGGAGGGCGTTTGGTGGCAGAGCATGGCGAGGCCCTTGAGATTCTCGCCAACCACGCTCCCGACGCCCCCCAGCGATAGGCCGGCATCATGGTTGAGGGTCAGCCCGGCGAATTCGAGCCGGTCTATCTCATGCTGGCAGATGTCCTTGAGCTGCACGCGCTGATCATCGGAGCCACGGCGGGCCGAGGCGGCCGACCAGCTGCGCAACCGCGCCGGCCTGGAGAGCGCGATCGCACGACCAGAAACGTATGCCCACTACCAGGAGGCGGATCTGGCACTCCAGGCCACGGTCCTGGCACACGGGATCGCAGAGGGCCAGCAGTTCATCGACGGCAACAAGCGCACGGCACTGATCGCGATGCTCGCCTTCCTCGAGATCAACGGCTGGGGCCTCGAGGCGTCGGACCCCGAGCTGGCCGACTGGATTCTCAGCTTCAGCCGTGGTGCGACGCCGGAGGATGTCGCCGAGCTCGTAGCCTCGGCGATGCGAAGCACCGGATAGCGGAGGCCGTCTGTCCGCTGAGGTGGAAGCCTAAGCTGGTCGGTCTCCGAGTGCTCCCGACAGTTGGGGTTCTATAGGTCTTTGATTGGTGGGACGGGTCCTGCCGGTTGGCAGTCCCCGTCCGCACCGCGGCTCAGGCTGCCTCCTTCACCGCCAAGCAAAGAAGGAGCAGGAGCCTGATGACCAAGGATGACGTGCTGTTCGGCTATCGCCAGCAGTTGTTCGCGGAGGCTGCCCGGACGAGCGTTTCAGCGGCGTGCCGGACGTTCGGGGTGCATCGCTTGACCTACTACCACTGGAAGCGTCAGGTCGACCGGCACGGTCTTGAGATGCTCAGACCGCGTGAGCGCCGCCGGCCGCAGATGCCTAACCAGTTGCCGAAGATGATCGAGGAGCGGATCGTGTCGTTCTCGCTCGCTCACCCTGGTCTGGGACCACGTCGTGTCGCCTCTGAGCTTGCCCGGGAGAAGTGGGGCGGGATCGTCGTCTCAGCGAATGGGGTGTGGAAGGTGCTCTGTCGTCACGGCCTGAACACGCGCTCAAAGCGTCTGGGACTGATCGCTGGTTACGCGGCGCCTTATGAGCCGCCCAGAGAACCAGAGCCAGAAAGGCATATCGAGGTTTCACGGCCTGGTGAGCTGGTCGGGATCGACTGCTTCTATGTTGGCCGGTTGAAGGGCACCGACGGCGCGATCTGGCAGCTCACAGCGATCGACATCGCCTCCTCTTACGCTTGGGCGGAGCTGGTGATCTGCCGGCAGGGAAACCCGACAGCTATCCAGACAAGCCGGCTCGCCCAGAGGGTCGCACGCGAGCTCAAGCGGCGGGCTGGAAGCTCGAGCGCCTTCTCAGCGACAACGGCAACGAGTTCCGAGGCGTGCAGTTCCCCGCCACGATCGCACGGCTGGGTGCCCGCCACTCCGCATCCACGCCGGGCCGACCACAGACCAACGGGCACGTCGAGGCGCTGCACAAGACGATCCTCGACGAGTGCTGGCGCCCAGCGTTCGCACGCTACATCTACCCACGCTTCACCGGCCTGCGACGAGAGCTCGACACCTACCTGCGCTATTACAACACCGACCGTGTTCACCACGGCCCGCCTCACCCAAGGACGCATCCCCGCAGACATCGTCTACGGTGCCCGCAAGATGGAGGCCAGATGAGCCGCACCTGTCGGCACATCTCGGAGGCTGTCCAGCTTAGCTCACCACGGAGGGCTCAAGCGGCTGCGGCGGCGGCCATAGCTCGCGTATTAACTCAACTTCACCGGGCGAGTAGCCCATGTCGCCACATACTGCAGCCATCGTTGTATCCCAAGGCCGGGCTCTGCTGCCGCGCGGCGTGAGCAGCACGCCGACGGTCGTCAGGTTCTCATGGTCGCCGGTGACGGAGACAACTTCGTGGTGACGGAGCCGGACCCACAAATGAAACGCGTCCTGTATGTCGCGATCGAAGGGCTTATTGCAGGCGGCAAACGCGAGGTGCACTTGCCCTCGGTTGCCTCGCAGGCTCTTGTAACGCCAAACGATCGCGTCATCGGTGCTGTTCTTCGCTTCGGTGATCGCGTCGATCAGGAAGCGGCCAAACGCGGTCCGCGACGCTACCGGCAACCGATCAAGCTCGGCTAGGACGCGGAGCACGTCCTTCTCCTGGGCAACCGTCAGGCGCGTCAGCGCGATCTGCTCCATGACGGTGCGAACCATCCGATGCGCGTCGAGATCGTCTGAGGCGGCTGGCGCAAGCGGCAGCTTGGGTGTCGAGATGATCGGATGTCCGGGCACCGTCAGCCGCGGATCGATCGGTTCCTCTGGCGCATTGTGATCAGCCTGTGCCAGTTCGTAGTAGCGCTTCGGCTCGGCCCCGATCTCGATCGGTTCGTTTGCGACGCGCGCGCAATACTCGACCACTGCTGCCGTTGACTTCAGCTGGTCGAACAGGAACTCCCAGTCGCGTCGCAGCATCACGACCGCTGGGTGCTCACCCTTAAGCAGTGGCGCCGCCTCGCTAGGCGGATCGTCGTGGTCGATGATCACCACCGAGATCCATTGGTAGTCCGACCCGACGATCTCAATCGACCGCCCGCGCATGCTTGTCAGCGTTGCGGCCTCCTGTGCCAAGCGCCGGATCGTGCCGCTCGCTTGAGAGAGAGCCGTCTCGACACTTTTCAGAATCCAGTTGCGCTCACGCTCAGGCTTTCCCGAGATCGACTCGCGACGCTTGACCTGCAGCACGATCGCCGTAGCGCCGACGATGACGATGCCGTCTCCCAACTCACGGACGCCGGAGCCGACCTGAACCACCTCAGCCCCATAGACGAAATCGGGCAGGCCCCAAAGCGCGGCCGCCCGGTGGGTCGCCTGCTCAGCGGCGCGACCCTCGCTCTCACCGCTGACGAGTGGAGACGCGCTTGGCACAAGCCGCATCATCGGTCCCTCGGCGGTCTCTACGAGCAAAGTGACGTCAGGCGTCCACTCCGCGCTGCCCGGCCGCGCGCTTCGAGCAGCCGCCTCCGACGCTTGTTCGTCGCCGAGGCAACAACGCTTGTACTTCAAGCCGCTGCCGCACGGACAGGGATCGTTTCGTCCTACGGGGGGGTCCATCGTTAAACAGTCCCACTCTCAACGGCGCACATGCCAAGATCGCCGTCCACGCGGTGTCTCGAACGCATCGCGGACAGGTAGGCGAGTACGCTGCGCTGACGAGTAGCGTTGCCGCCGATGGGCTGATCGAGCGCGCCGGTCGTGCGCTGCTCGACGCGGCGTCGCGCCCGCGCGGGTGCTACGCGGAGATGGTGCGCGAGGACCGCAGAATTCGGCTCAGCGGGTATGAGGTCTTTCGCTTCGGCGGCGCTGAGCTACAAGGCGAATCTGGCGAACAATTCGTTCGTGAGTTCTTCGATGAGCTCATCAGTGCACGAGAGCCCAACCGTAACCTCTTGCTGAGCCGGCACGTAGCAAGCTTGGCCGCTCCTCCTGTTCTGACGCCGCGCGCTACGGAATCTCGACGCGCTGCTGAACGTCACGCCAGCGTCGATCGAAGGTCCAGACAGCGTCGGCCTCGATCATCTCAGCCACTGCCAGCGCGATCGCGTCGGGCAGGCTGAGGCCGCGATGTCGAGCCTTGAGTGCCGCGGCGCCGTCAGCGATTGTGCCGCTGATGGGCAGAGTCTCACAGCCGTCTACGAAGTCGCGGGCGGCTGCGAGCGTGTTGCCGCCTACGCGTGCGGGGCCGACAAGAATCTCGGCCCTCGTCGTGGCGGTAAGTACCAGTTCGTCCTCGTTCGCGCCGGCAAGCGCTGCCATCGCCGCATCGTGATGTGCGTCGTCGGCTGCGAGCGCGGCGATTGCGACGCTCGCGTCGAGAACGATCAGTCGCGCCACTCGGCGTGGAGCTCGTCGAGGTAGCTAGTGGGGTAGACGGTGCTGTCGAGCTTGCCCATCGCCGCGAGCAGGCGCGCGCGTCGCTGGGCGCGCTCCTCGTGGCCTGTGGGCGCGCCGAGCAACTCATGGCGGACGGCTGTGCGGATCAGCTCGGCCTCGCTGGTGCCGCGCTCGTGTGCCGCTTGCTTGATCCCCTGATGAAGCTCGTCGGGTAGATAGATCGTTGTCTTTACCACGCCAAACAGTCTACCATACGTAATGTATGGCAGATCGTTCGTGCCTCGCGAGGACCACTTAAGGACCGCAGCCGACGGCCCTATCGCGAGTGTATGTGGGGAGGGGCCTGTGATTCCGACCGCAAAACGACCGCAGAACCCCCGAAAACCGCATAACAAAGCCGATCTGAACCGTTCGCCCCGACTAAGTTGTGCTGTTACTGTGCCCGGATTCTGGCTTTGTTGCTGGGCTTTAGGGTCGAATTTGATGCGGTGAGGTTCCAGGTTCAAATCGCCAGATTGAGCTGGGGTGGTGGCGGAAACCGCTTGAAATGGCGGTTCTTGAGGTTTCGTCGTCGGCGACGTGTACTTCCGGAGTGCCCACGCGCTTGCAAGACGTTTGCGGCAAGTCCAGAATCGTTTGCAGAACGTTGCACCGAGTTGATGTGGGCTATGCACGAAACGCGAGTGGTTGCTAGGTCTCCTCTTCACCCTGGAGGGTGTGTCCGAAGGTGACGGGGGGCAGTACCCGGCGCGCCCAGCGCGGCAGGTACCACGCCTTGTTGCCCATTACGCGCAGCAGGACGGGGAGGAGCAGCAGGCGGATCAGCGCTGCGTCGAGCAGCACGGCGACGCCGAGGATGATGCCCATCTCCTTCGGTGGTAGCGGCCCTGATAGGGCGAACGTGAAGAACACTGCGACCATCACCGCGGCTGCGGCGAAGATCACTCGACCTGAATGGGCGACCCCGCCCACCATCGCCTCACGAGCGTCGTGGCTGCGGTCCCAGTGCTCCTTGGCGCTCGAGAGCAAGAAGACGGTGTAGTCCATCGAGATCGCGAAGATCATCGCGAAGAAGAACACAGGCCCCCACGCGTCGAGGAAGCCCTGCGGCTGGAAGCCGAGCAGCGAGTGCAGCTTGCCGTCTTGGAATATCCACTTCGCGATCCCGAACGCAGCGCCGGTCGCGAGCAGGTTGGTGAGTACACCGGCAGCGGCGATCAACGGCGCCTGGAGCGCGAACAGCAGCAGCAGGAAGCCGAGCGCGACCACCACGCCGACCACCAGCCATGTCTTCTGCGCGAGGAGCTTCTGCAGGTCATGATTTTCCGCGGCTGCGCCGCCGAGCACGGCTCCCGCCGGCAGCTTCGCTCGCAGGCGATCGATCGTGTGCCCGATGGCTGGGCTTGAGGGGTCCTGGCGTGGGATCGCTGTCACGAGGGCGAGTCCGTGGTGTCCGGGCTGCGCCGGCAGCACGTGGGCTACGCCTGGATCGGTCATCGCCAGGCGTGCAACGGCGGGAGCGGTTGCCGCTCGAGTGACGATCTGAAGCGGGCCTGTGGCTCCCGGTCCCATCGCGGCCTGGACCTGGTTGTAGCCGACGCGCGAGGAGTCGCGTTCGGGCACGACCTTGATCGACGGCATCGAGGTCTTCAGCTGCGTGATGGGGAACGCGAGGATCAGCAGGAGCGCGAGCGCGGGGATGCCGTACAGCGCCGGACGCCGCCACAGCCGCTCTCCCCAAGCGGCAAAGCGCGGCGAGCGGTGCTCGCCCGAGTGCGCCCACGGCAGCGCGAGCTTGTCGACCTTCGGACCGATCCTGGCGAGCACTGCCGGCAGCAGCGTGAGCGTGGCGGCCAGGACGAAGATCACCGCGAGCATGATCCCCAAGCTCATCGAGCGAAACGCGGGGCTCGGCACGAGCATCACGGCAGTCAGCGAGATCAGCACGGTCGCCCCGCTGAACAGCACCGCCTTGCCTGCTGTGTCAATCGTCACGGCAGCCGCGTCCGCCGGATCCATGCGTGAGCCGAACAACGCGCCGCGGAAGCGGTAGACGATGAACAGGGCGTAGTCGATGCCGAGCGCCAGTGCGAACATGAGCGCGAAGTTCATCGCCCAGATCGAGATCGGGCCGATCAGCGTGCCGAGATAGAGCAGTCCGGCGGCTGACAGGAGCCCGACCATCGTGAGCATCAGCGGCAGTCCGGCTGCTACGACCGATCCGAACGCGAGCAGCATGATCCCGAGCGTCACCGGCCAAGAGATGACCTCTGAGGAGAGCATCGCCGAGCGGTTGGCGGCGTTGAAGTCCGACCACATGCCTGGAGCGCCGGTCAGGTTCACGACAGTGCCAGCCGTGGACAGCGCGTGCAGCTTGCCCTTGAGCTTGTCTGCTGCGGCGACCATCCCGTTCGGGTCCCGCGAGGCGCCGGCCTGCACGATCGCCGTGTGTCCGTCGGGGGAGATCGAGACCCCCGGCCTGGGAGCGACGACGACCCGGACTGCACTGCTCGACCGCAGAGTGTGCTCGACCCGAGTCACGACAGACCGGAAGCCGGGGCCTGATGCGGTTTCCTGCGGCGAATAGACGACGGTCATCAGGCCATAGCTGCCCAGGCCGGCAAAATCGCGTTCGACCAGCTTGCGCGCCTGCGCCGACTGCGATCCGCTCGCTTCCCAACCGGCGCCCGAGAGGGCTGTCTCGACCTTTGGGGCGAAGAAGCCGAGCACGACCGCGATCGCGATCCATGCGCCGAGCACCGCCCGGAAATGCGTTGCCGTCCAACGGCCCAGGCGGCCGACTGGGCCGACCTCGACTCCGGTCGTTCTCGACGAGGGAGGGGTCTCGGCGCAGGCAGCGGCGATCGCACTCATGCGTGCTCCTCTGCCCGTGCGCCGTACACGACCGATCGCAGCGAGAACGCGCGGCCAAGCACCAACGATGCAGGGCACGCGCCAACGAGCACATAGAGCCACTGGTTGACGCCCACGAACGCCGTCAGCAGCAAGAGCCAGGGCGAGACGACGACCGCAAGGACGACAGAGACGAGCGTGACAGTCCCGGCCAGGGCGAAAAGGACGCGCTCGAGCGGCCAGCCCGCGGCTCGGCACGCGCTTCGCGTCGTGGCCGCTCGACCGGATTGTTCAACTGACGCCATCCTTGCCTCCTAACATCTCAACAACTGTGTCGTTGTGCGAGCGTAGCGCAAAGTGGCAGGGTTCTCAACTGCACAACTGTCTGCTTGTGTTAGATTGAGGGTGTGATCGCCAACCCTTCGACATCGCATCCCCTTTCGGAGCCGCTGATTGAGCTCATCGCGCAGCGATTCCGGGTGCTTGGCGAGCCGATGCGGATTAAGCTTCTCGACCGCCTGCGCGAGGGCGAGGCGACCGTCGGTGAGCTGCAGCGGACGCTTGGGGCTTCACAGCAGAACGTCTCCAAGCATCTCGGCATCTTGCACGCCGCCGGCATGGTCAGCCGTGTCAAGGACGGCAACCACACCCGTTACGCGATCAGCGATCCCGCCGTCTTCGAGCTCTGCAACCAAGTATGCGGCGGCGTGCGCCGCCAGCTGCAAGAGCTGGACACCGTCTTGCAAGGCGATCAGCGGCCTACCGCCACCCCCGCATAGCCCAGACGCCGACGCGCTAGGAACTAGGTTCTCACGCCTGCACGCTCGGCCGCACGAAGCTCAGGGTGCGGCTCACGATCCCGTCCCACAGGCGACCGGCAGCGTCGGAGAGCCGGTCTACGTACCGGCGCACCGGCGCCCACCACAAGAGCAGCGCGGCAGCGGAGCCGAGCAGCGCTCCGCCGATCACGTCGGTCGGGTAGTGCAGGCCGAGCGCGACACGCCCGACCGAAAGCACGGCTGCGGCGAGGAGCACTGTGATCCCCCAGGCACGACGGCGCAGCACGATCGCGATCGCGATCGCAAATGAAGCGGTGGCGTGGTCGCTTGGGAAGCTCGCGTCGGCTGCGTGCCGGGTGAAGAGATGCACGAAGCCCGGGTGCGCCACGAACGGTCGAGCACGGTCGACCGCCTGCCCGACGACCTGCCCTATCCCGAGCGCGAGACCGGCGCTGAGACCGGCTGCGACGCCCGCACGTCTCCACGGTCTGCCCTTCGGTCCGTATGCGATCGCCAACACGATGACGAGCATCGCGATGAAGAGCGCCTCGGACAGGCCGACAAAGGTGAGCAGCGGGTCCTCGATCCCGTCGTTGTGGAAGAGGAAGGCGTTGAGGGTGTGCAGCACAGACAGGTCCATGCGCGCCAGCATATGCCTTCACAAGCCTTTTACACGCAGCTACCAACCCGTCTTTCGTAGTGCAAGAGCGTTTGTCAGGCGTGGATGATCCGGTAGGCGGTGAATGTCAGGCCGAACACGATGAGCAGCCAGCCGAACGCGCGGCGCAGTCTGGGTCCCTCGATGTGGTGGGCCAGCCGGGCGCCAGCGGCGCTGCCGGGCAGCAAACCGAGCGCAAGCTCGCCCGCCAGTTGCCAGTCGATGTGTCCGAGCGCCCAATGGGCGATAAGTGTCGGTACCGCGAGCACCGTGACGACCAGCAGGCTCGTGCCCACCGCTTGGCGCATCCGCAGACCGAAGAAGAGCAGGTACAGCGGAACTAGCAGGAAGGCGCCCCCGTTGGCCAGCAGTCCGGTGAACAGGCCGACGAGCGCGGTCGCGCCGAACAGCAGACGGCGGTTCTGCCGGCGTCTGCCGCCGGCCTCGCGTGTCGATGCTCGGATCGGACGCAGCACGCGAGCGCCGACGATCACGAGCACGACACCGGAGGCGATCAGCAACGGCTGCCCGCCGACGATACGCGATAGCAGCGCACCGGCGATCGTTCCAGGCAAGCCTCCGGCGATAGACCATGCTGCTGCCCTGGGACGCGCCTGGCCGGAACGGACGTAAGGCGCTGCGCCGACCCCGGCGGCGGGGATTGTTGCGGGCAGCGGAGACGCGACCGCGATCAAGCCCGGAGCGCCGAGCAGCGCGAGCACGGGTGTCGCAAGCGAAGAACCACCTACGCCGAAGAGGCCCATGCTCAACCCGATCCCCAGACCGGCGAGCGCAATCAACGGCCAGGACGCGAGGTGCGTCACGGTCTAGATCCGAGCGCTCGCGCCGGTCAAACCCATGTCAGGCGATTATCCCGGCGAGCTTTTCATCGCGCCGCAACCATCCGTCTCATTGCGTGTCTAAACGTTCGCCAACATGACGCTAACACCGGCTGCGCGCTCTAGAGCAACCAACGCGGCTCACAAAGAGGAGGGGTGGATTGCACTGGACATCTAGAGCTGCGGTAACGCTCGCCGAGCGCCTGCGACGGGCGCGCGGCGTATCCAAGGCGATCGGTCTAGCGAGCGTCGTAGGGTTGCTGAGCTCTGTGCTGGTCGTGACGCCGGTCGCGGCTCGTGTGATCGATCCGTCTACTTCCTCTTTGCGTAGGCGTAAGCGCAGCTCGGCGCATGCGAGCACAGCGGATGCCACGCCCCCTTGGGTGACGGTCTCGCCCCTCCCGGGCACTCCGGATGCGTCTGCCAAGACCCAGATCAGCTTCCTCGGCGTGCCGGTGAGCGACATCACGAGCGTGTCGGTCACCGGCTCGCGCAGCGGCCGGCACACTGGACGGCTGGCGGCATATGCGAGCCAGACGGGCGCGAGCTTCCTGCCTGACCACCCGTTCGTCGGCGGGGAGCGGGTGAGTGTGAGCGCGATCATCAGCTCTGCGTACTGGACGAAGCGCGTGAGCACCAGTTTCACGGTCGCTCGCCATCCGGTCTACCACTTCACCCCGATCAGCTCCCCTGCACGGGCAAAGGCAGGGACGGTGCAGAGCTTCGCCTCCGAACCGCAAATCAAACCCAGTACCGTCGACGTCACGGTGCATTCCGCCCAGGAGGCGCCGGGAGACGTGTTCTTCGCGTTCGACTCCGGTTACGGGCAGTGGGGTCCGATGATCATCGACCAGTCGGGCAACCTCGTGTGGTTCAAGCCTGCGCCGAAGGGCGAAATCGCGATGGACCTGCAACTCGAGCAGTACGAACAGAAGCCCGCCCTGGTGTGGTGGCAAGGCTATATAGCCAGTCTTGGCGTCGGTTTCGGCGTCGACGAAGTCTATGACTCGACGTACCGTCACGTAGCGCAGATCCGTGCGGGCAACGGCTACTGGGCGGACCTGCACGATGTTCAGATCACACCGCAGGGCTCAGCCTTCATCACTGCCTACACGCTTGTCGACGCCAACCTCTCCTCCGAGCACGGGCCGACCAACGGCGTGCTGCTCGACGGGATGCTGCAGGAGGTCGACATGAAGACCGGCCTTGTCATGTTCGAGTGGCACGCCTGGGGGCATGTGCCGCTTGCGGAATCCTTCTCTACGCCGTCTTCAGCCCGACCGTGGGACTTCTATCACATCAACTCGATCTCGCTCATTCCCAGCGGCAACCTGCTCGTGTCGGCGCGGAACACTTGGGCTGCTTATGACGTGAGCATGAAGACCGGCCGCGTGCTCTGGCGGCTCGGTGGCAGGCACTCGAGCTTCAAGATGGGCTCTGGGACAGGCACCGCCTGGCAGCACGACGTGCGCTGGCAGCCCGACGGGACAATCACGATCTTCGACGACGGCGCCGTCCCCAAGGAGCACTCCCAGTCGCGGGTGATCCGCGAGCGGATCGACTGGCAGCATCATTCGGTGAGCCTGGCCAGCCGCTACGTTCACAACCCGGCGCTGCTCGTCGGAAGTCAAGGCAACGATCAAGTACTGGAAGGCGGCGACTCGTTCGTCGGCTGGGGCGCCGAACCGTATCTCACCGAGTTCGCACCCAACGGCAAGATCGTCTGGGATGCGCACATGCCTGCGCCGGGGCAGTCTTATCGCGCGTACAAGTATCCGTGGAGCGCCACGCCGTCCTATCCACCGTCGATCGCCGTCCGCTCGGCGAGAAGCGGGGAGACGGTGTATGCGAGCTGGAATGGGGCGACCACCGTTGCGAGTTGGCGTGTGCTCGCCGAGTCAAGCGCTGGGAGCCTAACCCCGATAGCCACCGCTCCCA
The DNA here is from genome assembly GCA_051955355.1 of Solirubrobacteraceae bacterium. Taxonomy (GTDB): domain Bacteria; phylum Actinomycetota; class Thermoleophilia; order Solirubrobacterales; family Solirubrobacteraceae; genus Palsa-744. Next base: position 2,848 of record JBQCGU010000070.1, on the reverse strand, counting down.
AGACCGGCTTTGAGACCGCCATACCAGTCAGCACGAACGCAACCCAGTTCGCTGTACAGGCACTCGATGAAAGCGGCAAGGTGCTGGCCGTCTCGCCGGCGGTGGCGCCGTCTACTGCATAGAAGTGAAAGCTGACTCAAGGAGAAGCAACGGTGCGAGGAGCGGCGCAGCCCACCATTGCATGTCAACGAACACAAGGAGACTTATGAGACGAGAGTTGCTGATGACGACCGCTGCCTGCGCAGCGCTGGCGGGCTGTGGTGGTGCAGGACCACAGGCAACCCGCCACGTGCCGCCCGTTTCAGCGGCGCGCAACCTGACCGCCCACAAGCAAGCCAGCGCCGCCTCCAAGCACCCGGCTCGCCAAGGCAACCGCTCCCACAAGCCGAAAGTCACCGCCGCCTCCTCAGGCGAGACGACGCCCTCCGCGGCCCCGACGCAACCTGTCACGCACTCCTACACGCCGCCAACCCACGCGAGCACACCGACGTCGGGCAAAGCAGCGCCCACAGTGAAACCAGCACCGGAAACCAAACCAGCGCCCGAACCAAAGCCGGCGCCAACCCACACCACGCCACCAGCCGCCAGTCCGGGCGGAGAAGGCGGTGCACCAGCGAGCGAAAGCACCAAAACGACGACTACGACAACCGGCCGTCCCCACAACGAACCAGGCTTCTATTGATCGAGGTCAGTTGGCGGCGAGGGGCATCAGCGCTAGCTCCGGCTCGCAGTTGCTGGGAGTGCAGCGACACATGCCGTGAGCGGGTGCTCGCGCCGACTACGGACTGCCGGCCTCGTCGTGTTGTCAGGCTTGTCGGAAGTCGATCTTGTCGGCGATGATCTGGAAGTCTTTGGTGTTGTAGGTCAGTAGCGGCACGCCGTGGACGTTGGCGGTGGCGGCGATGGCCAGGTCCATCGCCCTGCGCCGGGGTGCTCCGCCGCGCTGGGCGACGAGGGTGTGGAGCCGGCCGCACTCGCGCGCTACGACGGCGTCGAACGGCAGCGCGTCGAAGTGGTCCTCGATGGCGCCGAGGCGGCGCATCCGCAGAGCACGTGTCTCCTCGTCACGGGCTATCAGCACACCGAAATGAAGCTCGGTGAGCGACACGACACTGATCGCCGCGTCCTCCTCAGGCCCTCTCTCGGCGGCGATCAGGACCGAGGTATCGAGCAGGACAGCCACACCGTCAGGCGGCAGCCCAGGGGTCTGTGAGCTGGCCGCCGAGGAGCTCCAAGTCCTCGTTGAGCGTGGGGTCTGGTGGTGTCGCCCAAAGGTCAGCGAGCTGAGCGCTTGGCACCCACTGTCGTGCACGCACGGGACCAAGAGCAGCCACCGGGCGTCCGGATACGGTGATCGTGAACTGCTCACCTGCCTCAGCGCGTCGCAGAACCTCGCCGATCTGGTTGCGCAACTCCTTCTGGGGGATCGTCGCCATGGCAATATGGTAGCAACGTTGCTACCATGAAAGACCTCAGGGGTGGGCAGACCGACACATTTCGCTGTGCGACGCCGCCCCGCACCACCAGATAGGTCTGACACGCCTGTCGGTATCATGCGTACGACGCGTGCATCAGCCCGTCGCTGGGCGTGCTTGGTCGGTGCGGAGCATTTGCGAAACGTTTGCAGACATCCCGAAACGTCGGGGTTCAAGCCAAATAGAACCTGTCGCCCCGACTAAGTTGTGCTTCTGTTGGTGCCCCTAGTTGGCTTGTTTGCTGGGTTTTCGGGCTGATTTGGGCTTCTTGAGGTCCCCGGTTCAGGTTTTCGTTTGAGCGGGCTGGCGATCGTAAATGGCTTGAAATAGCGGTTTCTCGAAGCTCTGCTATTGGCAGGCGTGCTCCTCGGCGTGCTGCGGGTTTGCAGGACGTTTGCGGCCATGCCGAGAAACGTTTGCGGATCGTTTGCGGCGATCCGCTACCGCTTTTGCGGTAGCGGCGGGCAGGACATGTTGGACGGGCTTGCGCGTGTGGCGGCTACGTGTTGACGGCTGAGATCGGTCATAGACCGATGCTCGTGAACGCGACCATCACGAGCATGAGTACTGGGAGCGCACCGCTTCGCGCGGCCCCCGGCAGCTCGCGGGGCACGGTCGTGTCGAGCGTCAGTCTGCTGAACCGGGTTTCTTCGTATTGAGTTCGGTTTCGCGGCAGTGTGTGCACTCTGCGGCTTCGATCCGTCGTGGGGTGCGGCGCTGGCCAGCCAGTGCGGTCACGACTCGGCTCCACACCGCCCACAGTCTGCGATCGCCTCCTGGCAGGCGCTGGACTGTGGGTGCTCGCTCCCACAGCACTGCGCACTCGCCGCCTTGGTGGGCTGCTTGGTAACGGATGCCTTCGAGATGGCTGTACTGCTCGTATATGCGTCGTGCCCATCGTTGGGTGCGCCTGCGTGGCTCATCGCCCCACTGCAGGACGCCTGTGGCTCCGACTGCGAGAGCGCCCTCGCCGGTGAGGTCGAGTAGCGCCATTGGTGCGGGCGGGCGTACCCATGTGGCGCGCGTGTGCGGGCAGATCGATACCTCAGGCCACTGTTCTGGATAGGACTCCGCTAGCGCAGTGGCAAGGTTGGCCGCCAGATACAGCACGCCGCGTCCGTGTGGGTCCTCGCGTGGGCGCTGGTGAGCGTCGCGCACGTGCGGGTCAAAGCGGGCCAGGGGACCGAATGTGCGTGGCGCTATGCCCGCGTGTCCGGGCTGCTCGTGATAGACGCGCACCATCGGCTCCGATGCTGTCCACTGCCAAGTCGGGGGGTCCGCCCGCCGTGTGGCCGTCGGATCGCCGAGCTTGGCTACCACGCCTCCGGCGTGGGCGCGAGTGCGGTCTCGCGTACACGCGCGAGACCGCCCCG
>JBQCGU010000069.1:0-23443 GCA_051955355.1 Solirubrobacteraceae bacterium | reverse complement strand
GGCGGGCGCCGCCCGCCGGGCGGGCCGACGTTGGGGCCGGGCGCCTAAGGGGCTGGCCTGTCCATCCCGGCCACCGGGCGGTCGGGGCCCCCCGCGTCACCGCCACTCATGAGACGAGCTCAGCAGATGACCGCCACGTGGAAGCTCTTGGCTTCGAGAGTCCCTCCGTTGCTGCGGGTCTCCACATATAGGCTGTCTTCCGTTCCAACCCTACCCGCGATGTCGATGTCACCCGGTTCTTCGCCTTCGAACCCGGTGGTGCCGATCGTGCCGAGGAATGCGCACTGGGTGATGTTCGTATCGAACTTAACTTCGAACGTGCCTCCGCCCAGCGATTGGGATGAAACAACACCGCTTCCCCGTACGAGCGTGCCCGTCGAGCTCACCACGGCAAACAGTTTCGTCGCCGAGGCGCCTTCTTTGCCTTCTTTACCTTCTTTGCCTTCTTTGCCGGGAAGTCCTTCTTTCCCGGCGGGGCCTTCTTTCCCAGCGGGGCCTTCTTTGCCGGCCACGCCCTGAGGACCTGTTTTGCCTTTCAGGGCTTTGATAACCTTGGGATTGATTTGTTTGGTTGAGTTGATCAGGTAATGCTTCGCAGCCATTGCTCCTCCGGCCATGGAGAAGACGAGCGCGAACGTTGCAACGACGTTGGCGTATGTGATGCGCTTTCGTATGAACATGTCGAAAGACAGTACGGGCGCTCTTTATCCGGCGCATACGTATTCTCTGCCCAAGCGCTAGGTAGTTTCTACGCACGCGCATTGCGGGCACATCACCGGCAAGTGCCAGGAAGATAACGAATGTGCACGTAGTCCAGAGATGGTTTATTGCTCGGCATCCTCATCAGGGGGACACATGCGAACCAGGGACAGCCGATGCAGGAAGCCGTCGTCAACTGGAGTCAGATCAGCGGCCCTGGACCGGAGGTGGGCCGGTGCTGCCGACTTGTGCGCTGCTCGATCGCAGCTCTGGCGGTTGCGTTCGCCGTCACGCTCGCTCCTGTCGCCGCCGCTGGAGCGCCCGTTGCCCCAACGCCCGTCAACAGCGGCCCGCCCACGTTGAGCGGTGCGCCCATTCTCGGCAAGGAACTCAGGTGCTCGCCTGGAAGCTGGCTGGGCAGCCCGAACAGCTTCTCCTACGTCTGGTTGCGCGACGGAAGTCCGATCGCCGGCGAAGAAGGGAGCGGATATACCGTGGAAAGCTCAGACTGGGGGCACTCGCTCTCCTGCCAGGTAACCGCCCTGAACTCTGGTGGTGAATACACGATCGGCGGCCTTCCGAGCGGCGCCTACAAGGTCAAATTCGGACGCGGCTACGAAAATACCGGCAACTACCTGCTGGAGTACTACGACGGCCAGCCGTCGTCGCTGACCGCCACCCCGGTGTCGGTGACGGCGCCGAACGTGACTGCGGGCATCGATGCCGCGCTGCAGCCCGGCGGAGAGATAGGCGGGACGGTGACGTCTACGGCAGGAAATCCGCTTTCCGACCAGGAAGTCTGCGCGTTCCTCGCAGCGTTCGCAGGGGGGTGCGCGAGGACAGACGCCGCAGGGCAATACTCGATCTCGGGCTTGGCGGCAGGGCTTTATCAAGTCGTGTTCTATGGCAAGGGCGGGGCTGTCAACCTCGCTACGCAGTACTACAGCGAAAAGGCAACAGAAGCGGACGCAGAACCGGTCGCGGTTGCCGCCGGCAGCGTCAGCCGTGTCGATGCCACAATGCAGCCGGGCGGACAGATAAGCGGCAAGGTGACCGCCGCCGAAGGGGGCCAGACGCTCGCACATATCGGCGTGTGCGCTCTTGACTTGACCGAAGGGGAGGCTGGCGAATGCACAACCACCAACGCCGACGGCGAATACACGATCTCGGGCCTATCGAACGGCTCTTACACCGTTGAATTCTTCTCCGAAGAAACCGGGCCTCTCGAAGCCGTAGAGGATTATGTTCCTGAGTACTACCCCGACAAGGGCATTGAACATGAAGCGCAGCCTGTGTCAGTCGCCGCGGGCAGCGCAACGACGGGAATCAACGCCGAAATGCAGCGCGGCGCCGAAATCCATGGCCGGGTGAGCGCCGCCGCAGACGGGTCGCCGCTCGCCGACATCCTGGTGTGTGCGACGCGGGCGACGGACGGCATCGAAGCCTGTGCCACCACCGGAACGGCGGGCGAATATGCCGTCTCGGGCCTGCCCGACGGCTCCTACGACGTAGAGTTCGTCCCAGGACTTGAGACCGCGTTTGGGGCGGCTGCTCGGAGCAACTACCTGGGCCAGTGGTACAACGCAAAGCGGTCGTTTGGAGAAGCGGAAACGGTGTCGGTCACCGCGCCAAACACGGTGGTGGGCATCGACGCGGCATTGCTCACCGCAGGTCAGATCGCAGGAAGGGTGGGAGATGCGTCGACGAACGCGCCGCTCGCCAACGCGCACGTATGTGCGAGCAGCCATGAATTTGGGGAATGCACGTTTACGAACGCCTCCGGCGAATACATGTTGTCCGGTATTCCAACGGGCTCCTACGAAGTTCAGTTCAGCGCCCCCGAAGGCGCCAACTACCTGGCGAGCGCACATGCCGGCATAGCTGTGATCCAAGGGAGCACGACACGCGGCGTCGATGCCCAGTTGACGGCGGGTGGAGAGATCGCCGGCCGGGTCACAGCTGCCGCCGACGGAGAAGGTGTGGCGGGCATGCTGGTGTGTGCAACCGAGTTCGTTGCCGCCAGATCCAGCGGATGCACGCTCACCAACGGTCCGGGCTCGCCTGCAACCGCAACCAGCAACGCGGTCGCGGTAGCGGCGCCGAACAATGCCTTCGAGCTCGTTGGGAAGCCCGCGTTCGACTCCAAGCGAGACGAGCTTGTGTTCTTCTTCAGGGTGGCCGACGCGGGAACGTTCCATTGGGATCTCTCGTTTGGTGCGAAGAAGTGCAAGAAGGCGCATGCAGGCCACAGGCGGCGGTGCACGGCGGCGCGTTTGGTCTTCAACCGCGGCGCGCAGACCGTGAAATCGGGGATCGTCGAGGTCCGAGCGCGGGCGAGCGCGATCGCAATGAAAGCGCTCGATGCGGGCGGTCGCCTGCGCGTGAGCGGCCCGTTCAGCTTCCGATCGGCGCTCGGCGGGCGCCCGGCGAGGCATACCCTCTCCGTGGTGGTGCGCCCCCTCAGGCGATCTCGTCGAGTCGCCCGACGATCTCGTGTGCGTAGCGGGCGTAGTGCGAGTAGTCGAAGATCGCGGTGAGATCCAGCCCGGATGCTCGCTCGTCGGCGGCGAGCAGCTCGCGCAGCGGCGTCTGCTCGTCCCACGCCCGCTGGGCCAGCTCCTGCACGACGCGGTAGGCGCCGTCGCGCGACATCGGCGCACGGCTGCGCTCGGGGTTGCCCTCGACGAGCGCGAGCAGGACGCGCTGCGAGAACAGCGCCCCGCAGGTGAGCTCCAGGTTGGAGCGCATGCGCTGCTCGTCGATCACCAAGCCCTGCACGAGCGAGGTGGCGCTGCGCTGGAGGTGGTCGATCAGGATCGTCGAGTCGGGCAGGATCACGCGCTCGACCGAGGAGTGGGAGATGTCGCGCTCGTGCCACAGGGCGACATTCTCGAGCGCCGCCTGGGCATTGCCGCGCAGCAGGCGCGCCAGTCCGGATATCTGCTCGCTCTTGATCGGGTTGCGCTTGTGGGGCATCGCGCTCGACCCCTTCTGACCTGCTCGGAACGGCTCCTGCGCCTCGCGCACCTCCGTGCGCTGGAGGTGGCGGATCTCCGTCGCCAGGCGCTCCAAGCCGGCGCCGGCGAGCGCGATCGCGCTGAGCAGCTCGGCGTGACGGTCACGCGGGACGACCTGCGTGGAGACCTCCTCGCAGCCGAGACCCAGGCGCTCGAGCACGCGCCGCTCGAACTCGGGGCTGGTGGAAGCGTAGGTGCCCACAGCGCCCGACAGCGCCCCGACCGCCGCCTGGGCGAAAGCACGCTCCAAGCGCTCGGCGTTGCGGTGAGCCTCGAACGCAAAGCCGGCGAGCTTGACGCCGAAAGTGGTTGGCTCGGCGTGGATGCCGTGCGTGCGACCGACGCAGAGCGTGTCGACGTGTTCGCGCGCGCGCCCGGCAAGCGCATGGACGAGCGCATGCGCTCCCTGGGCAACCACCTCACCGGCGGCGCGCAGCTGAAGCGCGAGCGCTGTGTCGAGCACGTCGGAGGAGGTGAGCCCGAAGTGGATCCAGCGACCAGCCTCGCCGGCTGAGGAGGCGAGCACGTCGACGAATGCCGCCATGTCGTGATCGGTGACGCGCTCGCGCTCGTTGACCGCCTCCACCGTGAACGTGGCACGGCGGATCCGCTCCAGCTCCTCCGATGTGGGACCCTCGCCCGCGCCGAGCAGGGCGGGCAGCTCCTCGCATGCCGCCACCTCGACCCGCCGCCAGGCGTCCATGCGAGCCTCGTCGGTCCAGATGGCTCCGAGCTCGGGGCGGGTGTAGCGAGCGATCACGGCGGTGATTATGCCGATCGGGTACAACGAAGCTGACATTGCGCCGCAAAGCGCCAACCCCAGATGGACGGAGGAGCCATGCCCACCTACATCATGCTCTCGACGCTCACTCCTGAGGGAGTGCAGACGGTGAAGAACAATCCCGAGCGCATCCGCGAGGTGAACAAGGAGGTGGAGCAGCTCGGGGCGAGCGTCAAGGCGCAGTGGGCGACGCTCGGAAACGTGGACTTCATCTCGGTGGTGGAGGCGCCCGACGAGAAGACGATGGCGCGTGTGTCGCTCGAGCTCGGATCGCGCGGAACGGGTCGCTATGAGACACTCGCGGCGATCCCCGTGGACGACTTCATCGCATCGCTGAACACGTGAGCGCTCACCGCATCCGACCGGCGGGGCGTCCGGCCAGATGAAGGTTCTCGTGGTGGGCGCGGGGGGACGCGAGCATGCGCTCGTCCGCGCGCTTGCCCGCTCTGCGCACCACCCTGAGCTGCTGTGCGCTCCGGGCAACGCGGGCATGGCGCTCGACGCGCGCGTGCTCGACGTCGCGGTCGACGACGTCGACGGCCTCGTGCGCGCGGTCGAGCGAGAGGGCGTCGACCTGACCGTGGTGGGACCCGAGGCGCCGCTCGTCGCCGGGCTCGTGGATGCGCTTGCGCGAAACGGTCATGCCGCATTCGGTCCGAGCGCGGCTGCCGCTCGGCTGGAGGGGTCCAAGGCGTTTGCCAAGCAGGCGATGGAGCAGGCGGGCGTTCCAACCGCGCGCTGGCGGCGCGTGCAGTCCCTGCAGGAGGGCGTCGCGGCGGTGCAGGAGCTGGCCAACCCGGGCGTGGTGGTCAAGGCGGATGGTTTGGCTGCCGGCAAGGGCGTGACGGTGGCCGAGGACTCCGCTCAGGCGTGCGCGGCGCTCGAAGAGATCTTCGTGCAGGAGCGCTTCGGCGAGGAGGGAGCGAGCGCGGTGGTGGAGGAGCTGCTCGTCGGCGAGGAGCTCTCGCTGCTCGCGCTGTGCGACGGGGTGCGAGCCCTGCCGATGGCGCCTGCGCGCGACTACAAGCGCATCTTCGAGGACGACCGCGGGCCGAACACCGGCGGCATGGGCTCTTACTCGCCGGTGGCGGGCTTCGACGAGGTGCGGGTTCGCCAGATCGCAAACGAAGTGCACCAGCCGATAGTCGACCTCATGCGCGAGCGTGGCACGCCTTTCCATGGAGTGCTCTACGCAGGGCTGATGCTCACGCCCGAAGGGGTGCGTGTGCTCGAGTTCAACGTGCGCTTCGGCGACCCGGAGACGCAGGCGGTGCTGCCGCGTCTGCGCAGCGACCTGGTTGAGCTCCTGCTCGGCGCCTCGCGCCTCGACGGCTTGAAGAGCGCGCGGCTGACGTGGAGCGAGGACTGGGCGGTGACGCTCGTGCTCGCCTCAGCCGGATATCCGCAGTCGTCTTCCAGCGGCGAGGCGATCCACGGCCTGGATGAAGTGCCATCCGGGGTTGAGGTGACGCACGCGGGGACTGTCCGGCGTGACGACGGTCAGGTTGTGACGGCGGGTGGGCGTGTGCTGAACGTCACCGCGCTGGGCTCCGACGCTCCCTCCGCCCGCCAGGCTGCGTATGCTGCCGCGCACGCAATCTCCTTCGACGGGATGCAGCTGCGCCGTGACATCGCGGCCCAGGCGGATCCCGCCAGGACGTAAATCAGCCGCCAGGACGTGAGCCAGAGCACATGACCGAATCTGTCCCAACACCGATCCATCTCGCCAACGAGCCCGAGACTCGCGCTCAGCTCGAGGAGTTCGACGTCAGTGAGCCGCTCATCGGCATCGTGATGGGCTCCGCGAGCGACATGGAGCAAATGGAAAAGGCCGGCAAGGAGCTTGCCGACCGGGGTATCGCGCACGAGATCAAGGTGATGTCCGCGCACCGCGAACCGGACACGGTTGCCGAATACGCCAAGACCGCCAAGTCGCGAGGTCTGCGCGTGGTGATCGCCGGCGCGGGCATCTCTGCGGCGCTGCCCGGAGCAGTGGCTGCCCACACCGACCTTCCAGTGATCGGCGTGCCGCTGTCCGGACGCCTCACCGCGGCTGGCGGCCTCGACGCGATCCTCTCGATCGTGCAGATGCCGCCCGGCGTACCGGTGGCGTGCGTGGGCTTGGACAACGCCCGCAACGCGGCGATTCTCGCGGCAAAAATCCTGGCTGCCTGAACCAGTCGCCCAGTCGGGCGTCCGTCGGCTGTGCGCCGAGAAGCTCAAGCGGAGCGTGCTCCAGGCCGAGGTAGCGAGCGTGAGGCCCGCATCGGTGGACAGCTGCTCCTCGGCGGCGGCGGCGAACGGACAGCCTGACAGCGGGTTCTTCGCGCCCGGACTGGTGATCGGTGCCTTCCGGGGCACCAGATCGAGCGGCCTGGAGTTCCACGGGGAGCTCACGGTGCCCTATTTCGAGGAGATCGACTCGGTGCCGATGCACGGGCGTTTCGTGCTGATCGAGCTGGGCGACCCGAACGAGGCGGTGCTCGGACGCATGGCGAGCGTCACAGCCGACGGCTGGCTGACGGGCAGATCCGGCGAGGAGCATGCGCTGCGCATGGCGGCTGGTGGCGAGCGGCAGCCTTTGGAGGAATGGCGTGGGCGCGACGTGCGCTACCGAGTCGGCATTCGCATGCTCGGCGTCATCCGTCGGCGAGAAGGCGAGCTGCTGTTCGCGCCCTCTCACCGCCGCGTGCCACATGTGGGCGCGCGGGTGGCGTTCCTCTCGGAGGAGGTGTTGCGTCACGTGGCGGGCGGTACGCGGGGAAGCGAGATCGGCTTCTATGCGCTCGGCGAGTTCGTCTATTGCGGCCTACAGGAGGAGAGCGACTCGTCGGCCCCGCAGGGCGCGGCGGGTCAGCGGCAAAGCGACCCGCCGAAATCCCGGTCGCATGCGCCCGCATGGATGAAGGCGATGGAGCCGTCCGTGCCGGTGCGCTTTGCGATGGAGCAACTCGTGGCGCGACGCTCGTTCGTGTTCGCCCGGGCGGGTTTCGGCAAGTCCAACCTCGTCAAGCTGCTGCTCTCTGGCCTGTATGCCGAGGACCCGGCGATCTCGATGCCGGATGGGCGGCGAGCGCCGGTGGGCACGGTCGTGTTCGATCCGGACGGCGAGTACTTCTGGCCCGATGTCCACAACCGTCCAGCGCTGTGCGACGTGGAGGAGCTGGCGGATCGGCTCGTCGTGTTCACCAACCAGGAGGCGCCATCTCCCTATTACGGCTCCTTCAAGGCGGCTGGCGTGCATATCGACATACGCGAGCTCGCGCCCGCGCTGGTCATCTCGGTGGCGCTCACGCCGGAGCAGCAGATGCAGCAGAACGTGCACAAGCTGAAGGCGCTCGACGCCGAAGCGTGGGGCAAGCTGGTGGATCTCGTCTATGAGCATGGCAACAACGCAAAGCCGGCGCGCGTGGCGGCGCTGTTGGGCTTGAGCGAGAGTCAGGAGGCGGAGCTGTATGCCGCCCGCTCGCACATGACGCGCATCGTGCGCGAACTGCACGACCCCGACAGCAGCATGCTCACGCTGCTGACGCGCGCGCTGGGCGACGGCAAGCTGTGCGTGCTCGACGTCTCGCGTATGCGCGGGGCTGCCAGCCTGGCGCTTTCGGGGATAGTGCTCAGGTACATATTCGAGCGCAATCAGCGCGAGTTCACGCGCGCTCGCCCCAAGCCGATCCCGACGATCGCCGTCGTGGAGGAGGCGCAGGCGGTGCTCGGCCGATACGGCGCGGGCGAGTCGGCTTACGAGGAGTGGGTCAAGGAGGGGCGCAAGTACAGCCTGGGTGCTGTGCTGATTACCCAGCAGCCCGGATCGATTCCTCACGAGCTGCTCAGCCAAGGCGACTCCTGGTTCATCTTCCATCTGCTCTCCGAAGGAGATCTGCGTGCTGTGAAGGCCGCCAATGCGCACTTCTCCGACGATCTGCTCTCGTCGCTGCTCAACGAGCCGCTGCCGGGCAACGGCGTGTTCTGGTCGAGTGCGAGCGGCGCGCCCGACCGCGCCGGCAACGCCTATCCGATCCCGTTGCGCGTGCTGTCGTTCGAGGATCGCCATTCGGTAGCCGACCCACACAGAGACCTGGAGGCGCGCGCGGTGTATGCAAGCCGGCTTGCCCGGCGCCTGCCAAGCGCAGGCAACGCAGAGCGGGGGCAGGGGGAGCAGCAGCGTAAGCAGCAGGGCACGCCGTCGAGAACGGGTGACCGGCACGCCCAGCTGCGCGTCGAGGTGCTCGCGCGCATGCGTGCCGACCGGGAGCTGAGCGAGCGGCTGCGGCGCCATAGCGAGGTTCCGTGGGTGGGCGTTCAGCGGGCAATCGAACGGGCGCTGCCGGCGGACAGCGTGCCGGATCCCGAGCACTGGGCGCAGCGCATGGTGCCGGTGGCGCTCGACCGCCTGTTCGGGCGCAAGGATGAGGGATGGCGCATAGAGCGTCGCCCGAAGAAGGACGACCCTTCGCGCATGGTTTCGTGGGTGGTGATCGCGCCGAAGTGAGATGCGCCGCCTGGGCCGGACGCCCACACGCTGCAGCAGCCGCGGTCGCCGCGCGCTGATCGCGCTTCGGTGTCCGCGTCCTTGCGTCGCTTGCCTTCCGGACGTCAGGAAGCGTTGCTAGCATCGCGCCGCGTGACCCCTGCACTCGCCGATCTCACCCTTCTCTCGACCGGGAAGGTGCGCGAGATGTATGCGCTCGACGGTGAGCTGCTGATGGTGGCATCCGACCGCATCTCGACCTACGACGCGGTGCATCCGACGCCTATCCCCGACAAGGGCAAGGTGCTGACGGGCCTATCGGCGTTCTGGTTCTCAAAGACCGAGCACATCGTCCCCAACCACCTGATCTCGTTCACCGACGGGGTGCCTGCCGAGGCGCGTGGGCGCGGGATGGTTGTGCGCAAGCTGAAGATGCTGTCGGTGGAGTGCGTCGTGCGCGGCTACATCACTGGGTCGGGCTGGAAGGACTACCAGGCGACGGGCTCGGTGTCGGGCATCGACCTGCCGGCGGGTTTGCAGGAGTCCGAGCAGCTGCCTGCGCCGATCTTCACCCCGTCTACGAAGGCGGAGGTGGGCCACGACGAGGCGATCGACTTCCACCAGGCGATCGAGCTGGTGGGCGACCGGGCGCTGATGGAGCGCGTGCGCGAGGTTTCGATCGCGCTGTATGCGTTTGCAGCCCAGCACGCGCGCGAGCGCGGCGTGATCCTCGCCGACACGAAGTTCGAGTTCGGTCTCGACGAGGGCGGACAGCTGGTGATCGGCGATGAGGTGCTCACGCCGGACTCCTCGCGCTACTGGCCGGTGGACGGCTACGAGGTGGGCAAAGGGCAGCCGAGCTTCGACAAGCAGTACGTGCGCGACTGGGCGTCGGCAAGCGGCTGGGACAAGAAGCCGCCGGCACCCGAGATCCCGGACGACGTCGTTGCGGGCACACGCGCGCGCTACGTGGAGGCGTACGAGCTGATCACCGGCGAGCCGTTTCAGGCTTGGCTGGACCGCAGCGCGTGAGGGCGCGCGTGCTGATCAGGCCCAAGGCGGGCATCCTCGATCCCCAGGGCGAGGCGGTCGTGCGGGCGCTGCCGGCGCTCGGCTTTCAGGGTGTGGAGCGGGTGCACGTGGGGCGCATGGTGGAGCTCGACGTGCCTGACGCCGATCAACTGCAGCCGATGTGCGAGAAGCTGCTCGCGAACCCGCTCGTGGAGGACTACGAGATACAGCTGCTCGACGGCGCGCGGTGAAGTTCGGCGTCCTTCGCTTCCCGGGCTCCTGCGACGAGGTCGACGCGCTCGATGCCGCACGCCGCGTGGGCGACGCCGAGCTGCTTTGGCACGGCGAACGAGACCTGAAGGGCGCCGACGCGATTGTCGTCCCCGGAGGCTTCTCCTACGGCGACTATTTGCGGGCGGGGGCGATCGCGCGCTTCTCGCCGGTGATGGAGTCCGTGATCGAGTTCGCTCGCGAAGGGGGGCTCGTGCTGGGCATCTGCAATGGGTTTCAGGTCCTGTGCGAGGCTCACCTGCTCCCTGGCGCGCTGCTGCCGAACGCGAACCTGCGCTTCACATTCAGGCAGGTGAACCTGGAAGTGGTGGACAACGACACCGCCTTCACGCGCGTGTGCGAGGCGGGCGCTCACCTGAGCATCCCCGCAAAGCACTCGTGGGGGCGCTACTACGCCGACGAGACGACGCTCGCGGCGATGGAGTCCGGCGGACAGGTGGTGCTGCGCTATGCGGCGCAGGAGAACTTCAACGGATCGCTGGACGACATCGCAGGCGTGCGCAACGAGCAGGGCAACGTGTTCGGCCTGATGCCACACCCCGAGCACGCGGTCGACGAGCTGACGGGCTCGGCGGATGGGCTGTGCATCTTCCAGTCCATGCGTCTGGCGGTGGAGGGCGCGCGTGTCTGACACAGCCACGCTGCCGACGCTTGGAGATGCGCTGGCGCTCGGGCTGACCGAGTCCGAGTACGAGCTCATCTGCGAGAAGCAGGGGCGCGCGCCCAATCAGGTGGAGCTGGCGATGTATTCGTTGCTGTGGAGCGAGCACTGCGCGTACAAGCACTCCAAGAAGCTGCTGCGAACACTGCCCACCGAAGGACCTCACGTCGTGATGGGGCCGGGCGAGAACGCGGGCGCGGTGGATGTGGGCGACGGGCTGGTGTGTGCGTTCAAGGTGGAGTCCCACAACCACCCTTCGGCAGTGGAGCCCTTCCAGGGTGCGGCGACGGGCGTGGGCGGCATCCTTCGCGACATCTTCGCGATTGGCACGCGCCCGATCGCGGTGCTCGACTCCCTGCGCTTCGGCGAGCCGAGCAGCGAGCGAGCCCGCTACCTGCTCGACCGGGCGGTGGCGGGTATCGGCCACTACGGCAACTCGATCGGGGTGCCGACGGTGGGCGGAGAGGTGTACTTCGAGGAGCCTTACGAGCAGAACTGCCTGGTGAACGCGATGGCGCTCGGGCTGGGCCGGCACGAGCAGCTCGTGCGCAGCGCAGCCGCCGGTGTGGGCAACGCGCTGGTGCTGTTCGGCGCCTCGACCGGACGTGATGGGATCGGCGGCGCCTCGGTGCTCGCGTCGGCTGAGCTCGGGGAGGACGAGGACAAGCGCCCGACGGTGCAGGTGGGCGACCCGTTCGAGGAGAAGAAGCTGATGGAGTGCTCGCTTGAGCTGCTCGAGCGAGGGCTGCTCGTCTCACTTCAGGATCTGGGCGCCGCCGGTCTTACCTCCTCGGCTTCGGAGATGGCGTCGAAGGGTGAGGTGGGCATCGACATCGACATCTCGAAGGTGTTCCTGCGCGAGGCCGACATGGAGCCGTTCGAGATCATGGTGAGCGAGTCCCAGGAGCGCATGCTGTGCGTGGTGGAGCCGGCGAACGTCGCTCAGGTGCTCGAGCTGTGCGAGAAGTGGGAGGTGTGTGGGGCGGTGATCGGCACGGTGACCGACACGCAGCGCATGCGCGTGTGGCGTGGAGAGGAGCTCGTCGGCGACATGCCGGTGCGCGCGCTGGTGGATGACTGTCCGCTGTATGACCTCCATCCGAGCAAGCCGAACGAGTCCCCATACAGAGCGCCGCAAGCGCTCCTCTCCAAGGGTGCACCCGTGCGAGAGGTCTTGCTGGCGTTGCTGCGTTGCCCGAACATCGCATCGCGCAGGCCGCTGTTCGAGCAGTACGACGCGATCGTGCAGTCGCGCACCGTGAGGCGACCCGAGCAGGCGGATGCGGCGGTGCTCACGATCGAGCCCCACCGTGCCCGGGCGGCGGACGAGCCGCTGCCGGCGATAGCGGTGTCGATCGACTGCAACGGCAGACGTGTGGCGGCGGACCCCTACACAGGCGCTGTCGAGGCGGCGCTGGAGTGCGCGTCGAACCTTGCGTGCGTGGGGGCTGAGCCGCTGGGCACCACCAACAACCTCAACTTCGGCAACCCGGAGAAGCCGCACATCGCCTGGCAGCTGACCGAAGCGGTGCGCGGGTTGGGCGACGCCTGCCGCGCCCTGAGCGCGCCGATCGTGGGCGGCAACGTGTCGCTCTACAACGAGGGAGCGAGCGCCGGCCCGATCTACCCCACGCCGGTGGTGGGCATGGTTGGCCGCCTGCCCGACGCGCGCCGGCCCGGACGGCTGGGATTTGCGAAGGCGGGCGAGGCGATTGCGCTCGTAGGCCCGTTCATCCCGGCCCTGGGAGCCAGCGAGCTGGCCAAGCTGTGGGGCTGGGAGCTGCCTGACGGTCTGCCGCCGGCAGACCTGGAGGCGGTGATCGTCGCGCAGGCCGCCGTGCGCGATGCTGTCCGGGCAGGTGCGCTTTCCAGTGCTCACGACGTTGCCGAGGGCGGCCTGGCGGTTACCCTTGCGGAGTGCTGCCTGGCGTGCGGGATCGGAGCACAGGTCAAGCTCCAGAACGCCGATGTCGAGCAGCTGTTCGGCGAGGGTCCGGGAGGCTTTCTCGTCAGCGGTTGCGAGCAGCGGCTGACGGGGCTGTTCGAGGGGCGCACCCCGCTGAGGACGATCGGCGTCGTCGGGGGCGAGTCGCTGAGGATTGCGGCTGGCGAGGAAAAGATCGACGTGCAGCTCGCCGAGCTTGCCGAGGCGCACACGGCGCTGGCGAAGCTGTTCGCATGAGCGCTGCTAGCGTGAGTGGCTCAATGCCTGGCGGATGGGCAGCCGATCGCGACGGGCCGCGCGACGAGTGCGGTGTGTTTGGCGTATACGCACCGCGCCACGAGGTGTCGCGACTGTCGTACTTCGCGCTGTACGCGCTCCAGCACCGCGGCCAGGAGTCGGCGGGCATCGCGGCGGCGGATCGCGGCGGCAACATCATCACCAGGCGCGAGCTGGGGCTCGTCAGCCAGGTGTTCAGCGAGAACGACCTGCGCACCCTCTCAGGGGATCTGGCGATCGGGCATGTGCGCTACTCCACCACCGGCTCCAACGCGTGGGAGAACTCCCAGCCGGTGCACCGCTCGGCGGGCACCAACGGCTCCTCACGCGAGCTGGCGCTCGCACACAACGGCAACCTGGTGAACGCGGTGGAGCTGCGCGAGGAGCTGAGCGAGCGAGGCGTCACGTTCAGCTCGACGTCGGACTCGGAGATCGTGGCGGCATTGCTCGCCACCCACCCGGCGGAGCGGATCGAGGATGCCATCGCTGAGGTGCTGCCGCGCCTGCGGGGCGCGTTCTCGATCGTCGTGATGACCAAGGACCGCGTGGTGGCGTTCCGCGACCCCCACGGTCTGCGGCCGCTCGTGCTCGGCGCGCTCCCTCCGGAGCAGTCCGCCGGTGGCGAGGATGGCGAGCCGGTGCGCTATTGCGTGGCGTCGGAGTCGTGCGCGTTCGACATCATCGGCGCGACGCTGCTGCGGGAGGTGAATCCCGGCGAGATCGTGACGCTCGCCGACGACGGCTTGCACAGCCGCCAGAGCGCACGGGTTGAGCGCAAGTCGTTTTGCGTGTTCGAGTACATCTACTTCGCGCGCCCGGACTCACGCATGAACGACCAGGTGCTGCAGGTGGTGCGCGGGCGCATGGGAGAGATCCTCGCGCGCGAGTCGCCGGTGCAAGCCGACCTGGTGATCCCGGTGCCCGACTCGGGCAACGCTGCGGCGCGCGGCTACGCTCGCGCGAGCGGTTTGCCCCAGGACGACGGGTTCGTCAAGAACCGCTACGTGGCGCGCACGTTCATCCAACCCGGCCAGGAGCTGCGCAAGCACGGGTTGCGCATGAAGTTCAACCCGCTGCCCGAGGTGGTGGGAGGCAAGCGGCTTGTGGTGGTGGACGACTCGATCGTGCGCGGCAACACGACGCGCCAGATCGTGCAGATGCTCCGGGATGCGGGAGCGCGCGAGGTGCACATGCGCATATCGGCGCCGCCGATCAAGCATCCGTGCCACTACGGGATCGACATGTCCACGCGCCAGGAGATGATCGCGCACGAGCGCTCGGTCGAGCAGATAGCGGCAGAGCTGGGCTGCGACTCGCTCGCCTATCTGTCGCTCGACGGCGTGTATGAGGCGGTGGGCGCCGATCGCTCGACGCACTGCGACGCGTGCTTCACGGGCGACTACCCGCTCGACGGCACGAGTGCCGCGGCGGGCAAGTTCGCGCTCGAGACTGCCGCTAGCTGACCAGGGTCGCCCGCTCGTCGCGGGCGGCGGTGGCGTCGCTGTGCCGGTTGTTGTATGGACGCGGGGTGATCAGGTCGTTGTGGCCTGTGCGCCGCAGCGCGCTTGCGCCCCCGCCCAAGAGCACGAATGCGATGAATAGCGATGGTGACATCTGTAGACCTTTCGGAAGAGTCTCTTTTTCTCGTTCTTCGTTTCAGCTGTGATGTTCGACTCTTCGCTTGCACATCGATTGAACAACTTGTGAACTCTCGGCTCTGTGAGCTGGGTCACATCGGTATCGTCCGGCGCCGTGACCGCCCAGCCGCTGCCTATCGCCGTCCTCGTCTCCGGCGGCGGCACCAACCTGCAGGCGCTGCTCGACACGGTGCACGGGCGCCAGGCGCGGATCGTCGGCGTGGCTTCGAGCGTGCCAGGCGTGCGTGCGCTGGAGCGCGCGCAGGCGCGCGGGATCGAGACGGCGGTGTTCGAGCGCAAGGCGTACGCCGATCGCCGGGCACGCGACGAGGCGCTTGGCGAGTGGGTTGCCGAACAAGGCGCGCGCCTGGTGGTGCTGGCTGGCTACATGGAGCTGCTCGGCGAGGTCTTCCTCGAGCGCTTCCCGGGAGCGGTGATCAACGTGCACCCGTCGCTGCTGCCTGCCTTCCCGGGCTTGCGCGCGATCGAGCAGGCGCTTGCGTATGGCGTGAAGGTTTTCGGCGTGACGGTCCACTTCGTCGACTCGGGCGTGGACAGCGGCCCGGTGATACTGCAGCAGGCGCTCGAGCTGCCACAGGCAAGAGATCCCGATGAGGTGCTCCAGGCGTTGCGCCCCCTGGAGCACGCGTTGTTGCCGAAGGCGGTGGGGCTGTTTGCACGGGGAGCGTTGCATGCCGACCCGGAGAATCCGCGACGAATAGTGTGCGAGTCGTGAACGAGCAAACAAGCGTCGGGCGCACCGTCAAAGAGGCAGGGGTCGAGCGCGCCGCCCCGGGAGAGGTGCGGGTGCGCCGCGCGCTGCTGTCGGTGTCGGACAAGACGGGCATCGTCGAGTTCGCGCGCGGCCTCGCGGATCTCGGCGTGGAGATCGTCTCGACGGGCGGCACCGCGCGAGCGCTGTCCGACGCCGGGGTGCAGTCGCGCGCGATCGAGGATTTCACGGGCTTTCCGGAGATGATGGATGGGCGGGTGAAGACGCTGCACCCGCGCCTGTATGCGGGCCTGCTCGCCTTGCGCGACCAAGACTCCCACCTGCAAGCGGCGGGAGAGCATTCGATCGAGCAGGTGGATCTGGTGTGCGTCAACCTCTACCCGTTCGAGCAGACGCTCGCGCGCGGCGCCTCAGACGAGGAGGCGATCGAGAACATCGACATCGGCGGCCCGACGATGATCCGGGCGGCGGCGAAGAACAGCGGGTTCGCGGCTGTGGTGGTGGACCCGGTTGATTACGAGGGCGTGCTGAGCGAGCTGCGCGAGCAGGACGGCCGCCTGTCGCTGCCCACGCGCGAGCGGCTGCGCGCGGTGGCGTTCGCCTGCACTGCGCGCTACGACGCGGCGATCTCCCGCTGGTGTGGGAGCAAGGTGTACGAGGGCTTCCCGCCGACGTGGGCGGAGAGCTACGAGAAGGTGATGGATCTGCGCTACGGCGAGAACCCCCACCAGCAGGCGGCGTACTACGCGCAAGCGAGCGCTTCGACGCACCTGCTCGCCGGCGTGCGCCAGCTGCACGGCAAGGAGCTGTCGTTCAACAACCTGCTCGACCTCTCCTCGGCGCGCGAGCTGGTCGAGGAGTTCTCAGACGCGGCGTGCTGCGCGATCGTCAAGCACAACAACCCCTGCGGGTGCGCTCTCGGCGAGAGCGGTTTGCACGCCTACGAACGAGCCTTCGCATGTGACCCGCTGAGCGCGTTCGGTGGGGTGATCGCGGTGAACCGGAGCATCGACCTCCCGTTTGCGCAGGCGCTGTCGAAGCAGTTCGTCGAGGTGCTGCTCGCGCCGGGCTATGACGACGATGCGCTGGAGCTGCTCAGCGAGAAGAAGAACGTGCGCCTGCTCGAGCTCGCCGACTGGCCGGCGCGGATGACGGGCATCGAAGAGAAGCCGGTGATCGGCGGCGTGCTCGCCCAGACACGCGATGTGGTGAGCGAGGACAGAGGGCAGATGCAGGTGGTGAGCGAGGCGCAGCCCAGCGACGCTCAGTGGGACGACCTGCTGTTCGCCTGGAAGGTGTGCCGCCACGTGCGCTCGAACGCGATCGTGGTGGCCTCCGGCGGCGCGACGATCGGGATCGGCGCCGGACAGATGAGCCGTGTGGATGCTGTGAGCATCGCGGTGGAGAAGGCGCGCGCCGCTCAACCGCAGCTGCTCGACGGGTCGGCGCTCGCTTCAGATGCGTTCTTCCCGTTCGCCGACGGTCCGGAGCTGGCGATCAAAGCGGGCGTGACCGCGATCGTCCAGCCGGCTGGGTCGGTGAAAGACGAGGAAGTGATCGCCGCAGCCGATCAAGCCGGCGTGGCGATGGTTGCCACCGGCATCCGCCACTTCCGCCACTGAGGAGTTGGACAGCCTCCCTGGCCGTTAGGGCTGTCTAGTCGACGGCCTGCATGGCGACACCGAGCAGCGGGTCCTGGGTGTCGGCCTCTTGCGAAGCTTCGGCGGCTTGCAGCCCTTCGCGCAGGCGCTCAGGTTCGCGTGCCATCTGCCGTTCGGTGAGCGGTTGGAGCAGTCCGCGCAGCGCGATCATGGTGCCCACCCAGCGTGGCGCCCACAGCCTGTCGGCGCGCTGTTCGATTCCGCGCTCGATCGCATCCACCGCCTTGGAGAGCGGCGCTGGGTTGCGCATGAACGAGGGCATCCGCCCGGTCATCGCTTTCGCGGAGGGCTGAGAGAAGCTCGCGCGTACGAGGTCGGTGTCGATGAATCCGAAGTAGGCGCACCCGACGCGCGCGCCGGTGGGGCGCGTCTCGATGCGCAGCGAATCGGTGAGGGCCTCGACGCCTGCCTTGGCTGCGGCATAGGGACCCATGAGCGGAGCGCGTGTGACGGCGGCGAGCGAGGCGATGTTGAGCAGGTAGCCCTTGCGCTCGGTGATCGACCCGATCAATGCGCGGTCGGTGCGCCACACGCCGAGGAAGTTGACTGCGAGCGTTCGCTCGACGTGATCGATCGACGTGGTGGCGAGTGGGCCGGTGAAGGCGATGCCGGCGTTGGCGATGCCGACGTCGATGCCTCCGAAGCGCTCGATGCAGTCGCGCGCGGCTCGCTGGAGTGCGTCGAGATCGGTGACATCCGCCTCGTAGGCAACCGTGCGGTCTTCGCCGAGCTCGGCGGCGAGCGCCTGCAGGCGCTCTGGCTCGAGACCGACGAGCGCCACGTTGGCGCCCTTTGCGTGCAGACGGCGCGCGGTGTCGGCGCCGATGCCGCGGGCGGCACCGGTGATGAACACCGTGCGCCCGTTTACGTCGTAGGGGTGTGCGCTCTTGCGGCTCATATGTCGCCGGACACTAGCGCGGGTGCGGCTGAGATGGGCGTCCGGCGCGGCAGCAGGCGATAGTCGGCTGGGCGGAAGTGGCGCGTTCGGCGGCGGAACGTCCACGTGAAGCCAGGCCAGATCGTGGGGTTGTTGCCGTTCTCGTCGAGATACCAGCTGGCGCAGCCGCCGGAGTTCCATACGGTGCCCTGCAGACGGCGCTGGACGCGCTCGTTGAAGCGCTGCTGCACCTCAGGGCGCACCTCGAAGCTGTGCAGGCCATGGCGGCGCATGAAGCGCAGGCAGCCCATGACGTGGTTGAGCTGGGACTCGATCATGAACACGATCGAGTTGTGCCCGAGGCCGGTGTTGGGGCCGACGAGCAGGAACAGGTTGGGAAAACCCGCCACCGACGCCCCGAGATACGCCTGCGGGCTGCCCTTCCAGACGTCGGTGAGCGTGCGGCCATCGGCGCCGCGAACCCAGTTGCCGACCGGCATGTCGGCGACGTGGAATCCGGTGCCGAGGATGATCGCGTCGAGCTCGTGCGTGGCGCCATCGGCGGTGACGATGCCGCTGGGAGCGATCTCCCCGACCGCGTCGGTGATCAGCTCGACATTGGGCTGCTGCAGCGCGGGGTAGTAGTCGTTTGAGATCAGCACGCGCTTGCACCCCATGCGGTAGGTGGGGGTGAGCTTGCCGCGCAGCTCGGCGTCGGCTACCTGCGATTCGAGGTGCCGGCGCGCGATCCGCTCGCCGGGAGACTCGGCGCGCGGGTGCATGAAGCCGATCACGAAGAGCTCGCGCGCCCAATAGATGGCGGCGCGCATCGCAAGCTGCGCGCCGGGGAGCGCTCGATAGACGGCGCGCTCGATCCGCGAGACTGAACGGTCGCGGCTCGGCACCACCCAGGGTGGCGTGCGCTGGAAGAGCGTCAGGCGATCCACCTTGGGTTGGATTTCGGGGACGAATTGGATGGAGGAGGCGCCGGTGCCGATCACGCCGACGCGCTTGCCCTCCAAGGGATAGTCGTGATTCCAGCGAGCCGAGTGGAAGATCTCCCCCGCAAAGCTCTCGATGCCTGGGATGTCGGGCAGCCTGGGATCGCTCAGCGGCCCGGGTCCGGCGATCAGGATGTCGGCGGTGAGCGGCCCGGCGCTAGTCTGGATCTCCCAGCGCTCGAGCTCTGCATCCCAGCGAGCAGCGGTGACCTCGTGGCGATAGCGGATGTGTGGGTCGATGCCGTAGCGACGCGACACCTGCTTCATGTACTCCCAGATCTCAGGCTGTCTGGAGAACGTCCGGCTCCAGCTCGGGTTGGGGGCAAACGAGAACGAGTAGAGATGCGAGGGCACATCGCAACCGCACCCTGGGTAGGTGTTGTCGCGCCAGGTCCCGCCCAGGCCGTCGGCGCGCTCGAGGATCACGAAGTCATCGATGTGGTCTTGCTTGAGCTTGATCGCCATGCCCAGCCCGGCGAAGCCCGAGCCGACGATCGCGATGTGGTGGTGGGGCGTCGTTGCGTCCATTGCGTCCATGCCTTCATTCTCCTCGATCGTCGGCGATCCCGGCTTGCAAGGGCGGTAGCCGCCCGGGCGGCTTTCGGCACGCGATGCGACGAACAGGCAGTGGGGTGACGCAATAGGATCAAACCGACTGATGGGATTACTGAAGGAGAAGCCGCCCTGCCTATGAGACGTGCGCATCCAACGATCCGCAGGCTGCGTCACTGCACGGGCGTTGTGGTGGCGAGTGGGTTTGCCGTGTCCGCGATCCTCGCTCTCGCGTCCACGGCGCACGCGGGATGGCTGCCGCCGGTCGATATCTCGCAGGTGGGCGAACACGCGGGCGCACCGCAGGTGGTTCTGGATGCCTCCGGCAATGCGACGGCGGTGTGGGAACGGTGGGTAGGGTCCGATATTGCGGTAGAGACGGCCTACAGGCCCGCGGGGGGAAACTGGCAGCCGCCCGTCGATATCTCCGAAGAAGGCAGCGGAACCGTGACGGCAGGCGAACACAACGCCTACTCACCTAGCTTGGCGGTTGACGCGGCAGGTGACACCACGGTCGTCTGGGCGCGGTCTGCCGGGACCAACAAAATCCTCGTCCAGGCGGTTTACAGGCCGGCGGGAGGAGCATGGCAGACACCGGTGGATCTCGGCGAAATGAATAGCGCGATCGATCCCGAACCGTGGGTGGCGGCTGACGAAGCGGGCGACACGACGGCGATTTGGAAGAGCAACGAAGTGGTCGAAAGCGCCTATAGGCCCGCCAGCGGGTCTTGGGAGCCGTCGGTCGCTCTGTCAGCGGGAGAATCGTATGCGCCTCAAGCCGCAATGGATGCTCGTGGCGATGCGATGGTGGCGTGGATGCACTACGACGGCTCGCGGTATGTCGATGAAGCGGTCTACCGCGCGGTCGGACACGACTGGGGTGCGCGCCTGGTGATATCCGAAGAAGGGGAAGGATCCGGCGACCCAGAGATCGCGCTATCGCCCGCCGGCGATGCGATCGCGGTATGGAAGGGGCATTCGTCGGGCGGAGAGGCAGTACGTGCCGCATACCGTCCGGCTGGACAGGAATGGCAGTTGCCCACGAACGTGTCCAAGGTCGGCATCCAGGCGGAATCTCTGCACGTGGCGCTGGATGGACATGGCGACGCGCTGCTGGCTTGGGGCGGGACACATGGAGCGGGCGGCTATGAGCTGGCGCAAGCGTCCTACCGACCCGCCGGCGGCGAATGGGAAGAACCGATGGAGCTCTCCCAGGAAGGTCAAAACGCTTTTCCCTCGGACCTGGTGTTCGACAAGCGGGGCAACGCGGCTGTCGTGTGGGAGCGCTCGAACGGCTCCGACAACATCGCCCAGGCCGACTACATGCCCGCGGGAGGAAGCTGGCAGCCGCCGAGCGACGTCTCCGAAGACGGCGCCGAGGCGTCCGACGCTGTGTTGGTATTGGATGCTCCGGGCAGCGCCACCGCGGCGGACGGTGACGCCACGATCGTGTGGACGAGCAGCGAAGGCGGGTGTGCACCGCTTCTCGAATGCCCAGAACCGGCCACTTACCGGATACAGGCGGCGGGTTACGACTCGATCGATCCCACCGAACCGCTCGAAGCCCCCACGCTGGCGGAAGTAGGCAAGCCGGTGGCATTCTCGGCTCCTACGCTGGACGTGTGGTCGCCTTTGCTGAGCTTCGGTGACGGCGACAAGGCGGCGGCGACCAGCGCCACGCACACATACAGCGCTCCGGGCGAATACACGGTTTCGTTCTCGAACACCGAGGTGCTCGGCTATCCAAGGCGCATGCAGCGGACGATCTTGATCGAACCGTCGTCAAAACCGCTCGTTGCCAAGGAATCGCCTGTGGCCAAAGAAGAAAAAAGCGAATCGTCTCCTCCCGCGCAGCTTGGCTCAGTTGGCAAACACTCAACCTTGCGGGCAAGCATACGACCGCTCGAGCAGAGTCTGGGTGCGATCCGCAAGACAAGAGAGCTGCGGTTCGTATGCCAAATGAGCGAACCGGGCAGGTGCTACGTGCACACCAGGCTCGGCAGCGCGAGCATCACGCTGAAGCATGCCGGACACGCAGTGGTGAAGATACGGGTGAGCTCCAAGCGGCTGCTGGGGCTACGCCATTTGCATGTGCTTCGAGTGAAGTTCATGGCGATTGCCATGGGTCGGGGTCGCCTGGTGGACGCCGGCGAGCTGATCGCGCGCTGATTGGCCGGAAGTCTGCTCGATGCCCGCTCTGGCCTGAGCGAAATGCAGCGCAGCGAACAAAGGCTGAACCTGGCGGCGCTTTTCGCTCATCTCATGGAGCCGCTGGCTCGTAAAGCCCGCCAGCGGGCTCTGGAGGCGATCCAAACCTGCGATTAGGCCGCTTGGACGTCTTCAGCGGCGGAGGCGGCGAGAGCTTCTTGCGCGACGAGGGATCAGTCTGTCGTGGCCTTATCGAGCCGCGGCCACGCTGGATCTATGCCCTCGCTGCGCAGCAGCTCGGCTTCGACGGCAAAGACGTCCTCGACTTGCTGATCCTCGCCCAGCATGTAGCCCACGGGCGGACTCAGTCGCTCCAGTCGGTCACTCTCTTTACGAGGTTGTAGATCTCGCTGTCTAGCCATGATGGTCTCCCTGTTGCTTCTCGCCGACGCCGCGCCAACAACAGCGCATACGTCTCGGCGACAAGCTCGTGGGTGTAATCGCTTGCACGATAGCCCGCCTGGCGGATGCTGTCGCGGATGCCTGCCGGCGCTAGCTCGAGCAGCTTGCGCCCCGCGGCTATGTCCTCCTGCGAGCAGCGAACGACGCTGAGAGCATGTCCCCACTCGTGCCATGCCGTACGGGCGATGAACGCCTCATATGTTGCCTGATCGAGCTTGGCGATCTTTGTATGGCCCACATCGATGAGGATTATGCGGAGCTCTTGAAGCCAGGCGCCCAGCGCGAGGTCAAGCTTGCGCCGAGTCGCCGGGGGGAGTCCTCGATGTCCGGCTGAGCGCAAGAAGCTGTCCACCGCTGCGCCGAGCGGTTGATCGACCGCCTGTGATTGCGAAGCGCCAACTGACTCAAGCAGTGAGCGGTGCGCAGCAGGAAGGCTTAGCCAGGAGAGATGCAGAACGCGCTGAGCACGTTCGATCTGCGCCGCGCTCAACGGCTTGCGCTGTCCGGACATTTCGGGGCCACCCATCGTGCTCATCAACTTCGATGAGACCGACCGCCGCCCTGCAAAGCTGTTAGCCGGCTAACGAGGTCGTTCTCTGAATAACGCCCCGGCCTGTGCTGATTGAGCGAAATGCGGCGTCGGGAACGACGACGGAACCTGGACGGCTTCTTGCAGGCCCTAATGGAGCCGGTGGATCGGCAGGGCCGACGGAAGGCTCTGGAGGCGATCAAGGCGTAGAGAGTGGGCGCCGCTGCCGTAGGCGATGGCTATGCGCTGGGCTGACTGCCGCTGCTGGGCTTGCCCCCGGCGCCCGCGGCCATCGTGACGGCCATGCCGCTGTGGTAGGCGTATTCGAGGGCGACGTAGAGGGCTTCGGGCTCTCCGGCAAACGCCTTGACGGTCATAAGCACCGTGTCGACACCCTGGCGGCTCGCATCGGCCACCGCCGTAATGAAGTCACCCGCGTCGTGTTCACGCAGGTAGACCTCACGGTCTTCTTGATTGTTGGGTAGTTGACTTGTGTCCATACATCCCACTATCCGATGCATGTTGCCGTGTTGTCAAGGTGTGCCTGCCACCCAGATAGCTCTGCGCGCGTGAGTCTCCCATTATTCGTACTGCCAGTCCTGCCCACGCACGGCGTCTGGTAGTCCCGCACCAAGCTCATCGAAGAATGAACTTGCAAAAGTTCGGACCCCATTAAACGACTTCGGTCCTT
>JBQCGU010000068.1:0-14154 GCA_051955355.1 Solirubrobacteraceae bacterium | reverse complement strand
ATGGTGATGCTCAACGACCTGGACCGCTTTCACCTCGTGATGGATGTGATCGACCGGGTTCCCTCTTTGGCGGAGCGCGCCGCTCATCTGCGCCAGCACATGAGCGACGAGCGACTGCTCCACAGAGCC
The DNA here is from genome assembly GCA_051955355.1 of Solirubrobacteraceae bacterium. Taxonomy (GTDB): domain Bacteria; phylum Actinomycetota; class Thermoleophilia; order Solirubrobacterales; family Solirubrobacteraceae; genus Palsa-744. The sequence goes on along the minus strand of JBQCGU010000068.1, from coordinate 14,025 downwards.
TACACGCGCGAGCGCGGCGAGGACCCGCCCGAGCTGGCGGGATGGCAATGGCCCTCCCGCTCCCCGCGGGACACGCGGGCGTAGGCGCTCGGTGCGCGTGCTCGTCGTCAATGCGGGTTCGAGCACTCTCAAGCTGAGCCTGCTGGACGACGACGACCACACCGTCGGTTCCCGAGAGCTGCCAGTCGACCGGTTGCGCTTGGACCCATCCGCGCTCGCAGAGGCGTTGAAGCCCTGGTCCGGTGGGGCGCACGCCGTCGGCCATCGCATTGTCCACGGCGGCGAGCGCTTCGAGCACGCCATGAGGATCGACGCGGGCGTGAGGGCCAGCGTGCATGAGCTGTGCGACCTCGCACCGCTTCACCAGACGAGGTCGCTCGCAGCGCTCGACGCCGTCACAGAGCTGCTGCCCGAGCTGCCGGCGGTCGCGTGCTTTGACACGGCGTTTCACACATCGCTGCCCGACGCAGCCGCCACCTATGCGCTGCCGGGTGCGTGGCGGGAGCGGTGGGGTCTGCGACGCTACGGATTCCACGGCCTGTCTCACAGCTGGGTCGCTCGCTCTGCGCCGCAGCTGTTGGGCCGGGCTGCCTCTGAGCTTCGGATCGTGAGTTGCCATCTGGGGGCCGGCGCGTCGCTGTGCGCGATCGCCGACGGTCGCTCGTGCGATACGACGATGGGGTTCACGCCGCTCGCCGGCCTGGTGATGGCGACCCGAAGCGGGGATGTCGATCCCGGGGTGCTGTTGTGGCTCTCAGAGCACACGGGCCTGACAACCTCAGATCTGGCGGATGCGCTCGAGCGCCGCTCGGGACTGGTGGGGTTGTGCGGCACCGCTGACATGCGCGAGGTGCTCGCGCACGCCGACTCGGGCGACCGCCGGGCGCGACTCGCGCTCGATGTTTACCTGCACAGGCTGCGCGGTGCGATCGCCGCGATGGCGGCGACCCTGGGTGGGATGGATGCGCTCGTGTTCACCGGTGGCGTCGGCGAGCACTCGCCCGCGGTGCGCTCCCACTCCGCGGAGGGGCTCCGATTCCTTGGCGTGAGCCTCGATGAGACACTCAACCGGAGTGCGTGCGGGGACACCGAGATAGGTGCAACCGCGGCGCGCGTCCGAACGCTCGTGATCGAAAGTCGGGAGGATCTCGAGATCGCCCGGCAGGTCAGGACCGTGCTCGAAGCTCGGCGCTCCCCGCGTGTGTGACTTCACCTTGACAGCTCGGCGGCGTTCTCGAGCGAGGCGAACAGCGCCAGCTCGTCCATGAGCAGACGCGGAAGCAGAAAGTGCTCGCGTACCCGCTCACGCCCGCTTTGGCCGAGTGCTCGTGCGAGCTCGCGGTCACAGAGCAGTTCGAGCAGCGCGCTTGCGCACTGCTCGGTGCTCTGCACCAGCCTGCCGCCGACGCCGCCCTGCATCTGCAAGGGAATCCCGCCCGCCCGACCGGCGACGACGGGGGTGCTCTTCCACAACGACTCCGAAACCACCAATCCGAAGCCCTCGCGGATGGACTTCTGCACGACCACCTCCGAGAGCCGCTGGAAGGCGTTGACCTCGATGTTGCCGACACCCGTGAGGTTGGTGTAGATATGGATCAGCGGATCGTCGCCGGCGGCGTCTGAGACCTGCCGGTAGACCTCCCAGCCCTCGGGGTCGTCGAGCGCCATCGACCCGACGAGCGCGAGCTGCAAATCCGGGATCTCTTCACGCACGAGCCGGTAGGCGTCGAGCACGCCGAGCGGGTCCTTCCATGCATCGAAGCGCGATACCTGCGTGATCAGACGGCCGGGGCGCTTGACGCCGATCCAGTCGAGAATCTGGTTCGCAGTGCGCGGATCGAGCTCGATGTTCTTGGGGCTGAGCGGGTCGATCGCCGGTGCGATCGCCGCTGTGCGGGCAACCGGCAGGCTCGGCGGGATGAACTCGGGCATCGTGAACACGGCGGCGTCGAACCCCTCGAGGAAGGGCGCGAGAAAGCTCCAAGCGTCAGGGTTGGGCTCGCTGGTGTCGATGTGACAGCGCCATACCCAGCGCGCCCGACCTTTGCCGTGCGCTTGCAGCAGGCCGACCGGTTGCGGATCGTGGATGACGACGAAGTCATAGTCGCCGTCGAGAGTCGCGGCGTTCTCCCGCACGCAATCCCGGTAGGCCGTTTGCTCCTCCCGAGTGAGCGAGCGTGGAGCGCCCTGCAGGGCGTTGTGAAGCGCCTTGGTGGCGTGAAAGAAGTCGGGGTTGCCGCCGATCACCTTCCAGTCGACGTGCAGGCCGAGGTCGCGCAGCAATGGGGCGCTCGAGCGCAACAGCTCGGACACTCCCCCGCCGTAGGCGGTTGCGTTGACGTGCAGGATGCGCGCGCTCTGCAGCGATCGGGCGTGCTCGCGCAACTGCTCGATCACCGCTTCGGGTGCGATGCCCTCGTAAGCGCTGAGCGACCAGCGGCCCACTGTCACAGCCTGCAGCATCCGCCGCTGCTCCCTAGCGTCCCGTCAGGTCGCGTCGCTTGAACAGTGCGAGCGCTGCAAGCACACTGGCGGCGGCGAGCACGAGCATGACAGCAGCCGCTTGACCCTTGAACGGCTGTGCCGGCACAAGCCCGACGTGATGAAAGGGCGAGAAGCCAAGCAACCACCCGGGCGCCCCGAGCACCGAGCCGAACAGCTGCCATACGAACGCGACGCTCACCAGCCCATAGGCGATCCCGCTGGTTGCACGCGGCACGGCAGCGAGCGCGAGCGCGCCGAGCGAACCGAACAGCAGCGCCGCCGGCAAGCAGTTGGCTCCAGCCTTCAGCATCTGCGGCAACGACACCGCGGCTCCCTGGGAACGCGCGCCCGCCCAGGCGAGCAGGCCCGCGCAGAGCGCGAGAACCGTCGCCCCGCTGAGCGCGAGCACGAGCCGTCCCACAAACCACCGGCGCCTGCCCACCGGCAATGCCAGCAGCGTCTCGAGTTGCTGATCTGCCTCTTCGTGCCTTGCGGCGACGATTTGCGCGCCGGCGAACAAGCTGACAGCCAACACGAAGAACAGGAAGTAGAGGCCAAGCGCACCGGTTGGCGTGGCGATCTGGGCGCCTCCGACGCGCGCGAGCTCACGACGCAGGTTCTCTGAGAGCTTCGCGGTGGTGAACGTCGTGGAGATCACGCCGAAGATCACCGCGAAGCCGCCGACCCCGAACAGCCAGCCAACGAGGCTGCCACGCTCGCCGCGCAGCGCCAGCGCCATCGGGGAAGACAAGAGCCACAGTCGCGGCGCGGTTCGCTCGTGGGCCTGGATCAGCCCGCTGCCGACGTCGCGGCGCAGAGCGATCGCACCGGCGAGCACCAACAGCGCCACGCTCGCCAACAGCGGCAGGACCAGCACCGCCGGGTGCGGTTTGGCGAAAGCGCGCAGTTCCTCGCTCCAGCCCAGCGGTGTGACCCAGCGCAGCCACCCCGCGCCCGTCGCGGTGTCCGCCACGACGCGCAGAACCAGCAGGATGGTGAGGATCGCCATGCCCAGCTCCAGCGCCACCCGGCGTGCCGGCGCGAGCTGGCATACCAGCGCACCGATGCCGAGGAACACGAATGCCGGAGCGACGGTGGCGAGCGCGAGGTAGGCCGACCCGCCCGCTGGCAGCCCACCGAGGATCAACCCCAGAAAGCTCGCCAGCCACAGGACGGCGATCCCGGCGCAGGTGGCAGCGAGGACGGCGAGCAGTGCTTGCGATCGGCGCACCGCCCCGGCGAGGATCAACTCCCAGCGGCCGGCGTCCTCCTCGGTGCGCAGGGCGCGCACGGCTGCGAGCAGCCCCCACACCGCAGCGAAGATCGACATGAACCCGCCGACGCGCCAGGCGACATAGCCGCCGGCAGTGAGCAGTTCGTGAGGTTGGCCGTAGAACAGGCGCACGGATGCGTCCTCGCCGAAATTGCGCGCGAAGTTCAGCCGGTCGCTCAGCGTTGGGAAGCTGTGCTCGAAACCGGCGACGTTTGCGACCGCGACGAACGCGAACAGCAGCGCGAAGGAGATGGTGCGGATACGCCCGTCGGCGAACGCTCGCCGCGCGATCGCGCTAGTGGCCGACACGATCGTCGGGCGTTTCGTAATGGTGCAGGAAGATCTCCTCGAGCGATGGCGCGCGGCTCCTGAGCGCCAGCACCGGCAACTCGGCGAGCGCCCCCAGCAGCGGCCTGAGGCTGCCGGTCACCTCGAAGCGAGCGGCGTTGTCTCCCGCCGGATGGTTTGTCACGCCCGGCAGGGACGGCAGCTCGGGCGTCGGCCCGTCGAAGGTGACTTCGACCGTTTGCGCATTGAGGTGGCGAAGCTGCGAGAGGGTGCCCTCGTCCACCAGCCGCCCGCCGCGCAGGATGCCCACGCGATCGCACAGCGCCTCGACCTCGCTGAGGATGTGCGAGGAGAGAAAGATCGTCTGCCCGCGCTGCTTGGCTTCGTGCACGGTCTCGCGGAACGCAACCTCCATCAGCGGATCCAGGCCGCTCGTCGGCTCGTCGAGGATCAACAGCTCGGCGCGGGTGGCGAAAGCCGCCACGAGCTGGATCTTCTGACGGTTGCCCTTGGAGAGTGCCCGTACCTTCTTGTCGGGGTCGACCTGGAAGCGCTCGATCAGCGCATCGCGGTAGGCGGTGTCTTGGCCGCCGCGCACGCGTGCCAAAAACTCGAGCGTCTCGGCACTGGTGAGTGACGGCCACAGGAACGGCTCGCCGGCTACATAGGCGACACGGCGGTGTGCACCCACAGGGTCCCGCCAAGCGTCGAGCCCGAACAGCTCGGCACGGCCCGATGTGGGGCGATGCAGGCCGAGCAGCAAGCGGATCGTGGTGGTCTTGCCGGCGCCGTTGGGACCAAGATACCCGTACACCTCGCCGGTCATCACCGCCAGGTGGAGCTCATCGAGCGCGAGCGTCGCGCCATAGCGCTTGGTGAGCCCGTGCGCGCCGATCGCCTCATCGTGTGAGCTGTCGGCTGGTTCGAGCACGCGCGGGTCGGTGCACGGTTGTGCGACGCTCATATGTCAAGGATCCGGCGTTCACCGCTCCACGGCATCCGGGGTTATCACCGACGGAGCCTGGGTGAAGCGCCCATGCGACGTCCCTCGCGCCCGGTCGACGCGGGAGACTCGTGAAAGGCCCCGTGTGCAATCGGGTCAAACTACGCTCGCCGACCGGAAGGGCGCATTTGGATACTGGCAGCTCGCTGTGATCTCTTCAGGGGCAATGACTTGAGCATGCAAGCGTCGCGTCCAACAGGCGAGCAGTGGCGGTGCGCTCATTGCGGGGAGCCGATCGGCGCGTATGAGCCGATGGTGACGGTCGAAGGTGATCGAGTCCGCCGTACTTCGAGAACTGTGGAGCAGCGCACAGGCGGTGTCGCGGTCGAGCGCTACCACCACGCCTGCTATGTGCTCGCACATGGGGAGCCGCCACACAGAGCAGCCACGCACGGCGCTCCCAAGAGCGCTCCGTAGTCACGGTTGCACCGCGATCGTGGTGGATGCGCCTCGCCAACGTCAGTCTCGCGCAGCGTCCAGCATCAGACGCCGCTCGGCAGCCGCGATCAGGATGCGGGTGCGATCGACGACGTCCATGTTCACCGACACGCAGTCGATGCCTGCGCGCACGAGCAGCTCGGCGTACTCGGGGTACACCGAAGGCGCCTGTCCGCAGATCGAGGTGCGCAGCCCCAGCTCACGGGCGCGAGGGATCAACTGGCGCAGGTAGGAGACGACGGCGGGGTCGCGCTCATCGAAGGTGTGCGCCAGCAGCTCGCTGTCGCGATCGGCGCCGAGCAGCAGCTGCGTGAGGTCGTTGGAGCCGATCGATATGCCCGCCACTCCCAACGCGGCGTAGTCGGCGAGGTTGAACAGCACCGAGGGAACCTCAGCCATGACCCAAAGCTCAAACCCGCGCCGCTCGAGCAGCCCGGAGGAGCTGATCAGCTCGCGGCAGCGCCGCAGCTCCTCGGTGGTGCGGACGAACGGCAGCATCACGTGCAGGTTGCGCTGCCCCTGCTCCCACACCCTCCCTATCGCCGCGAGCTCCAGCGCGAACACGTCGGGGTCCTGTGTGTAGCGCAGCGCGCCGCGATAGCCGATCATCGGGTTTGACTCATGCGGCTCGAAGCGCTCGCCCCCGCGCAGCCCGCGAAACTCGTTGGTGCGGAAGTCGATCGTGCGGTAGGTGATCGGCCGCGGAGCGAACGCACTGGCAAACCGGGTCAGCCCGTCGGCCATCGCCGTCACGAACTCCTCGCCGCGGCCCTCCTGCAGCAGCGCTCGGGGGTGCTCGCCACCAAGCGCCTCGAGCACCATCAGCTCGGCGCGCAACAGCCCAACACCGTCGACGTCGAGCGCGGCGGCGCACTCGACCTGGGAGGGCTCGGACAGGTTCACCAGCACCTGCGTGCCGGTCACAACTCGCGCCTGAGCGACGGCTGGCGCGCGCGCCGCCTCCGTAACGGGGGGCTGCTCGGTCTTTGTGGGTGCGCTTGCGCCCTCCAACACGACGCCCCTGGTGGCGTCGACGGTGACGAGCTCGCCGTCGCGCAGCTTGCGGGTTGCCTCGCCGGTGCCAACGACAGCGGGAATGGCGAGCTCGCGCGAGACGATTGCGGCGTGACAGGTCATTCCGCCGGAATCGGTGACGATGGCGGCAGCGCGACGCATCAGCGGCACCCAGTCCGGCGCCGTCATGTGCGTGACCAGCACCTCCCCGTCGGCCAGCCGCTCGGCGTCTGCCAGCGACGAGAGCACGCGCACAACGCCGCTTGCGCTGCCCGGCGCGCCGCCCAGCCCGCGCAGCAGCACCGTGCCCCCGCCTGCGAGAGATTCCGGAGCGGCGGCGTGGGGCTCGTGAAGCGTGGTGATCGGGCGGCTCTGCAAGATCCACAGGTGGAGGTCGGGATCGAACGCCCACTCGATGTCCTGGGGTTCGCCATAGTGCGCTTCGATGCGTAGTCCCAACTCGGCGACAGCCATGACCTCACGCTCTTGCAGAGTGGGTCGTTGACCCTCCTCCTGCGAGAGAGCCCTTGTGTGAGTGCCACCGTGCGCGTCGAACTCGATCGCAAGCTCCTTGTAGTGAACGTCCCGGCGACGAAGCCACAGCGGGTCCTTGTCAACCACGTAGCGGTCGGGCGAAACCGAGCCTGAGACGACAGCCTCTCCGAGCCCGAAAGCGGACTCGATGACCAGCTCGCCGCGATTGCCGGTGGCAGGATTGGCGGTGAACATGACGCCTGAGCGGGTAGCGACGATCTGCCGCTGCACGATCACGGCGATGTCCATCTCGGCCTGCCCAAACCCCCGAGAGCCGCGGTAGTAGACGGTGCGGGTGCCGAACAGCGAGCGCCAGCAGCGCCGCACCGCATCGATCACCGCATCGGCGCCAACCACATTGAGGAACGTTTCGTTCATGCCGGCAAACGACGCCGACGCCGTGTCCTCGGCGGTGGCGGAGGAGCGCACGGCGACCGGCGCCTCGGCGATGCCGGCTTCAACGCAGGCGTCGCGGATCCGGCTTGCAATCCAGTCCGGCATCGGCGTCTGGTCGAACAGGGAACGCGCCGCCTCAGCGGCTTCACCCAGCGCGCTCGTCTCCTCGACGTCGACCCCATCCAGCAGCTCAGCCAGTCGCGTACGCAACGCGTTCTGCTCGCAGAACGCGTTGTATGCGGGGGCGCCGATCACGAAGCCGGGTGGCACGGGCAGCCCGGCGGCGGTCAGCTCACCCAGGTTCGCGCCCTTGCCCCCCGCGTAGTCGACGTCGCCCACGCGCAGTTCGTGGAAGAGGCGCACCGCCTGCAGGGCGGTGGTGGTAGCGGACTCGGCAGCGACGGTGTCCATGCGATTGCTCCCAGTGAGTTGCCTTTTATGCAGGGGCAAGCTAGGCGCGCGCGGCTCCGTTTACATCCGACGATCACCGTGATCGCGGCACGTAGTTGCCCCTCTCTCCGGACGCCGGCACGCATTTTGCCCGTGGCGGCACGAGCGGGCGGGCGCAGGGAGTCAGTAGTTACCCGGCGCCGTCCCGGCAGTAGCCACCGATACGGTCGAATTGCGTTGCACCTAGCGTCAAACCATCGATTCCTTCACCCCTTGAAAGGGGGGTGCAGCAACATGGCAGCCATCTCGCCGGCGGGATGACCTCGATCTCCCATATCGGCCAGGAGGAACAAGATGAAGGCGCTTGTCTACCACGGTCCCAGCCGGCGAAGCTGGGACACGATCGAGGATCCGACGATCCTCGAGCACACAGACGCGATCGTCCGCATCGACACCACGACGATTTGCGGCACCGACCTGCACATCCTCAATGGCGATGTGCCTGAGACGACACCGGGCACCGTCCTCGGCCACGAGGCCGTCGGCACCGTGCAGGAGGTGGGCGCCGGTGTGAGCACGGTGGTGCCGGGGGACCGCGTGCTGCTGTCGTGCATAAGCGCCTGTGGGCGCTGTCGTTTCTGCAAGGAGGGCCGCTACGGCCAGTGCCTGGGAGGTGGTGGTTGGATCTTCGGGCACACGATCAACGGCGTGCAGGCCGAATACGCGCGCGTCCCGTTCGCCGACAACTCCGTATACAAGATCCCTGAAAGCCTCAGCGACGAGCAGGTGCTGTTTCTCGCGGACATCCTCCCGACGTCTTTCGAGGTGGGGGTGCTCAACGGGCGCCTCACACCCGGTGATGTGGTGGCGATCGTCGGCGCCGGTCCGATTGGGCTGGCTGGGATCCTTACTGCGCGCCTGTTCACTCCTGGGCGGATCGTCGCAATCGACATAGCCGACTCGCGCTTGGCGAGCGCCGAGCGCTTCGGCGCAGACGTGGTGGTCAACAACTCCCGCGAGGACGCCAAGGAGAAGCTGATGGAGCTGACCGACGGTCTCGGCGCGGATGTCGCGTTCGAGGCGGTGGGCGTCCCCGAGACGTTCGAGCTGTGCACCGATCTGATCCGGCCTGGCGGGCGCGTCGCCAACATCGGCGTGCACGGCCACTCTGCGCATTTGCATCTGGAGACGCTGTGGATTCGCGACGTGACGATCACCACCGGCCTGGTTGACACATTCAGCATCCCGCAGCTGCTGCGCCTGATCGCAAGCGGGCACTTGGACCCGTCCCCGTTCGCGACACATCGTTTCGCGCTCGGCGACGCGATGGCTGCCTACGACACGTTCGCCGATGCGGCCAACACCAACGCACTGAAGGTCGTGCTGCAGGGCTCGGCGGGCTCGGCTCATATCACCCCAGCCGCGGCGGCGGTGGCTGCGTGAGTGCTCCAGACAGGCGTTGGCTGAGGAGCGTGGCACCTTGCCATCGCACCCGAGCGGCTGCCCTGAGCTGCCTCGTCGCCCGCTCGCTCATCTCGGCGTAGCCGCTCGATGACGAGCCGAGGCCGCATTGCAGGCGCGACACCGGATGCAGTGGCGAGCACAGCAACGCCAGACTCCGGTTCGAGCGCTCCCGCGCGGTCTGGCTTGGTTTTGGCGAGCCTGATTTTCGTTGCCGCCGTCGCAAACCTGAACCTGTCGGTGGCGAACGTCGCGCTGCCCGCCATCGGCAGACATTTCGACTCTGGACAGACGACGCTGGACCTCATTGCGGTCGGGTACTCGCTTGGCCTCGCGTGCTCGGTGCTCTGGCTCGGCGCGCTGGGAGACCGCTACGGGCGCAAGATGATGTGCCTGACCGGAACCACGCTCGCGATCCCGATGTCGCTGCTAGCAGCGCTCGCGCCCAGCGATGTGGTTCTCTTCGCCGCACGCGTTGGCGGCGGGCTTGCGGCGGGCATGGCGTACCCCACCACGCTCGCCCTGATCACCGCGCTGTGGTCGGGTCCCAAGCGCACGAGATCGATCGCCCTCTGGTCGGGCGTCGGCGCCGCGATCGCCGCACTCGGCCCGTTGTTGGCGGGTTTGGTGCTCGAGCACCATGAATGGGGCTGGGTGTTCGTGCTCACGCTGCCGCTCGCGGCGGTGGCGATCGCGATGGCGTGGTTGCTCGTGCCGGCACACGTCAACGAGGGCTCTGATCCAGTTGACAACCTTGGGGGGATCCTTTCGCTGGTGCTGGTGGGGACGCTCATCCTGGCGATCAACTTCGCCCCAGTCCCGAACCAGACCACGCTCACCGTGGCGCTTGCGCTCGTCGCACACGTCGCGCTCGCGCTCTTCTATGCGCGTCAGCGCCGGGCGCCCAACCCGCTGTACGACCTCGAGATCGCGGGGCGTCCGCCCTTCTGGGTGGGAGCATGCGCCGGGATCATCGTGTTCGGGTCGCTCATGGGCGCGATGTTCATCGGCCAGCAGTTCCTGCAGAACGTGCTCGGCTACTCGACGGTGGACGCGGGACTGGCGATACTCCCCGGAGCGATCTTCATGGTGCTCGTGGCGCCGCGCTCGGCGAAGATCATCGAGTCGCACGGCACGCGCGCGTCGGTTTTGATCGGGCAGGCGTTCGTGTTCGCGGGGTTTCTCTGGATGCTGCTGCTATGGAAGCAGGGAATCCCCTACTGGAAGGTGGGCGTCGGCTACGGGCTCGTCGGGATCGGCGTGGGGCTCGCCGGGCCGCCAACCTCCAACGCACTCACCGGGTCGGTGCCCGTCAGGCGAGTGGGGATGGCGTCCGGCACGGCGGATCTGCAGCGAGACTTCGGGGGCGCGATCATGCAGTCGATCTTTGGCGCCCTGCTGACAGCCGGCTACGCAGCCGCCGCGGGGGCGCAGCTCGCAGGCAAGCATGTCACGAGCTCGATTGAAAGCACACTCACGAAGTCGTTCTCCAGCGCAGCCGATGCGGCGAAGCAGTATCCGGCGCACGCCGAACAGATCGTCGCGGGCGCCAAGGCGGCATTCCTGCACGGCGACGAATGGGCGTACGCGGCAGGCCTCATCGCGGTGCTGCTCGCCGCGGCGCTCGTGTTCCTGGGGTTCCCACGGCACCAAGACGAGAAGCGACTGCTTGCCGAATACAGAGAGCAAGCGGACAACGATGTGACTGCGTCGGCTGATGCCGCTTCCACAGCGCCGCAGGTCGCCGGGAAGTCGTTGCGCTCGGCTGCCGGGTGATCGGCAGCACGCACCGCCCGATCCGAACGACGTCGTCATCCCAGCCCGGCTGGCGAGAACCGGCCGCGATTTCTGATTGGATCTCCTCGCCATGCAGCCGACGAGTGCACTTGACCGACAGGTTGAGCTTACGGGTCCCTCGCAGGCTCCCTCAGCTGAGCTGCTGCTCCCAGATCCCGCGCCGAACCCGGACCCTGCCGAGGCGCCTGCGTTCATCGACCTGTTTGCGGGCGCCGGGGGTCTGAGCTACGGGCTCGCCATGGCTGGATTGTTCCCTGCCGCAGCCCTGGAGATCCATCCTCACGCGGCGTTGACCTACCAGCGGAACCACCGGACACCGATCCTCGTCAAGGATGCCCGGGCCACCACTGCGAACGAGCTGGCGACCCTTGCCCGTGACACATCGCCCAGAGTAAGACGATCCGGGGTGATCGACTGCCTCGTGGGAGGTCCCCCATGTCAAGGTTTCTCCATCGCGGGAAGCAAGAATCGCGCGGACAGCAGGAATGCCCTCCCGCTCGAGTTCGTGCGCCTCGTGCGCCAGTTGCGACCGTCAGTGTTTGTATTTGAGAACGTCCACGGTCTCGTGACGCTGTACAAAGGCGCAGCCTTCCGCGAGATCTTGACCGAGTTGAGGTCGATCCCCGGATACACGGTTTCACACGAGGTGGTGTCGGCAGAGGCGTACGGAGTGCCATCAATGAGAAAACGCGTCCTTGTGGTGGGCACGCTCAGGTCAAGCCCCTTTCAATTTCCTGAGCCGACCCACCTCGAAACGGGACAGGGGGCACTGGAATTTGGCGCTCGCCGATTCTCCTGCGTCACTGCAGGGGAGGCCATCTCCGACCTCGACTCGCTCGTGAATCCCGGAGAATCCACAATGGAGTACGCACTACCCGCCACAAGCGCCTACCAACGCTGGGCTCGCCGTCGCTCAACCGAGCTCCACAATCATCAGGCGACCTCACACTCCAAGAGGGTTATTGAGACGTTTGCGCTGATCGCTCAGGGTCGAGGCCCTGAGTGCCTCCCCCCGACTGCGCGAAGCAAGAAGGACGGACTCCAACGCATCCATCCGGATCGCCCCTGCAGGGCAATACTGAGCGCTCCCGAGGACTTGATCCACTACAGTCGCAACCGAATCCCCACCGTACGCGAGCAGGCACGCCTCCAGTCGTTTCCAGACAATTTTGTCGTTATGGGGCAGAGAACGTCAGGTAACCGAAACCGCAAGACCGGATACTGCTCTCAGACGCAACAGGTTGGCAACTCCGTGCCACCGCTTCTGGCACATGCGGTAGGCCGGTCGCTGCGAATGCATCTCGAAGAATAGACCGGCTGCTGTCACTGGCCGGCGTCCAGCTGCTCTGCCAACTTATCCAGATAACTGGGTAGAGCGCTCAACCGGTAGAAAGCTGTCGCGCGCTCGCCGTCGTCTATCTCCGCGGCAAGCACCGGATTCCACTCAGGTGTCACTGCCGCGAAGGCAGCGTCACAAAAGGATGCGTCGAACCGCAGGAGCGGTCGCGGAGGGGCACTGCCCTTCAGGTCTGACTGTTCGGGCGCGATGTCGCCGGTGACAAGCACATATCGCGAACGCTTCAGTATCTCGAGACGGGTTGCGTCGAGCCTCAAGCGCTTCCGGACGACATCGTCGCGTAGAGCCTCAAGCACGATGGCCCACATTGTCGTATTGTGCAGGCGGTCCTTCATCGGCTCTTGGTCGAAACGAGCACGAGCGTCTCCAGCGGTCGCATCGGCTGGAAGATCACGTAGTCCGCCTCGAGCAGCACTTCGATCGGCGACCCAAACGCTTCTCGCTTTAGACCTAGAAGCTCCTTCTTTGGAACGCCAAGGACTTCCCCAACATCGGCGGTGTCCTTCCAGACGGCCCACTCCGTCCCTGCAAGAGCCCGCGAAATCGCAAATGCCGAGAATCGCTCGAAGATCTTCCCAGCGTTACTCTTCGCCGCTTGCATCCTCTTTTGCTCTCGGCGTCCAGCCGTCAGGCTGGAGGGCAGCCTCGATTCGATGTCGTCCATCACCCTGCCTTGCGCATCTAAGAGAATCTCGCTGCAAGAATCGACGGCAAGCCGATGAGCGGCAGCCGAGTCAACTCCTTCCGCTTCGTAGCCTTTCACGACTGAATCTAGCGACGGCGCCAGAAATTCTGCGATCCGCTTGGTAGTCACCAACCGGTCGCTCGTCATGTTTTTCTCGAACCGCGCACGAACCTGCCCGGGATCGCGCGCCCAAGACGCACGCTGCAATGTGAAGCTCATACCTTGTGCTCGATACTCGTGACGCGAGATGGGGACATGCGAGAGCGCACAGCGTATCTCTCGATGGAGACGACCCACAATCCCCACCCGCCCCGCCGCGCTTCCGCGCTGCGCCGCCGGAGCCGGACTCGCCACCGCCGCCCGAGATCGATTCGGCGCGTTTTGGACGCTGTCCACTCCGCAGGATGAATGCTCACATGACTTGGAAGAGCTGGGCGAGCAAGGCGAAGGTTCTGCGAAGCCATCCGCGACTCGCGTTGGCCTACTCCACAAGCCTCCGTCAAGGCGGATCTGGCCTTACCGCCCAGCATGGATCAACCTCGACGACTTCTGCGAGGATGTAGCAATAAGGACCCGGCGGGCGAGATTCGAACCCTTATCGGGCGTGTCGTGGGGTGTCGTGGAGTCGGTCGATTTGGCTCTGTTGGTTAATACCGGAGGGTAGGCTGAATTCCGCCGTGGCGCTGAATGGAGGGGCGCATGTTCGCACTTTTTCACACGCTTGACCTGGAAGACAGCATGAGTATTGAACCGCTCCGTGAACTTTGGAGGCCCAAGTCCTTGAGAGGATGGGCTGATGGGAAAGAACAAGCGGTATCCGGTGGAGGTTCGTGAGCGGGCGGTGCGGCTGGTGTTGGAGCATCGTCGTGACTATGAGACTGAATGGGCGGCGATCGTCTCGATCG
>JBQCGU010000067.1:0-11649 GCA_051955355.1 Solirubrobacteraceae bacterium | reverse complement strand
AAAGCGCGGCTGAATGGATCTGTGCCTCGACTATGAACCGCTCGGCTTCGGTCACTGGATCGTGACCCCGCATGCGTGCTGCCGCCTCGAGGATCACCGCCCTGTCCTCATCGCCGATCCATACCTCGGCGGTGGCGGCTGGGGCGGCTTGATTTTCTTTTGGCATGCTTCCTCCGCATGTAAGGGTTGGTCGCCCAAAGGTCTCGCCCGCGAAAGAGAAAGTCAACGGGCCAGAACAAGACAACTCAGTCGTAGGCATCCTGGGCGGGTTGCCCACATCGAGCGACATACCAGTCGCATTCCCCATGAAAGGCCAGCTCGTGCAGGCACGACGTGCGTGACAGTCGCGCCGTCTCTGCGGTGCGCAAGCAGCGGAAAAGAGGGTGGCGACAGCCGCCGCCGTACTGCAACTGCGTTTCTGACTTCGCTGAGAAGCAGCGGCGAGGCGCACCCCACCCGACCGGCCTGCTCGCGGGCTCCGCATGCAGTCGGGCTGCTACAGATGCCAGTAGTGACTCACATGGGCAGCCGCACGGGAGGTCAAGAGCGGCTCCGGCGCCGCCGATTGCGCCGGCTCGTTTGAGGCGAGCGCAGTCAGCGTCTCTCCTACGCACTCCGCCAGCGCGGACAACCGGTAACCGCCCTCGAGGATCGCTCCGAGCGGCACGTCGAGAGACTCTGCCAGCTCCCGCACATGACGGGCCATCTGTGCAAACGAGCTCGCCTCCAAGCGACACCCGGCCAGCGGGTCCTCACGGTGCGCATCGAAGCCAGCCGAGATCAGCACGAGCTCAGGCGCGAAGCTCTGGGCGACTGGAAGCACGATGTGCTCTAGGAGCGACAACCACAGCTCCTCCCCAGACCCCGCCGGGACGGGCAGGTTGATCGTGTAACCCTCCCCCGCACCGGACCCGACGTCGCTCATCGCACCCGACCCCGGATAGATCCCAGCCTGGTGGATGCTCACAAACAGAACGTCTGAACGACGCCGGAACGCCTCAGCCGTTCCGTTGCCGTGGTGCACATCCCAATCCAGAATCAGCACGCGGCCAGCGCCAAGCTCGCGGATAGCCAGCTCGGCGGCGATCGCGACGTTGTTGAACAAGCAGAAACCCATCGCGCGATCGGGCTCGGCATGGTGACCGGAGGGACGCACGCCGCAGAACCCCAGCCGCGCGTCGCCCGCCATCAGCGCCCTGGTCATCTCACACGCCCCACCGGCGGCGTGCAGTGCGGCACGATAGGAGGGCGCTCCGACAAACGTCTCGGCGTCGATCGCGCCGCCCCCGGCGAGCGCCAGCTCCCTGATCCGCCGTACATGGCGGGTGCTGTGGATCAGCTCAAGCTGCGCCTCCTGGGCGCAGGGAGCCGCGCGTGGCTCCCAACCCAGCCAGTCGTGTTCAGCCAGCATTCGCTCGATCGCCTCAAGGCGCTCGGGTGTGTCCGGGTGCCCGGGGATGTAAGCCCTCGGATCGTGCTCCAGGCAAGCCGGATGATGGAAATAGAGACCCACTGCCGCCGCTCAGCTGCGCTGCCGCTGCCTGCGTTCGGCCTCCGCTGAGAACTGCCCTGGCCTGGTGGCACGGCTCGAGTCTTCGGCACGGCGTTGCACGGGCAGGCGAACGCTCAGAGTGGTGCCTTTACCCGGTGCGGAGTTGACGTCGAGCTCGCCGCCGAGCAGCTCGGTGCGCTCGCGTATGCCGAGCAGCCCGAAGCCATCGCTCTCAGCGTCCAGGTCGAAGCCCTCGCCGTCGTCCCGGACCGTGAGATGGACGGTTGTGGGGTCCTCGTGGATCTCCACGACGATGCGCGCGGCTTTCCCATGCTTGGTTGCATTGGTGAGCGCCTCCTGTGTGATCCGGTAGAGCGCGGTCTCCAACTCGTCGATCATTCGCGTGGACTTTTCGCCTTGCTCGTACGCCAGCTCGATGCTGATGTCGATCTCCAGGGCCTCATAGGCGCTGCGATCGGCGAGCGTCTCGATCGCCGCCTTGACGCCGAGCGCATCGAGTGCCGCTGGGCGCAGATCAGTGATCAGCGCCCGCAGGTCGGAGATCGTGTCTTCGAGCTGCTGGACAGACTGGAGGAACACCGACTTTGCCGTTGGCGATTGGTCGGCCCGCCCGGCAGCCGCGAGCCCGAGGCGCAGCGCGTTCAGGCTCTGGAGCGTCTCGTCGTGGAGCTCTCGCGCCCAGCGGGTGCGCTCGCCCTCGGCGGCGGCGAGCCGCTGGCGGTGGCGCTCGTCGGCAACCGACTGGGCGGTCGCCACGGCAGTCGCCGCACTGGTGGCGAAGGCACCCAGCAGGCGCTCGTCCTCAGCGGAGAACGTCGGCCCGTCGTGTAGCCGGTCCAGAACCAGGAGCACGCCGTGGACCGTCCCGCGAAAGATCAGCGGAACCACGATGCCGGCTTCCGCCTGCACTCCGAACCGCCCGAGGCCGTATTCCTCGAAGCGCGCACGGTTCAACTCGTCCTCCAGACGCTGGACGCGACGTGTGCGCATCGCGTGCGCAGCCACCGAGCTGGCCAGCGGCACCCGCTGTCCGATCACGCCGGCGGGTATCTCCCCGGCGCCGGCGGCGATCAGGAGCTGCTCGCCGTGGATGAGCTCGATCAGCAGCGCACGAGCCGACACCAGCGCCCGTCCGCGCTTTGCCACCAGCTTGAGCACGACCTCCGGGTCGGTCTCCCCTCCGAGCGCGCGAGCGATCTCGGTGGTGGCTTGAAGGCTCGCGACAGTGCGCTCCAGCTCGTCGCGGCGCTCGCTTGCCCCGGCATAGCGACGAGCGTGGTCGATCGCCACAGACGCGTATTCGGCGAGGATGACCACCGCCTGCTCGTCGTCCTCGGAGAACTCGGCGCCATCCGCCGTCTCGGTCAGATACAGGTTCCCGTAAGGCTCGCCGTCGACCCGGATGGGAACCCCGAGGAACGTTTTCATCGGAGGGTGCTCGGGCGGGAAGCCGTAGGAGCGAGGATGCTCTTCGACGTCTCGCAGGCGCAGGGGCGCGGGCTCCTCTATCAGCACCCCGAGCACGCCGCGCCCGCGCGGGAGCGCTCCGATCGCTGTATGCGTGCTCTTGTCGATGCCTCGCGTGATGAACCGGACGAGCTCGCTGGCGTCCTCGTTGAGCACTCCCAGGGCGGCGTAGCGGGCTTCGGTGAGCTCCTGCGCGGCGTCCAGAACACGGTCGAGGACCACGTCGAGGTCGAGCTCGGTGAGCACGCTGCGAGCAACCTCGAGAATCCTCTGTGTCGCTCGATCCATCCGCTGCCTCGTCCTCACTTGTGACCCATGCACGCTTGGCGCGCGGCTCAAGCGTGCGTGGCGTGCGTGGCTGGGTACCAGCTCATTGAACCACCTTGTGTGGGTTCTCGAGGGTTGACCGGCCCGAACCTTCCCTTTGCACTGCCGCCGGGAGCGCTCCGTAGTTCCTGCTGCCGAGGAATGGCGGATGGCAGCGGATGTCCCCGAGTCAGCCACCGGCAACGCTTCTTTCACCACGCCCAAAGCCCCACAACCCACGTTCACCGCAGAAACCCCCAAGCTCTTTGCACCGGAGATCGTGCGGCTGCGCGACGGATCGCGAGTGGCGGTACGCCCCGTCCGCGAGCAGGATGAGCCGGCACTGCGCTCGTTTTTCGCCGGCCTGTGCGCCCACGCACGTCTGCTGCGGTTCTTCACCGGCGCAGCCGACGTCACCAACGCCGCGCGTGTGGCGGCATCCACAGGTCCCGACCGCTACGGCGTGCTCGCCCACGACGAGACCGGCGTGCTCGTCGGCCACGCCCTCTACATGCAGTTGGACGCCACGCGCGCGGAAGTCGCCGTCGAGGTCGCCGACCATCTGCATGATCGTGGCCTTGGCACGCTCCTGATCGAGCGACTGGCATGCGTGGCAGAGGAGCGCGGCATCACCCGTTTCATCGCCGAGGTGCTTCCTCAGAACAGGCAGATGCTGGCGGTCTTTCGCGACGGGTTCGACGCCCGTGTCACCTTGCGCGACGGCTCGGATGCAGTCGAGTTTCCCACCTCGGCGTGGCGCACAGCCCGCGAGCGCTTTTCCGCGCGCAAATGAAAGGGATGGCGATGGAGGTGGCTAGGAGCTGATGAGCCCACGCTCGATCGCATAGCCGACGAGCTCTGAGCGGGTGGTGAGCCTGAGCTTCTGCTGGATGTGCGACCGGTGCGTCTCGACCGTGCGCACGGAGAGGTAGAGCTGCTCGGCGATCTCGGTGTTGGTGTGTCCGCGCGCGATCAGCGTGAGCACTTCAACCTCGCGCTGTGAGAGGTCGTCGGGGGGGCCTGGCGGTGGCTCGGACGCGATCCTGGCCCCCAGACGGGGGTTCAGATAGCTTTCGCCTGCCGCCGCATTGCGGACGGCGTCGACGAGCTCGTGCTCGGCGGCGTCCTTCAGCACGTAGCCGAGCGCACCGGCGGCGAGCGCTTCGCGGGCGAACGCCGGCTCTGTCTGCATCGTCAGCACGACGATCTGCGTCTCGGGGGACTGCTCGCGGATCTGCGGAATGGATTCGATGCTCAGCTCGCCAGCCATGTTGAGGTCGAGCACGAGCACGCGCGGGTGATGTCCGTGCACATAGCGGCGGGCGCTGTCGATGTCGCCTGCTTGCGCCACAACCTCGAAGTCAGGCTCGTTGTCGAGCAGCATCTGCAGTCCGCTGCGCACGACGGTGTGATCGTCGGCGAGCACGATGCGGATCGTCGCCGGGGCGGGATCCTCACCCTCTCCAGCGCTCTCAAACGGTGCCAAGCCCGGATCGCTCACAGCGGTGACGGTAGCGAGTTTGCGCACTGGCGGCGCGACACTCGCGGGTGTGCTCGTGGGATGCATGGCTTACAGCGCCGCAGAGTGGATCTCTGCCGGCTGGGAGACGCTCTCGGAGTCTGCGTGCCGCTCTTCAGGGGTGGCCTCTGCGACGAGGCTGCGGGGCAGCACCAGCAGCGAGCAACCGGCGTGGCGCTGCAGGTGGCCGGAGGTGCTGCCGAGCATCATCCGCTTCATCGGGCCGTAGCCGCGTGAGCCGACGATCAGCAGATCGACCTCCTTGGCGAAGGACGCCAGCTCCTCGCCGGCGAGCCCGCAGACGGCGTGCCCGTGCACGCCGGGCAGCTCCTTCATGCGGGCTCTGGCTTCCTCGAGCATCTCCTTGAGACCTTCGCCGAGGAGGGAAGGGCCGATCCCCACGTATCCGTAGCCGGGGAGCGAGACGACTTCGAGGGCGTCGACGCTTGCTCTCGTGAGCTGCGCCACCTCGCGCGCGGTCTGGAGGGCGAGCATGCTCTCGGGCGAGCTGTCATAGCCCACGCCTATCTTCGCGAGCGGCGTGGGGTGCTCGGCATATCCGAGCACGGCAATCGCGATTGCGCAGGGGGCGCCGTTGAGCGCAGCGCGTGTGTCGTCGCCCAGCATCGCGCGGCCGAGGACGCTGCGGCTGCAGGAGCCTACGACCAGCAGGTCGGCGTGCTGTTCTTCGGCCTGCTGGTGAAGCGAGCGGCCGGGGCTGGCCCCCGTGAGGCTGACGAGCTCGGCGTCGACCTCTGCGTCGGAGCGTTCTCGCTCGAGCAGCTTTGCGGATGCTTCGCGCTCGTCGCGCAGCAGGTCGGGCACGACGGCGTATGCGGGGTGCATCGGGCCGCTGTGCACGTGGGCGAGCGTCAGCTTTCCGGCGGGATCGACGAGACGGGAGGCAAGGGCGATCGCATCGCGACCCGTTGGCCTGCCGTCCACTCCCACGAGCACGGTGTTGAACATCGGAAATCTCCTTATCGGGTTCTCGCCGAACCTAGACCTGGCTTGGGCGCCGATCATCCGAAGGCGCCACCGGTCGCCCATCGTGGTTACTACGGACCCCTAGAGCTGCTGCGCGGCTGTTTGCGCTGCGTCGAGCCCGAGCGTCGCGGCGTGCTGACGCAGTTGCTCGCGCGCATCGGGGTGGGCGGCGTGCTCGATGATCAGCCTGGCCTGTGCGCGCTGGCTGCGTCCGAAGATGTGCGCGCAACCCTGCTCGGTGACGACGGCGGAGTGCTGAAAGGACGTCACAGGGTCGCTGAGCCGCGCAACGATCGTGGAGCTGTCGCTTGGCTCGTGCCAGGAGCGCAGCGCGATCACCGCATGGCCACCTGGGGAGCGCAGGGCGCCCTCGACGAAATCGGGCTGGCCGCCGAACCCCGAGTACAGGCGTCCGGCGATATGGCTGGCGCCAGCCTGGTCTTGAAGGTCGACCTGCAGCGCCGTGTTGATCGACACCATCGCCGGACGCGCCGCGATGCGGGACGGGTCGTTGGTGGTCTCGGTGCGCTCCATCCTGATCCGAGGGTTTCGGTCCACCCACGCGTAGAGCTCGGGCGAGCCGAACAGAAACGAGCACGTGATCGCTCGGGCGGGGTCGAGCGCCCCGCTCCGCTCGAGGCGCATCACGCCGTCTGAGATCGTCTCCGACCAGATCGCAAGGTGGCGTCCACCCGCGAGCGCGCGCAGCGTCGCGTCGGGGACCTGGCCGATGCCGAGTTGCAGCGTGGATCCGTCCTGCGCCAGGCCGGCGACGAGCTCGGCGATCCGCTCGGCGTGCTCGTGCCCAGGCCCGATCGCCGGCGATTGAAGGTCTTCGGTCGCCTGGATCGCGAGATCGATCAGCTCCTCATCGAGCTCGCTGTCGCCCAGCGTGTAGGGCATGTTCGCGTTCAGCTGAGCAACCACAAGCCCGCCGCGGGCGCGCGCCGCTTCGACCGCGGCGGGCAGGATGTTCACCTCGATCCCGAGCGACACCTTCCCTTTGCTCGGCGTGGATGTGTGCAGCAGCACTACATCGGGCGGGCGCATCGTCGCGAACAGCCGCGGGACGAGCGAGAGGCGCATCGGCAGGTAGTCGAGCCGCCCGCCCGCATCCCGCATTCCCGGCCCTACGAACGGCGTCTCGAAGATCACGCCGTCACGCGCCGTCAATGGCGCCTGCGCGGCGAGCATGAACAGCCGATAGCGCTCCACCGCGCACTCCAACACCTCCAACAGGGCTCGTGGGGTGGCGAGGTTGCCGCTCGCCACCACCCTTGGCTCAGAGGTTGGCAGCGCTGCCAGGGCGTCTTCGAGCTGCTGCTCGGCGATCACCCTCATCGCACTACCGGGACCCCGGCGAGGCGCATGAGGCGAAGGCCGCAACCTGACATTTCATCGCACCATATGAATGCCCCCGCCTCTGAGCATCGGTGCCCACCCTCGTGCTCATCCGTAGTCACCACTGAGCGCTCTTCGGTGGACTCACCGGATAAATGGGCATGGCGGCGTGGGAGAGGATCGTTCGCGATGAGGCGGGAGTCGACAAAACCACGGGTGTCAGCGACGGTGAACGCCTCGCATTCCTCCTCATCGCCCCGCAAAGAGGTTCGTGGGCTGCTGGCAGAGGTACGCCGGCTGCAGAGCCGGAGCACGCGAAGCATCCGGCGCCGCCCACCCGGCGCAGAGGTGTCACCCAAGGAGGTGCGGCTGTGATCTCGCTTGTGGTGGGAGCGGTATTCGACCTCAACCACCCCGCGCACACGGTGGACTGGCATTTCATTCACCTGTCGGTTGCGAACGTCGTCGTGATCGGCGTGATGCTGGCGGTGTTCGCGCTGGCGATCCTCTTGCCGTTTCCAGGCGCCGCCCGCCGCGCGAGTGCGCGCGGACACGCGGAAGAGCGCCCATGAGCACCGCAGCTCGCACCCCTGACTCGCCCGGAGCGGTCGACGGACGTTCTTGGACGGTTCGCACGCGCGAACGCGCCGTCGAGGCGCTGCCGCCCGACAAGCTCCTGCCCGATGGTCAGCCGACTTATGTGGCGTCTTGGATCTATGTGTTCGGCGTAGCCTCGATCGCCTCGCTGGTCGTGATCATCGGCTCGGGCGCGATCCTCTCGTTGAAGGGGCCTGCCTGGTGGCACTACACGGGGGTAGGGCACTTCTACAACTCGATCCATCTTTGGGCGGTCGAGCTGTTCTTCTTCGTGATGGTTGTCCATCTCTGGGGAAAGTTCTGGATGGCGGCGTGGCGCGGGGGGCGCGGACGAGTATGGGTGACAGGCGCAGTCACGTTCCTGATCGCCGTGCCCTGCGCACTCACGGGATACGTCTCCCAGCAGAACTTCGATGCGCAGTGGATCTCCACGCAAGCCAAGGACGCGATGAACTCGGTCGGGATCGGCGCATTCTTCAACCTCACCAACTTCGGGCAGATGTACAGCTACCACATCCTGCTCCTGCCGGTGGCGGTGGTGGTGCTCGTCATCGCCCATGTGCTGCTTGTGCGTCGTCACGGTGTCGTTCCGCCGTTTGAGCTGCCTCGGCCAGCAGCAACCGCGACGCCGACTGCCGCGGGACCGGATGGCGATGACGGAGCTTCCTCGAAGGGTGCGTTGGCGTGAGCCTGCTGCGGCCCGCAGACGACACGCAGCCGTGGAGGGGCGGGTACGCTTCATACGACCTGATCAAGGAGCTTGCGATCGCGACGGGGGCGATCGCCCTGATAGCGATAGCGCTGAGCATCCTGTTCTCATCCCCAGACGAGAAGCCTTCGACGATCGCGCAGTGGTCTCGCCAGCAGCCGATCAACTTCCTCGCCACCGCAGCCAAGGAGCTGAACGGCACGAGCGACACCGCCGAATACGGACCGCCCTATAACCACTCCAGCGGCAGCGTCCAGCACTTCCTGATACTGCACCCCCAGCGGTGGCTGGGGGTCAGCCACCCCATCAACACCGCCGAGGATTACGTGCTCGGGCCTCTGCGCACGATCCCCGACGACGCGGTGCTGCGCAAAGCGCTCGCCGAATATGAGACTGCGCCCGCCGCTGTGAAGAAGGCTTGGGGTGAAGCTTATGCGAAGCCGCTCGAAGAGCACGAAACCGCGGTTGAAGAAAAGAAGGCCCCACCGAGCGGCGTTTCCGAGAACGAAAGCACCGGTGCCGTCACGGTAAAGCCGAGCGGCGCTGCGGGTCCGGTCCCGGCGATGATGACAGCCCTCCTGAGCCTCGCCCAGAGCGGCGGCCTCGACGGCGCCTTGTTGACCAGCAACCAGTTTTTCCAGACCGACTACACCAAGCCGCTGCTGTTCATGGCCGATGGCGGGCTTCTCTCAGAACGCGCCGAAGCCCAGCATCTGCTCGGCGATCAGTGGGGCATGATGAACGAGACGGGCAGCTATCCAGGCCAGACGTGGCTGTGGCTCTACACCCTCTGGTATCAGGTCGAACCGATCAAGTCGTCGTCCAATGCCGACATCCAGGTGATGCTCATCATGGGGATCCTCAGCCTGGCGTTCATCTGCGTCCCATTCCTTCCGGTCATCAACCGCATCCCCCGCTGGGTCCCGATCTACCGGCTGATCTGGCGAGAGCACTACCGGGCACAGAAGAGCGTGTAGGTCGGCGTCGCGTCTGTGTCTTGCGTGCCTCCGCCAGGCGTAGGGTGTCGATCGTGAGCGAGGACGCCGGCGCGCAGGCTCCAGCGGCTGCCCTGTCAGACAGCGAGCTGCGCGCGTTGGACTCCTACTGGCGGGCGGCGAACTATCTGTCGGTCGGTCAGATCTATCTGCTGGACAACCCCCTGCTGCGCGAACCGCTGAAGGTCGAGCATTGCAAGCCGCGACTGCTCGGGCATTGGGGCACGACGCCCGGGTTGAACTTCATCTACGCGCACATGAACCGCGCGATCCGCAAGCACGACCTGAACGCGATCTTCGTGACCGGTCCAGGTCACGGGGGGCCTGGGGTGGTTGCGAACGTCTACCTGGAGGGCACCTACAGCGAGGTCTACCCTCACATCGGTCGTGACGAGGAGGGCGTGCGCCGCCTGTTCAGGCAGTTCTCGTTCCCCGGCGGCATCCCGAGCCACGCCGCGCCGGAGACCCCCGGATCCATCCACGAGGGCGGCGAGCTCGGCTACTCCCTCGCCCACGCCTACGGTGCGGCGTTCGACAACCCCGATCTGCTCGTCTGCTGCGTGGTGGGCGACGGCGAGGCCGAGACCGGGCCACTCGCGGCGAGCTGGCATTCCAACAAGTTCCTTGACCCTGTGCGCGACGGCGCGGTGCTGCCGGTGCTGCATCTGAACGGCTACAAGATCGCCAACCCGACTGTGCTCGCGCGCATCCCGCGGTCGGAGCTGCGAGATCTGCTGGAGGGCTACGGCTACGCCCCGCGGTTCGTGGAAGGCGATGACCCGGACAGGATGCACCTGCTGATGGCCGCCGCCTTGAATGAGGTTGCGGGCGAGATCGCCGAGATCCAGCGCAGGGCACGCGAGGACGGTGAGCGCGGGCGCCCGTGCTGGCCGATGATCGTGCTGTGCACGCCAAAGGGCTGGACAGGTCCCAAGCAGGTGGACGGCCTGCCGTCCGAGGGCTCGTTTCGCTCCCATCAGGTGCCGCTTGCCGACGTGGCGGGCAACCCGGAGCATCTGGCGCAGCTGGAAGCGTGGATGCGCTCCTACCAGCCCGCGGAGCTGTTTGACGGGCACGGCGCGCTGCGAGCGGATCTGGCCGCGCTGGCTCCGACGGGCGAGCGGCGGATGAGCGCAAATCCGAACGCCAACGGCGGGCTGCTGCTGCACGATCTGGAGCTGCCCGATTTCCGCGCCTACGGCGTGGAGGTCCCCGCGCCCGCCGGAAGCGTCAACGAGCCGACACGGGTGTTGGGCGCCTTCCTGCGCGACGTGATCTCCGCGAACCCCGAGAGCTTCCGCGTCATGGGTCCCGACGAGACCGCCTCCAACCGCCTGAGCGCCATCTTCGAGCTCACAAGCCGCGCGTGGAACGCACAGCGTCTGGAGAGCGACGATCACCTGGCGCCGGGCGGGCGCGTGATGGAGATTCTCTCCGAGCACGCGTGTCAGGGATGGCTCGAGGGCTATCTGCTGACCGGCAGACACGGCCTGTTCAACAGCTACGAGGCGTTCATCCACGTCGTGGACTCGATGTTCAGCCAACACGCCAAGTGGTTGAAGGTGACGCGCGGCATCCCGTGGCGAGCGCCGATCGCCTCGCTGAACTACCTGCTCTCCTCGCACGTATGGCGCCAGGATCACAACGGGTTCTCACACCAGGATCCCGGTTTCATCGACCACGTGATGAACAAGAAGGCGGAGATCGTGCGTGTGTACCTGCCGCCCGACACCAACTGCCTGTTGTCGGTGACCGATCACTGCCTGCGCAGCCGCAATTACGTCAACGTGATCGTCGCCGGCAAGCAGCCGGCGCTCAACTATCTGCCGATGGAGGAGGCGATCGCGCACTGTGCGCGCGGCATCGGCGTGTGGGGTTGGGCTTCGAGCGACGAGGGCGCAGAGCCCGATGTCGTGCTCGGCTGTGCCGGCGACGTGCCGACGCTCGAGACCGTGGCGGCTGCGGCGATCCTGCGCGAGCAGCTCCCCGAACTGAAGGTGAGAGTGGTCAACGTGGTCGATTTGATGCGCTTGGAGCCGGAAAGCGAGCATCCGCACGGCCTCTCAGACCGTGAGTTCGATGCCCTGTTCACCACCGCCCAGCCCGTGATATTCGCCTACCACGGTTATCCGTGGCTGATCCATCGCCTCACCTACAGACGCACCAACCACGGCAACCTGCACGTGCGCGGCTACAAGGAGGAGGGCACGACCAC
>JBQCGU010000066.1:0-13895 GCA_051955355.1 Solirubrobacteraceae bacterium | reverse complement strand
TAGCCCCGACCCGACCACCGCCCGGCCCGGCGCGCCTCCGACTCCTCGACCGCCTCCTCACCGCGGCCAACGAGCGAGCAATCCAGCCGCCCACAGCACACCCCCTCCACGGATTCCTTGACTTTTCATCCGTAGATGCACAACCATGCTGTCGCCATGTCTGCGCATGTTCAGCCTCTGCCATATCGACGTATGTTTGGTCGCCCAAGCCGAAGTCGTTGGCCGTTCTTGGCCCTACGAGGTCAATAGCGATATGGGTCCAGAACCGCTGACCGCTCGTCTCTCGCTCTTGAAGCCCTCCGATCTCGCACGCCAGCTCGGAGTGTCGCGGTCATGGCTCTACGACGCCGCCAAGGCAGGCCGCATCCCGTCGATCAGGATCGGTGGGGAAGAGGGGCCTCTGCGGTTCGTCCCCGAGGACGTGAACCGCTGGATCGACGAAGCGCGAGCCGCATGGACGCCAGGCCGCTCGACGGTCGCCACGCGCCGCGTCGCTCGCCAGCGCTCTGAGAAACATGTGGCTCGGCGATCGCGCGAGACGGCGAGCGGCCAGCAGCGGCTTCTCTAGACGGTCTTGACGGCTCGCGCGATTGCTTCCTCGGTAGCCACCGCTCCGGCGGCGAGCACGTGACGCTCAAGGTGGCCGTAGTAGCGCTCGGTCGTACGTATGTCGGCGTGCCCGAGCTGGCGCTGCACGTACATCAGCGAGTTCCCTGCCGCCAGCCAGGCGGCAGCAGCCGTGTGCCGCAGGGCGTGGAGAGGCATGTCGCGCAGCGCCGCATCCTGTAGGGCGTGCTTGTGCCAATCGCGCGAAACGGTCGTGCGGTCCATCGGATCGCCGTCTCCATCGCCCTGCCAACGCCCCTGTTCGCGCTTGCTCGTTCGGGTTGGCATGACGAACACATGTCGCTCGCTGCCGCTTGTGGTCATCTCAGCACGCCGAGCTAGGTGGTCGCGCAGCATCCGCGAGAGCGACGGGCCGATCTCCACCGAGCGGAAGCGGTCGGACTTCGTGGAGCCGACCGTCTCTCCGTGCTTGCGCGAGCGGTAGACGACGATCACCCCGCCATCCTTCTCCAGCTCCAGGTCGCTCACCCGCAACGCAAGCGCCTCGGAGATATGAAGCCCACTGCCGATCAGCAGCTCCGCGAGTGGCCGGTAGACCGCCGAGCACGAGTCGAGGTACAGCGGGATCTCGTGCAGGCGGAGGTACTCGCGCTCGATGTGCGCGGGCGGCAGCCGCTCGACCCTCATTGCCGGGTTGCCCGCGATCAGCCCATCCTCGACAGCCGCGTTCAAGCACACGACGAGCGTCCCCAATGCGTTGTTGACGGTCTTTGGCGCGATCTCGCCCGCGTCGACCGCCTCGGCCTGCTGTTCCATCCACGCTCGAACATGCTCCACCTCCAAGCGGCCGAGCGGGATCGCCTCGAACGTCGGTAGCAGCCGCTTGCGCCCGTCGATCTCATACCCGCACCACGTGCCCGGCTCCAAGTAGGGCTTGCGCCGCGCCAGCCAGCGCTGCCAGTACTCGCCGAAGGACGCCTTGGTGTGGCGCACCTCGCCGCGCTCCACCTGCTCTGTGAGGCGGCGCTTGGCGTCGCGCGCCGCCTTGGCGCTCGCAAAGCCGCGCTTGGTGATCTGTGTGCCGTCTGTGCCCCTCGCCTTGAAGTACCAGCGCGTGCCCTTCGACGTCGGGTAGGGGTACACGCCGCCCGATCGCTGCGCTCCATCGGCGCGACGCTCACGCGGCGAGACCTCGCGCAATCCGGCGTCAAACGCCCGCGCCGCCTCCTCGCTGGCGAAGCGCTTTCCGCGCTGCCTGCCCGAGCCGTCGCGCCAGCGAACCAGCCAGCCCCCGCGATCCATCTGGACGCTCATCGAGCGCGCCTCTCGGCGCTTGCGGTGTGCACAACCACGTGCATTGTTCTCACGTGAGAATACTGTGCACACCGACAGAACACCACCGAACAGGTGTCCAGGCATAAGAAAACCCCGCATTTGCGGGGCTTTCTTCATGCGCCCGAGTGGACTCGAACCACCACGGACCATACGGTCCACAAGGCCCTCAACCTTGCGCGTCTACCAATTCCGCCACAGGCGCAGAGGGAGCCGAGTATAGCCTTCGCGCCGTATCGTCGGGCGGCGCCCAAGCTCTCCAGTCGCCTCACTGGGCCTGCAGGCGTCGATTGCGGGCGGCTTGGTTGCGTCCGTCCTTGGAAAGCGCTACTGTACGAACACATGTTCGTTTCGCCACGCTGTCAACACGAGTGGGGAGCAGATCACGCATGGATTTGACCAAGCGTCAGCAGGAGATCTTCGACTTCATCCGCAGATACACCGCCAAGTACGGGTATCCGCCCACCGTTCGCGACATCGGCAAGGCGGTGGGACTGGCGTCCTCCTCGACGGTCCACACGCATCTGTCCAACCTCGAGAAGATAGGCCTGCTCAGGCGCGACCCTTCCAAGCCGCGAGCTATCGAGCTGCTCGACAAGGCGGGCAACGCCGTAGCCGATGCAGTCGAGAGCGTTCGGTCCATGGTGCGCAACGAAAGCCTGCCCTTGGTCGGGTCGGTGGCCGCCGGTCAGCCGATCCTCGCCGAGGAAAACGTCGAGGAATACGTGCCGGTGCCTGGTGTAGCGGGTGGTGAAGAGGGCGAATACGTGCTGCGCATTCGGGGCGAATCGATGAAGAACGCCGGCATTCTGGAAGGCGATCTGGTTGTCGTTCGTCCCCAGGACACTGCGCAGCAGGGCGACATCGTCGTCGCTCTGATGGGGGAGGAGGCTACCGTCAAGCGCTTCTTCCGTGAACCCGACCACATTCGCCTGCAGCCCGAGAACGACGAAATGGAGGCGATCCGCACCAAGGACGTCAAGGTGCTCGGGCGGGTGGTCGGCCTCCTGCGCAGCATGTGACCGGAGCCCTTCCTGGCGGAGGCGAAGCTCCTTCCTCAAGGGGACCCCGCGAGCTGGAGGGGCTTCACACGCCGGGCTTCTCGCGCTACTTTGAGAGGTGCAGGTCAGGCAGCCGCGGAGGTTCTTGCCTTCGAGGAAAGTCCGGACATCAAAGGGCAGGGTGGTCGAGAGATCGACCCGGGGAAACCCGCGGGAAAGTGCCACAGAAACAAACCGCCGACGCTGGCCGTCCCACGTGAACGGCTGCGGGTAAGGGTGAAATGGTGCGGTAAGAGCGCACCAGCGTCGCGGTGACGCGGCGGCTGGGCAAACCCCACTCGATGCAAGGCCAAATCGGATCGTTTGCAGGCTGCCCGCCGAGATCCAGGTAGGCCGCTCAGATGGATGGCTGCTCAACGACAGAATCCGGCTTATCGACCTGCTACGGAAAGGCCCCGCTCCTGCGGGGCCTTTCTATTAGGCCTCCGCGCACGTGCGGCAGGCGCCGCGCAAGACGATCTCGTGCTCGGCAACCTCCATCGGCAGGCGTCTGCTGACCTTGCGGATAGCGTCCTCCAGCCCTGCGTCTGTGAAGGGCGTGATCGTGCCGCAGTTGTCGCACACGAGATGGTGGTGATGCCCCTCGCCGCTGCGCACCGGCTCATAGCGCGCTATGTCGTGGCCCACCTGCACCTTCTGCACCAGTCGCAACCGCTCGAGCTCATCGAGTATCCGATAGATGCTCGCCCGCGCAACCGAGCGTTTGCCCATGCGCAGCAAGTCTTCGATCTCAATCGCTGACAATGCGCACGCCTGTGAATCGAGCAGCTCCAGAAGGGCTCGACGTGCCTGTCCTGCATGGCGTCCGTTCTGGGCGAGCACCCGCCGTGCGTAGGTCGACCAGCTGTCCGAAAGGTCTTTGCTCATGCAAGATTCAGTCTAGTTCTCGGCAAACCCATCACGAGCACCCCGGAGCGCCGGCAGACGCGCTCCGTCCGAGAAGGAGCTGAGCAGGAAAGCCAGCAGATAGCTTGCGCCAGCCGCGATCACGATCGCCGTGCTCGGCGGAACGCTGGGCACCGCATAGCTGAACGCCAACCCAACCCACATGGCGCCAACCGCCAAAGCGGCGGATAGGGCGAGCGCCAGGTAGGCGTTCGCCGTCAACCGGTGCGCGGCCCCCGCCGGGGCGGCGAGCAGGCCGAGCAGCAGCAGCGCCCCAACCGCTTGCGTGGCCTCTGCGGCAGTTGCTCCGAGAAGGGCGAGGAACACGAGCCCAAGGGCTCTTACCGGCACGCCGCGAGCCGCCGCCACAACAGGGTCGAGGCTTGCGAACAGCAGCGGCCTCGCCATCGCGAGAACCGCGACGACGATGAGCGCCGCGATCAAAGCGGCGAATTGCGCTTGCGAGGAGTCAAGCCCGAAGATCGACCCGAACAGCGCTCGTGCGCCGAGCAGACCGTTGCCGCCACCGGAGCCGGCGCTGAACAGAGCCAGGAAGAGCACGCCGAGCCCAAGCACCCACGCGAAGATGATCCCGATGGTCACGTCGTCACCGCGACTGCGTTGGCGGACGCCGCCGAGCACCAGCGCGATTGCGATGGTCGCCGCAAACAGGCCGACGCGCGTATCGACTCCCGCCGCGGCTGCGGCGAGGGCACCCGTGAATGCGACATGGCTGAGGGCGTCGCCTGCGAACACCTGTGCGCGCAGCACGACGAAATAGCCCACCACGCCGCACGCAAGAGACACGAACGTCCCGGCGAGCAGCGCGTTGCGGAAGAACTCGTGCTCGAGCATCAGCTCTGCGCCTCCACGGTGCGCGGTCTCCCAATGCGCAGCATGGAAAGGTTGGCGAGCTCGCGCGTCGCACGCACACCCACATATACGACAAATGCAACCGTTGTTGTGTAGAAGCCCACCGGATAGCCGTAGAAGTACGCGAGCGTCACCCCTGCCCAGATGACGAGCACACCGATTGCGACGCTCAGCACAAGACTCACCCCGATTCGGGCGGTCAGAAGCTGTGCTGTCGCCGGTGGGGCTACGAGCAGCGCGAACACGAGCAGGGCGCCGGTGATCTGCGCCGTCTCCGCCACAGTCAGTCCGAGCAACAGCAGGAAGCAGATGCCCAGCGCATGCACCGGAACCCCCCGCGCGCGCGCGACAGACTCGTCGAGCGAGGCAAACAGCAGTGGCCTGCCGGCGAGGGCGAGCGATCCAATCGCGAGAACCGCCACCGCAGCCAAAGCGAGCACCTGTCCCCGGGTTATGCCGAGGAAGCTGCCGCACAGCAATCCCTCGTAGTTGGCGAGCAGCCCTTTGTAAAGGCTCAAGAACAAAAACCCGCACGCCAGCCCGAGTGCCTGCACCACACCCGTGACCGCTGACTCGTGGGCACGCCCGCCATGCGTTCGTGCTCCGCTAGCCGCGCCGATCGTGAGCGCCGCCAACCCTGAGAAGAGGAAGTAGCCGGCAGCCGCCGACAATCCGATCAGGAGTGCTCCGGCGGCACCTGGGAACGCCATCACCGAAAGAGTGTGTCCGGCGAAGGCTTGGCGGCGCACCACCATGAACCACCCGACGACGCCCGCCATCACCGCCACGATGGTCCCCGCCTCGAGGGCGTTCACCATGAAGGGGTAGGAGGTCAGCTGTCGGTAATCCCACGCCAAGTCGGGAGAGAGCCCGCTGGTTGCGGTCAGCGCACTAGTGATGAGCATGGCGGTCGGTATGGTGGGCGGGCGCTTCGGGCAGTCCGACGACAACCAGCCGCTCGTCAGCGGTTTCGAGCACTTCCACGGGCACGCCATACAAGCGGCTGAGCGTGTCCCTGTTGATCACATCGCGCGGTGCGCCCACGACGGCTTGCCCGGCGCCGAAATACACGACGCGGTCGAGGTAGGAAAGCAGCGGATTGACGTCGTGCGCCACCAGCAGGATCGTCACCCCGCGGGTGCGGCAGATGCGCTCGAGCAACGCCGCCACAGCACGCTGATTGGGCAGGTCGAGACTGTCGAGTGGCTCGTCGAGGATCAGCATTTGCGGCTCGCTCACCAGCGCTTGGGCGATCAGCAGGCGCTGCTGCTCGCCACCGGAGAGCGCGCCGATCGGTCGCTTTGCATAGTGGCTCGCGCCAACCAGCTCGATCGCCTCGTCCACCCGCCCCGCGCCTGAGCGCCGCAGTGGCAGGCCCCAGCGCGCGCCGTCGAGGCCCAGCCTGACGATGTCGATTCCTCGCACATGGACGCCTTCGTCGAAATGACGGCGCTGGGGCAGGTAGCCGATCTGGCCCTTGCATGCGCCGGGCGGCTGGCCGAGCACGGTGGCGGTTCCGCGCGTCAGGTCGAGCTCCCCGAGCAACACCCGCAGGAGGGTCGTCTTTCCCGATCCGTTCGGCCCCAGAATCGCGGTGAACTCGCCGGGGGGTATGGCGATGCTCACATCGCTCCACACCGTGTGGCGCCCCATTCGCGCCTGGCCCCGCTCGAGTCGCACGGAATCCGCCAGCAGCGGTGCCGTCAAACGGGTCTCGTCGTGCACGGGCGTCCCCATGGCAAGCCGATTGTACACGCGAATAGGAATCAGTCTCGATCCCATGGAGGGTGTGCACACCTTGACGTATCACCGCTCGAACCAATCGGCGAAATCGTTTCGTGGACAGAACTTTGCTGCACTACGATGCCCTCATGGGGGCTGCTGGGAGCGGTTCGGGGGAGCGACGTTGGCTGGGCGCACACTGAGCGCGCGAGGTCGTCACCCGTTGCCGGATGGCCCGTCCTGGCCGAGCGTGGCGCAAACCGCCGCTGTGTGGCTGCGCCCGTTCGGGTCTCTCCAGCGCTTTCGGCGTCAGTACGGATCTCGCTTCACGCTGCGCGCCAGCTACCACCCGCCGCTCGTCTTCATCTCAGACCCCGAGGAGATTCAAACCGTCCTGACGGCGCCCGAACGCTCGCTCTGCCCCGGCGAGGGGGCGCGCACGGTGTCGCCGATCGTCGGTCTTCGTTCGTTCATGCTCTCCTCCGGCCACGAGCACCGGGTCGGCCGCGGGGTAGTGACGTCGGCGTTTCGGGCACCGGCGATAGAGCATCACGAGCCCATGGTGCGCGAAGTCGCGCAGCGAGCGCTCGCGAGCTGGCCGCGCGACGAAGCTGTCTCCCTGCACCCTCGGCTGCGAGCGTTGACGCTCGAGGTGGTGCTGCGAACCATCGCACGCCGCCACCAAGGACCGCTCGAGGGCGAGCTTCGGCTGTTGCTGGGGCGCCTGCTCGAAATGCTCGACATAACCCCTAAGTTGGCGTTCGTCGAGCCGCGCCTGCGGCACATGCCGGGTGCGGCGACATGGGATGGCTTCGCACGCCATCGGGCAGAGGTCGACGAGCTGCTCTACGCGCTCATCGACGAGCACCTGAAAGCTGGCGCCGCGCGTGACCGCCCACACGATTGGAAGCGGGGTGTGGATGAGCCAACGAAGCACGAGGCGGCGAGGGACGTGATCGGAACGCTCGCCGCCCAACGCAACCTCGACGGCTCTCCTGTGACGCCCAAGCAGATCCGCGACAACCTCATGTCGATCATTCTCGCCGGTCACGAGACCACCGCGTCGCAGCTGTCTTGGGCTTTTCAGCTGCTCGCTCACAACCCGCGCGTGCAGGGCGCAATCGCCGCCGAGACACGGCTGGGCGCGTCGGATGCGTACTTGACGGCAACCGTTCAGGAGGTTCTGCGCCGTCGCTGCGTGTTCGTGTTCGCGATTCCGCGTGCTGTCGCGTCCGCGACCGAGATCGCCGGGTGGGAGTACCGGCGTCCCGTCCATTTGCTCCCCTGCATCTACCTGCTCCACCACGATCCGCGCATCTACCCGGAGCCCCACGTCTTCCGTCCCGAGCGGTTCCTCGACACGCCGCCCTCGCCCTTGACGTGGCTGCCATGGGGGGGAGGCCGCAAGCGCTGTCCCGGCCTGAGCCTTGCGCTGCTGGAGATGAGGGTTCTGCTGAGTGCCGTGCTCGAGAGGGTGGTGGTCGAGCCGGCCCGTCGGACGCTCGAGCGTCCGCAATGGCGCGCTGTCGTGGTCGCGCCTCGTGCCGGCTGCCGCGTGGTGCTGCGAGAGCGCGCTCGCGCATGCATGTTTACGGGCGTGACGTCTAGCATCGGCGCTTAGGGGTAGGATCGAGTAAACCAGTGATGGCTCCAAACTCAGGACGTACGGTCGGCCGCGACCCCCGCTATTCGAGCTCCGTGCAAAGCGGACTCGCGATCGTGCAGTGCTTCGACGCAGAGAACCAGACCCTCGGGATCGCGGATCTCGCCGACCGGCTCGGCTTGAGTCGCGCCACCACCCACCGCTACGCGGTGACTCTGGTGGCGCTTGGCATCCTCGACCAGACGCGAACGCGCAAGTACCTGCTCGCTCCAAAGGCCGCCACGCCGGGCATGGCGGTGCTCGGCGAGATCGCCTTACGCAGCAATTGTGAGCCCGTGCTTCAGAGGCTTCGCCAGCGAACTCGCCACACGGTCAGCCTCGCTGTGCTCGACGGCTCGCGTGTCACCTACGTCCGGCGCTTAACCGCTCACTTGAAGGGCCAATACGAGGCCGATCTGGCGCATCGCGCCGGTGCTCACCTGCCGCTTCACTGCAGCGCGCTCGGCAAGGTCCTGCTCGTCAGCCTCCCGGAGGAGGAGCGCCGCCAGCTGCTCTCCGAGCTCGACCTCACCCGTCACGGTCCCAACACGATCCTCACCAAGAAGGGGCTGCGCCAGGAGATCGAGCGGGTGCAGGAGGAGGGTGTGGCGATCAGCGACGAAGAGCTCGCTCCCGGGGTTCGTTCCGTGGCAGCCGCCGTCAGCGACGAGATCGGCGGTCGAAGGCTTGCCGTGGACGTCAACGTGCCAGCCGGGGCTTTGACTGCCGAGCAGATACGCAAGCAGCTTGCTCCGCTGGTCAGCTCGGCTGCCGCCGACTTGACGGCTGCGCTGGCCCGCTAGCTGCGCCGTCTGCCCGCCGAGGAGCGGCTCTCGTGGCCGACCTCCAAACGTGCGGCTCCTCGAGCCTGCTCACCAGGTGTCGATCATCGTCCGCCGGCGGCGCCCGTCGCCGGCACCCGGAGCTTTGACCGTCGTCGTCGACTGCTCCAGCGCAGCCAGGAGCCGCGCGCGCGTGTCGGCGGGATCGATCACGTCGTCGATCTCGAAGTGAGCCGCCATGTTGAGCGCCGTGCTCTGCGCCCTCACGGCCTGCACGAGATCGCGGATGCGCTGCTCGCGCTCGAGCGGATCCTCTATCGCCTGCAGCTCGGCGCGCAGCGCAAGCCTCACGGCACCCTCTACGCCCATCGCGCCGAATTCGCCGCTCGGCCAGGCGACTGTCAACACCGGCGCGTGCAGATGGCCCCCCGCCATCGCCTGCGCTCCCAGGCCGAACGCGCGGCGCAGCACCACGCACACCACCGGCACCGACAGTGTCGCGCCGGTGACGAACAGGCGCGAGCAACGGCGCACCATCGCGGTGCGCTCGGAGTCCGGTCCCACCATGAAGCCCGGTGTGTCCACGAGCGAGACGATCGGCAAGCCGAACGCGTCGCACAGCTGCATGAAGCGTGCCGCCTTGTCCGACCCCTCGGCGTCGATCGCGCCGCTCAGATGATGCGGGTCGTTGGCGATCACCCCAACCGGGCGGCCCTCGATGCGGGCGAGCGCCGTCAGGATCGTTCGCCCGAAGCGCGGGCGCAGCTCGAGCACCGATCCCTCGTCGGCGAGCAAGCTGAGCAGTCGGCGCACGTCGTGCACGCGCTTGGGGTCCTGGGGAACCGCCTCGCGCAGCAGACGTTGATCGGCGCACTCCCACTCCTCGATCGGCCCCTGCATGTAGGAGAGGAAGCGCTTGGCCGTGTCCACCGCGGACGCCTCGTCGGGTGCCAGCACGTCGATCACCCCGTTCGGCTCCTGCGTCTCCACGGGTCCAACCTGCTCGGGGTCGAACGTCCCCAAGCCGCCGCCCTCGATCATCGCCGGGCCTCCCATGCCGATCGTGGCGTCGGGTGTCGCGATCACCACGTCGCAGCAGCCGAGCAGCGCGGCGTTGCCCGCAAAGCAACGACCCGACACGATGCCCACGCGCGGAACCAGTCCGCTGAGCGCTGCGAAGCTGTGGAACGTCGGCACGACGAGATGGAAGAGCTCCGAGCTGTCGGTGTCGCCCGGACGCCCGCCGCCGCCCTCGGCGAACAGCACGATTGGCAGGCGCTCACGCCTTGCCAGGTCGAGCATCCGGTCCGTCTTGCGGTGGTTGCGGATGCCCTGCGTGCCGGCGAGCACCGTGTAGTCGTAGGACATCACCACGCAGCGAGCATCGCGCGCGCCGAACAGCCCGCCGTTGACCGTGCCGACGCCGGCGACGATCCCGTCGGCGGGCGACTTCTCGATCAGCTCCTCGAGCGTGCGTCGCGCGCGCTGTGCAGCCAGCGCAAAACCTCCGTACTCCGCGAACGACCCTTCGTCGCACAGGTCGGCGATGTTCTCGCGTGCGGTCCTGCGACCGTGCTGGTGGCGCCGGCGCACCGCCGCCGGGCGGCCCTCGTCGAGGATCGCCTGTCGCCGTTTGAGCAACTGCTCGAGCTCTGCGCGCGGGTGCGTCGAGCGGTCCTCGACGGCTGCGGTCTCGGCAGCCGCCGTACGGGCCGGCCCCGAAGCGGGGAGGGCGGCGAGCACGAACAGAGGTTGGCCCTCGTCGATCTGGTCTCCCACCGCAACCGCCAGCTGGGAGACGGTGCCCGCCGCGGGCGCCTGCACCTCGTGGTGCATCTTCATCGACTCCACCACCAGCACCGCCGCGCCGCGCTCCACGGCGGACCCCTCAGCCGCCAGAACCTCGGCGATCACACCAGTGAGCGGGGCCAACACCTCCACGGCGCGGACTATATTCGCGGTATGAGCGCTCATTCGGCTGGCGCGGTGGTCGAGGACGCCGACTTCACACCCGGCGGCGGCTTGGAAGGACGATGCGCGCCGCTGGGTTGATATTGGGGCTCGGCGCTGCGGCGATCGTGCTCGCGCTCGTTCTGCCGGGCTCGAAGAGCACAGGCAGGCAGGCGCCGCAGCTCCCGAGCCACGTCCTTCGAGGTCCGGCTGTCACGCTTGCCTCGCTCCAGGGCAAGCCGGCGCTTGTGAACTTCTTCGCCAGCTGGTGCGCCCCGTGCATTCGCGAGGCGCACGACGTGCAGCGCGCGTATGCACGACTCGGCGGCAGAGCCAACCTGGTGGCGGTCGACTGGAACGACGCACGCAGCTCGGGTTTGGCGTTTCTCAAGCGCTTCGCCTGGACGATGCCGGTGCTCGAAGACTCCAGCGGGCTGGTCGGAGACAGCTACGGCCTCGACGGGCTGCCGACGACGTTCGTGCTCGACGCTCACGGTCACATCCTCAGACGGCTCACCGGGCCTCAGAGCGCCGCCAGCCTGCTCGCAGCGCTGCCCTCCTAGCTGCGCCCGCCGCACGAGGCGGCGTCGAGGGGAGATGGTGTGAGCGCCCTGCTCGGGCTAGGCGGACAGCGTCTGGGGCTCGGACTCGTGGCGGAAGTCGCCGAGCACCGACGCCATCGCCTCGGCGTCGCACTCCACCGCAGAGCGCCATGGCCTGTCCGGGTGATCCTCCAGGGTCTTCAGGCCGTTCCCGGTGATGATCGCCACGATCGTGGCGTCAGGATCGACCTGTCCCGATGCCGCCAGCTTGCTCAGGGATGCAATGGTGGTCCCGCCGGCGGGCTCGGTGAGGATGCCCTCGGTGCGCGCCAGCAGGTCTATGCCCGCGAAGATCTCCTCGTCGCTTGCCGTCGCCGCGCTGCCTCCGCGAGAGCGCACGGCGTCGATCACCAGATAGCCGTCTCCGGGTGTGCCGATCGCCAGCGAGTGAGCCACCGTGGTGGGCACCCGTGGCTGGATCTCCTCCTCGCCCGCCTGGATCGCGCCGGCGATCGGCGAGCAACCCTCGGGCTGGGCGATGTGCATCTTGACGGCGCTAGTCTGCGCCAGCCCGACTCGCTCAAGCTCGCGCAAGCCCTTGTGCAGGCGCGATGAGAGCGTGCCGCCTGCGGTCGCCGAGATGATGTGGTCGGGCGCCCGCCAGCCGAGCTGCTCGACGATCTCGAACGCCATCGTCTTGGCTCCCTCGGCGTAGAAAGGCCGCAGGGTGATGTTGGCGAACTCCAAGCCCGTCGCTTCAGCCACCTTGCGGCACTCGCGGTTGGCCTCGTCGTAGTTGCCTTCCACCTGGCACACCTTGGCGCCCAGCGCCCGGCACACCCGCGCCTTGGTTTGCTCGAGGCGGTTCGGGTAGACGACGTAAGGCGTCACGCCCGCCTTGTTGGCTATCGAGGCAACCGCCGTTCCGACGTTCCCCGTCGACACGCATGCGATCTCGTCCTTGTCGAGCTCGAGCAGCCTGGCGATCGCCGTGGACACGACGCGGTCCTTGTAGGAGAACGACGGGCGTGAGGAGGAGTCGTCCTTGATGTAAAGCCTTTTCAAGCCGAGCTCGGCGCCCAGACGGTCGGCGGGAATCAGCGGCGTCTGGCCTGAGAACTGGCCCACCTTGCTCTGTGCGCGGGGGTCGCGCACCGGCAGCAGCTCCTCCAGGCGCCAGATGTTGCGCGGGCGCTGCTCCATGGGAACCTCCCGAAGGCGCGCCGCGGCAAGCTCATAGTCGTATGCGACATCCAGGCACTTGCCGCAGCGATGGCAGAACGCCACGGTCTCGCCGATAGGCAGGCTGACGCCGCATCTGTGGCATTCGAGCCCTGTCACGCAAGAGCGCGTCGTGTCCGTCCCCCCGGCACTCATCCCTGCTCACCCCTTCTGTCGGTTTGGTTGGTGGTTCCCATCATTGCGCAACGAGCTCCCCGGCGGGCCAGGAGAGGTCGAGCTCTGCCGAGTCGGCGCCGGCGATCTTGCTCGAGAGCTCCTCGGCGATGTGCGGCGCGAACGGATGCAGCACGCGAAGGAGCAGGCCCAGTGCCTGGATGAGTGCCTCGCAATCCTCCTCGCAGAGCGATCCGCGCTTTGCGATCACCCGCTTCTCGTAGTCCTTGATCCGCTCGAACAGGCGCATGACATTGCGCACGGCGCTGTGCATCTCCAGTGCGATCGCGTCCTCTGTGATCTTCTCGATCGCCACCTCCACCCACTTCGCGAGCCGCTTGCGCAGGTGCTCGGTCTTGTCCGGCCCCATCGCCGGCTCGTCAGCCGGTGGGGGAGCCGCCGCGGGAATGCGGCTGTGGCAGTAGTCCCACAGTTGGCGCAGGAAACGGTGACTGTGGTGCACGGCTCCGTCGTTCCAGTTCAGCGACTTCTGCGGGCGAGCCGCATAGAGAGCCGCCAGGCGCACGGTGTCGGCGCCGTAGCGCTCGACGAGCTCATCCGGATCGACGACGTTGCCGAGGTGCTTGCTCATCTTGCGCCCGTCGCGGATCACCATCTCGTGGAACAGGCAACCCGCGAAAGGCTCCCCGTCGGCGAGGAACTGCAACGGCCCGATGTCGCGCAGAGCCTTGGTGACGATCCGCTGGTCGAACACGAAATTGCCGCTGTCCGAGCCGGCGACAACGCGCTCGCAGGGAAGCCACGCGCGCAGATCCTCGAGAGCGAAGATCTCCTCGAGCGGGCGCTCGCGCTCATGCGCCGGCACACACGCCGGCACCCACAGCCAGAGCGCGTCGAAGTGGCAATCCAGCGTGTCCGTCTCGCGGCGCGCCGAACCGTCGCAGCTCGGGCAGCTCGTGACCGCGAACTCCTCCAGTTCGGCCAGCGGATTGCCCGCGCCGGTCGGCTTCTCGTCGAGCGGGAGCTCGACCGGCAGCCGCTCGTGTTGGACCGGGACGGTGCCAAACCCCTCGCAGTAGACGATCGGGGTCGGCGTTCCCCACCCACCCGGCCTGGAGATCGAGAAGTCACCCCCGCGCTATCGCACCCCCACGCGCACGCCCCTGGGGATCGCGCGCGAAGG
>JBQCGU010000065.1:0-9899 GCA_051955355.1 Solirubrobacteraceae bacterium | reverse complement strand
TCCCGAAGCATCCTGCCATTGC
Organism: Solirubrobacteraceae bacterium; assembly: GCA_051955355.1. Taxonomy (GTDB): domain Bacteria; phylum Actinomycetota; class Thermoleophilia; order Solirubrobacterales; family Solirubrobacteraceae; genus Palsa-744. Next base: position 9,877 of record JBQCGU010000065.1, on the reverse strand, counting down.
AAGACCCACCGCAAGCGACCTGGAGTAACGAGGACAATGAAGAAACTCCGAAAGATTCGGCGGTTCGCCCGTTCCTTTTGGTGTGCGTGCGACATCCCCATGGCGGCAACGACGACCGCAAGCTCCGGCATTGGACTCTGAACGCTTTGCCGCGCTCATGAGCGGTTTTTGCCTCGGACCTGTTCTGCCAACCATCCGACCGCATCCGCCGCACACGCCAGCGGACGCACCCGATAGAAGACGCGCGCCACATGGCCGGGACGGGCAATGAAAACCAATCGCTGGTAGAGCTGTTCCTCACCACACTGCAATGTCGGCAGGCGCATACATTGCGCTAGCGTCAGCCGCGGGTCGCTGAGCAGTGGATATGATGTCTTGGCCCGACCAGCTAGTCGTGTCAACGTCTCATTGCCTTGCGAGCTAACGCCGACGAGCGAACAGTTGAGCGCGGCGAACTCAAGACGGTGTTCCTCAAACGAGCGTCCCATGACCTCGTCCACGCTGAACGGTTCGTCATCGTCGCCTGGAAAGCACCATACGAGGAGCCAACCTCTGGCATAGTTGGCTATATCAATGGCCTCGATATCCACGGGCCACCGAACCGCTGGCACACGATTAGATAGGCCACCACGCCTGCGATCCGCCGCAGACTCAACAGTCCGATCGACACTAGAACAGCGTCGCGTAAGCTTGCCGCCTACAACAAGTCTTTCCCAAGCCACAATACTGCGAGCATGGCCGACTAAGCTTGCCGATGATAGTCGCCCGAAGAATATTATGATCGTAATATTACGATTGGATCGCCGTTCGACAGGCTCGCTTTCCCGCTAGATTTGCCGCTCGTTGCCTAGCCCGCATTACCCACGTAGTGGGCCGCACAAAGAGCCCGCCGCTTCGGCGGATCGCTGCACAAGTAGCCGCCGACACGGAGGTATTCGACTCGAGGCCGGTGATATAGAAGCTCACCATCGCAGCAACGATCAGAGCATGACAGTTAGATGGATCGAGCACACGGGCATACCGTGACGCTTCATCCACGATGTATTGGAGCCTTTCTCCAGCTTGCCGGCTGTTTGCGTAATAGTCCAGTAGGCGGTGCTGACCAGGTTCGGCATCTTCTACTTGGTCGACCAGGCTATCGAGCAACGAGTTAGCAGCGCCGATCCACGGAAGATACGCGCGCTGGATAGCCTGCACATTCGCTGATCCAGTTTCAGCATTGGAAGCTGCCGCAATAAGCGCGAAAACTAGCAGCGATGAACCGTGGGCTGCTGCGTACTCCCACCAGTGCAGATCTTGATGCATGCTCGCGCCATGCTGTGTTTCGGCCCAGCGCCGGAATGCGTCGTGTGACCCGTACGCGTCCCCGTGGTTGTAGGTTTGGTATTCGACGATACGCATCGCCGCCTCACTCACGGGTTCGCTAATGAGAGAGTATGATGGCATCGCCACAAGCGTCTTCTGGCAAGTTTGAACGAGTTGACTAAGGTAGCCGCCATCGTCACCAAAACTACTGTAGGCGTAATAGTCGAGTTGCCCACCACCGGGCGCCACAGCAGCGATCAATGCCTGGCTGAGTTGGCGTCCGTTGCGGATCGGTTCCGAGTTGGGCATCTCGCTAAGGCAGTCCACGTAGTCAAACGCCAGCTCAAATGCTGCCATCGCCCGAGTGCTTGCCCGCCTATAACGACGCGGCGTGAACGCTGCAAACGCTACTGCGCCTTCGAGATTTCCAGCCTTATCGGCTTGAGCCTCGAGCGCCGTGCGTCGCAGCGTTCGATCCGGGATGGATTCTGCTCTGCGGCGCCAGTGATGCATCTCCCGCCGGAGGCAAGGCCAGACCTCACACCAGTACGTCCGCGCGGCTGACAAAAATGCGCATACTGGGCGGTTTTGCGGATGCGCCGTCACGGCGCCCTCTGGCCGTGTTTGCGCATGCTCGCATGCTCACTCCTGCTGGAAGCTCTCGCGCGCGGGCACTTGTACGGCGGAGATCCCTGGGAGTATGATGACCAGAAGGCCGATTCCGACGATCAGTGCCACGGTGGTCAGGATTTGTGCCTCGGCAAGGGAAAATGGTGCTGGGAAACCGGTGGACTGCTTCAGCCAACGACTTGCCAGTGCGTGTCCATAGACGCCTAGAAGAACCCCGTTGATGCCACCGATTAGGAATAGGACAGTACCCTCGAAGCTGATCGCGCGCCACAATTGCCAGCGGTCAAATCCTTGCGCCTTCAGTGAGGCAAGGTAGCGACGACGCTGCCAGATCGCGGCACTAAGAGCCGACGCGACCGCCAGCCCTGCCGCGATAAGTAGCATTGTCGCTATCTCGGCAAGATTGCGCAGGCTGGAGCTGACTATGCCCTCGACCTCGCTGATACGCTCGCTTGACGTCTGTACCCGCAACGCTGGATTGTCGCCAAGCGCATGTTCGACAGCTGTCCGCGCTGCTTTCACGTTGGCACCTGGCTTGAGGTTGACTGCGAGCGTCGTGGGATCGCCATCGCCCCACGCACGGCGATAGTCGGACGTGTTGATCGTGATGGTGCCTGACGGCCAGCCGATATTAGTCGTGATTGCCGCTACCTTTAGTTGCATCATGCCAGCGGGCGTCGGAAGCTCGAATTTTCGGCCAATCCGAAGGCCGTGTTCATCGGCAAACCGGCTTGAGACAGTGGCCCACCCGCCCGACCTCAAAAGCTCGGTGGCTCTCGTTAGATCACCTTCAACGAGCTGGCTTGAAAGGATCATCGTTCCATTGGAAGGACGGGCGCGTATCCAAAGTCGGTGAGCACCATCGTCTACAAAGCCACCCTGGTATGCCCTGACGAGCGACACGGCCGGCACTCGTTCGAGAGCGCGTATCCGACTAGCTTTGAATGGGTTAGCGTCGAAGATGTTGCTGTCAGGCGTGACCCAGAGCTGAGCGGGACTCCACTCTTGCACGATGGCGCGATCCAGACCCGCAAGAAGGTTGCGCTGGGCACCACCAACAACCACGCTTCCGTAGACCGCCAGGGCCACAATGCATGTCAGCGCGATAGAACGCGTCGCCGTGGCTTGCAGCTCCGCTGCGGTTACTGGGAGCGCCGTACCAGGAAGCCTGTCGCTGAGCTCCGACAGGACCCGCAAAGTCACCGTAAACGCTATCGGGACAAGACATAGCGTCGATAGAGCCAACGCGACTCCTCCGGCGACCGCAAGACTGGGATCCAGAGACACGCCAACGGTTACAAGGACGATCAGCGCGCCACCAAGCAGAGCAAGCCGATTGCTAATGCTTGGCGCGATGTACTGGCCGGCCTCTCCGGGCTCTCGCAACACAGCATCCACAATGCTGGACCGCAGGTCCAGCACGCATGGCACCGAGGCCGCCAAAGCCGCCGCCAGACCGCAAACAAGCGACAGAACGAGCACGGACACCGGCGGTGCATGACTGGGACTGAGCATGAAGGCTGATTCCAGAAAGCCCGGAGTGGACTGAAAGACCGACCGCAGAATCGCGTAGCCGAGAATGATCCCCCCAACCGAGCCCGCCATGCCCAGGATGATCGCCTGCGATACGACGACCGAGACGATGTCACGACGGCCGTAGCCAAGTGAACGCAACTCCGCCGTAAACCGACGGCGTCCTGGTGTCGATATCAGCACGGCGTTGAGCGCCAGCAGGAAGCCGACCATTATTCCAATCGCCGCGAACAAGCCAGTTGCCTCGCTGCTCGGCTTGGCAGCTTCGCCCAGTAGTCGCAGTTCGTTTGTGACAGGCGCGACATCGAGACGCCCTCCGGCAAGCTGCGTGAGCTCAGCCCTGACAAGACGATCCTTACCAGGATAAGGACGTATCAATACCTGTGTCACTCGGCCTGGAACGTCCGCGATTGCCTGGACCGTCCCAAGCAGCCCCACTGCCACCGAGGCCCCGGCTATCGCACCAATAGTCTGCGACCCGAGCGCAGCGCGCAACATGACGTGATGAACTGTTCCTTTCGCCAGCACAGTCAACGGCCGGTTCGTCCTTGCTCCCAGTTCGCGACTAAGCCGTTCAGGCAGCCCGAGACCGCTCGCAAGCAGCTCACCACCAGCTCCCAGGTTTCGCGTCGCCTCGGCTTCGAACTCAACCAGGGAGGGAGCGACGCCAATCATTTGAACCTGCCGTCGTCCATCCGGTCCTACGAGCGTTGCCGGCTCGCGGATAACCGGCGATACCAGTTGCACACCTGGCAGCCCGCGTACATTGCTCACCAGATGTTCGTCGAAGCCATGTGGAGAGCGCCCCGAGATGACGTAGCGCGCAGAACCGACGATCTGATGTAGGAGTTGAGAACTTGACCCTGTGATGCTCGTGTTAGCGACCAGCACGCCGAAGACCAGCGCCACACCAACAGCAACCCCCACAGCTCCCATCAACTCCTGAGCCAGTTGCTGGCGAACACGCCAGACATAGAGTTCGAGCAGAACCTGTGCACGAGCGGCGGTCCGACGGCCAACCGAGATACGCCTCCCTACCCTCATTGCAGCATCAGATCGGGACTCACGCCGTCACGCAAGATCCCATCCTGCAGAGTGCATGCTTGGTCGACGAGTTCTGCCGCCTGAGGATCGTGGGTGACGATCAGACCAGGGATCTCGCGCTCATGGCAGATATCTCGCAGCAAGACGAGGATCTCACGGCTTCGTCGGGAGTCCAAGTTTCCTGTCGGCTCGTCGGCCAACAGCACCTGAGGATTGTTCGCCAAAGCTCGCGCGATGGCGACGCGCTGGCGCTCGCCCATCGAGAGCTGATGCGGCCGGTGATCGTGACGCCCGATCAAGCCAACCCGGTCAAGCCACGGGCGAGCACGCGTTCGCGCTTGTCTAGCGCTCAAACCGTTGTTTAGGAGCTTAAGAGCGGCGTTATTCAAGGCGGTAGCGCCGCCCATCAGATGGAACGACTGGAAGACGATGCCGACGTCACCTCGCAAGAACTCGGCGCGGCGTCGGGCCGAATAGCCACTTATGTCTTGTCCTTCGAATAGGACCTGCCCGCTGTCGGGCTCGAGCAGCCCTGCACTCAGCAATAGCAGCGTGGTCTTGCCGGAACCGCTTGGCCCGTAAAGAGCGAGCAACTGTCCGGGCGTTAGAACAAGCGACACGCCATCGACGGCGCGAATGACCTCTCCCCCGCCGTGATAGTGCTTGACGAGATTGCGCAGCTCAAGGCGACTCACGTCCGCCTATCCCGCCAAGCGCCCCGGAAACGGCAGAACCGTTGCCGGAGTGTCCATCACGCGCAGGGAACCGCTGCCGAGCGCCATGTGCCGATCGGCCCGCGCGACAAGCCCGAGATCGCAAGAGGAGACCAGCACGGCACAATTAGCTTGCTTGCCGAGCGAAATCAACAGCCGATCGAGGCTTTGCTCGTCGCTCGGACTCTGTAGCCGAGGGGGATCATCCACTAGCAGCAGCCGAGGTTTGCGGACCAGAGCCCGTGCCAACTCGACGCGAATTCGCTCATCGAGCGAAAGCCGCTCGTATCGGTGCTCGGCGCAGCCCAGGACATCCGTGAGATTTAGAGCGGCACGCGTCATCGAGCGAGCCCGCCTACCAGTCGTCCGACCGTCGGCGCGGGCCGCCAGCCACACATGTTCAAGCGGAGTCCTGCCACGCGCTTGGCCGTCGCCGAACGACGCGAACGCCACGTCGTTGCGCAAGGCACGCGCCCGCCGGTCTGTCGTTAGCGCAGTAATGTCGATACCGTCGAAGCGGACGACGCCTCGATCGGGCGGTTCATGACCCGCAATGATGCGCAGCAGCGTGGACTTGCCGGAGCGCCGCTCGCCCCACACGCCGACCACGTCGCCACTGAAGACCTCGAAGGAGACGTCTTCCAGTACTCGTAGTGGGCGCTCACCGTCAGGGAACGACTTGTAGAGCCCGCTGACCTCAAGCAGCGCCACTACGAGCCTCCTGAAAACCTCGAAGTAGCTTGCGAGTGCGTTCAAGCCACGAAAGCTCCGCCTGAACGGGAAGCAAGATGGCGAGCCGCGCGAGCTCGAGCAGCAGACCATCCCAGGTATCGGTCGAGAACTCCCGCTCATGTGCCGCCGCGATCTGAAACCGCGAGCGCTCGTAGTCATCACAGGCCCGCAACAGCGCAGGAAGGTCTTCTTCCCGTGCGAACAGCAGCCGAGTCAATAGACCAGAGCGAAAGAGCTCGGGCGCAATCGGGCTATCCATCCAGTACGCATAGGCATCAGCCGTAAGGTCGGTCGCCTCGAACACGCAGACATCCGTTTTGCGCTTGGTCGGCGAGGCATCCGAAACCGAACGGGCCAGCCCCAGCATCTCCGCCTGCTCCAGAAGACGGTACGCGTCCGGCGTCTTCCCGTCCACGTCCAAGCGCATACGCTTAATCAGCCGTCTACGAAGCTCGTACGGATGACCTGGGCCTTCGAGGAGCAGCGCAAGCAACGGACCCTTCCACGGAGAAGAACCCCTCAGCCATTCCTTCCACGCTGCGTCTGATGATGTGGCCGCCAAGCATCGCCTCCCTCTACCGAATCATCGGAATACTACCGATCGGTGCCACAGACAAGCAAGCCGATCCCAGTGTTGGGCCGAACCTCAAAAGGCGTCGACCAAGCGGCTTACCTTCGGCCACCCAACGACATCCAGCTACGCCGAAGCCGCCTGCTTAAACCACCCGAACCGATTGAGCGTCCTAAATGTCTCTAGCTACGCATGCTCTAGCCAGAGGTCAGAGCACCGCGCAGTCGTCCAGCACGCCACCGACATCGATCTGTACGCGCGCCAGCTTGCCGGCACGCCATTCGATGCCCGTCCCCGGCCCGCCTGGGGCGAGCGCCGTGAAGATGCGGCGGTTGCAGCTGTCGATCCTCCAGCCCTGCCGATGGCGAAGGAGCTTCTTGAAGGTCGAGAGCCCCCGAGACAGGGGATGACCGAACAGGACCGCGCTTGGCGAGGTCGTGCTAACACCGGCGACCAAACCGTTCACATACGCTACTTCGAGCACGATCGACGCCGATCTATAGCGATATTCGCCATAGACTTCGCCGCCTTCGTCCCGGCTCCAGACCTTCTTGCCCACACCAAGAATGCGGGTGACGCTCGCCTGAGACTCTTCGAGCCGCACAAGGCCAATCCCGCGCTTAGAAGCTCGACCTTCGGGATAGACCGTGATGAGCTGGACCGTCCTCGACGGCCGAGCGCTGGCACTCGCCGAGGCGCCCACTAGGCCGTTCAAGACCAAGACAGCCATGAGGGCTGTGGCAGCTCGCCAGTCCATCGTCCACACCATAGGCCCCAACACGGCGTCAGCACGCTACTGCCGCACCTGCTCGGCCAGCCAGTCATTGAGCATCGAGCGCGTGAAGCGGATGTGCCTGCCGACCCGAAAGCAAGGCAGCCGGCCTGCCCTAACTGCCTCATAGACCCAGCTCGTCTTGACGTTCAGATACCACGCCGCTTGGTCGGGGCGCAGCAGCCGGTCCTCGATCGGGGCCGCTGATGGCTGTGCTGGCGTAGGTGATCCCGGCATACGTCCATATAGACCCTCAGGAGCCTCGACCGGCCAACGGATTGTCCAAGCACACCATGAACCCTGGCGGGCGCGCCAGAGCGCGAGATCGATACCTTTGCGCGGCCCGCCAGCCCGTCTTCGCGCCCCGCGGACGCCCGCTGGGGAAACCCTGGGGAAATCCGCTGCCGCGTCCCCGGGCGCTGGTATCGTCGCTTCCGTTGATGTTGCGAGCGGTTCGGCTTACGCCCCCGGCAGGATTCGAACCTGCGACCGTCGGATTAGAAGTCCGTACGAGCGGGCAGTGCCTCAGTTTGGATCGAGTCGCCCCGCCCGTCGGGCGTCTTCTCGCTGCTTTCGGCCAGATAGCCACGCGCCGCCATTGCCAGCGAAAATCCCAATCGCGATGCCATGTAGCAAGCCGTGACGCGTTGCCAGCGCGAGCGCTAGGCCAAGCACGCAAAGCACAGCGAGCACCCAAAGTAGGCGCTTGGACGGGGGCTTGTGTTGCTTGCTGTCTCTCAGGCCAAGCAGGCGTGCCGCTCGACGGATTGCGTTATCGCGGTCGTCAGCCATCACATAGAGAATAATCCTCGGGACGCTGCCCCTGTGCGCCTGGTGACCATCAGTGCTGAGTTGGATGCGCTCAGGCGTCTCGCGCTTGAAATCAGCATGAACGCGAGACCGTCCCTTGTCGTGCGTTCGCCGTCGGGGCAGATCACGGCCGCTCTGCCTCATTGGTTTCCCCGTCAGCCACCGGCGGGAGCACGAAGCCTTCGTTGACCATCGCGACCTCATGCTCGTCGGGCGCGTAGTGCATGTAGATCTGGGTGGTCTTGATGTCGGCGTGCCCGAGCCAGTCTTGGAGCTTTCGCAGCGGCACGCCCGTCGCAGCCATGCGCGTTGCGAACGTGTGGCGAAGCTCGTGGAAGGTGATGACCGGGGCGCCAGCAGTCGCGCACGCTTGCTGAAAGCGGCGCGTCACCTTGCTGCGATCGAGCGGTTTGCCCGTATGGGGATGCGCGAACACGAGATCGTCATCCCCCACATACATGCTTCGCTTCGACCAGCGATCAAGCTCGGCGGCAAGCCGGTCTGCCAAAGGTACGGAGCGACGGGTGGAAAGGTCTGACTTGCCGCGCGCGGAGTGCTCACCGCGGGTGTAGGCGTTTCGCACGCGCACGCGCTGTGCGGACCAGTCCACGTCGCGCCAACGTAGGCCGAGCAGCTCGCTCTGGCGCAGACCGGTCATCGCGGCGGCGCGAATCAAGACGCGCAACACAGGCCCGAGAACGTCGGGCGGTGGCGGCGGTGCCGGACCTGGCTTGCCGCGCCTTCGCGGTGCGGGCGTACGCGTCACTGTTTCGTCCGGGATCGCCTGGATGACCGCCTCCAGCTCGTCGACGCTCAGGAACTGTAGGTCCGGCTCGGCATCGCCTGCACGCCGGCGCTTTGGGCGGGTTGCACGTCTGACAGGGTTCTCAGCGCACCATCCCTTGTCGATCGCGTGCTCGAAGATGCTGTGTAGGAACGCGATCACGTTCCGTACCGTCTTCGGCGCACTCCCCGATGCGAGCATTCCTTCGGCCAGCCGCTCAACCGCGTCACGGTCGATCTTCTGGAGCGGCGTCCCGTCGAACGCGGGGCTTATGTGCACGCGCTGCATCGACTCGCAGTTTTCGAGATAAGACTTGCGCGAGCCCTGCACCACGAGCTTGCGCCGCAGCGAGTCAGCCGCCTCGTCGATCGTGATGCGTCTCACGACGACCGGGCGTGGATGGACCTCCTCCCGCTCCCGCGCCTTGCGGAACGCGCGCTCGGCTTCGGCACGGGTCAACCCGTCAGCCGCGTTGGTAGTGCGAGCCGGCCCGAGCCGGCGGTTCAGGCGCCTCCCGTCGCTCGCGCGCCAGCGCCCGTACCAGCCACCCTGCTTGACGTATAGCTGTCCTGTGCCGTAGCTCCGCTTCGGCGTGAGGCGCGCTCGCCTATCGGTCGCCGCAGCACTCCCCGTCGACTGCCCGGTCACAGCGCCGCTCACGTTAGTCATCTCCGCGGCCACGGCTGCCTCGAAGACAACGACTCGACAGCCTCCATCCATTCGATCAGGGCTCGGCGCCGATAACGGACGTAGCGGCCCAGCCGCAGGTGCGGTATGCGACGGCTTCGGGTCTGCGCGTACACCCAATCGGGCGTAACGCGCAGGAGCAACGCAACCTCCCCGGCGGTCAGCAGATCGTTGTCGTGGTCGGAAGGAGGTGGAGCTGCCTGGCCGCCTTGCTGGTGCGTCGCTGGCTCTGCATTGTCGTGTCGGGTTGTAGGTCTCATGGTGCTGTGTAGCTTCCGGCTTGCCTGTTGGGTGAT
>JBQCGU010000064.1:0-2951 GCA_051955355.1 Solirubrobacteraceae bacterium | reverse complement strand
TCGAGAATCGACATGCGCCCAGGGTACCGACTGGCGCCGGCACCCGGAGCCGACTATCGACCGATCGACCGGGACTGCCGCCGGCGCTTGGCGGGCGCCGGCGGGTTCTCGCCCGATCAGCAGCGCCTCACGCCGCGCGCGGCTGGCCTTCGGCGTGCGTCTGGCTGGCGAAGCGCTGGAGCGCCGCTGCGTGCGCCTCTCGACGCCGCCTGCGCTTGTCGCGATGACGCTTGACCTGGCGTGCAAGCTCGTCCACAACCAGGTTCAGCGAATGCAGCATCTGGGGGGAAGCCTCGCATGCTCGCAACGTGACCCCCTTCAGATGCAAGGTCGCCTCGGCGACGTCCCGGTCGGCCACCCTTGGATTGCGCTCCCTGAAGATCTCGAGCTCCAGGCGCGCGAAGCGAGACACCTGGCGGGACACCTTCTCCAGCCGGCGCTCGACGTGCGTGCGCATCTCCTCGGGGACAGGAACGTTGCGGCCCTTGATGTCGATCTGCATCATGGCGCTCCTTCGAGTGTCGAGATGTTTCTTGCTCATTCGATGCTACTCCCGCCCGCGGCGGCTGTCCATCGGCTTGCGCGGATGTTCGACGCGCAGCTCCTTGTCTACCACGAGCCCTCGGCACGGAACCGTCCCCGGGCGTCGCCAAGGCGAGGCGCTGCCGCTCAGCGAGTCCGCAAGCTCTCGAGAATCCCGGCGTGGCCTGAGATCGCGCCGATCACGATCGCACCCGCAGCCACATCGGTGCCGGGAAAGACGATGCTCTCGCGCAGCTGGGCGCCCGCGCCGATCCGGGCGCCGTCGCCGATCGCGACCGGCCCCATCAGCCGGGCGCCCTCGCCTATCTGCACGTCGTGCCCGACCCAAACCGGACCGCTCACCTCGACGCTCGCGGGAAGCGGGTGCTCGCCGGCGACGATCACGCCGGGGGAAACCTCCTCACCGTCCACCTGCAGGTGCAGCTCTCCGCGCAGGGCGTCGAACGTGCCTGCCCGCAGCTCGGCCAGCGATCCGACGTCGTTCCAGTACTCGCGCAGCTCATGGATGTGAAACGGCACGTCGTGCTCGAGCAGCGCCGGAAACACGTCCTTGGCCCAGTCGACGAACGGGCGATCGGGGAAGTAGTCGAAGATCTCCGGCTCGAAGATGTAGATGCCGCAATTGCCGAGGTCCGAAAGCGCTTCCTCGGGCCGGGGCTTCTCCTGAAAGCCGGTTATGCGGCCTTCGCGGTCGTGCAGCACGACGCCGTACTCGCGCGTGTCGGACACCTTCTTGACCGCCAGCGTGGCGATGCCGCCGGCCTGGCGATGACGCGCCGCGAACGCGCTCAGGTCGATGTCGGTGAGCGCATCGCCGGATATGACGAGAAACGGGTCGGAGCCGAAGAAGTCGGCGCAGGCGCGTACTCCTCCGGCGGTGCCGAGCAGCTCCTGCTCGAAGCGATAGCTGATCCGGTCGCCGAAGTAGCGTTCGATCGACTCGGGGAAGTAGTGCAGGTTGGCGATCACCTGCTCGAACCCGTGGCGGTCGAGCAGATCGAGGATGTGCCCCATCACCGGCCGGTCGAGCACGGGCACCATCGGCTTGGTGATCTCGTAGGTGAGGGGCCGCAGGCGCGTGCCGAGACCTGCCGCAAGGACCATCGCTCTCATGCGCCGCCAACCTATAGGAAAGGTCAGGCCCCGCGTTCCCAAGCTGTGCGGTACACCCGCTGCTCCTCGCTCAGCTCGTCGATGTCAACGCCGAGCGACTCGAGCTTCAGGCGTGCGACCTCCTCCTCGATCCGGTCGGGCACCGGCAGCACACCGGCGGGCAGGCTGCGATCGCTGTGCACCAGATGCTCCACGCACAGCGCCTGGCCGGCGAACGACATGTCCATCACGGCAGCCGGATGGCCTTCGCCGGCGGCGAGGTTCACGACGCGGCCCTGCGCGAGCAGGTTCAGGCGCCGGCCATCCGCCAGCGTGTGCTGCTCGACCAACGGCAGCACCTCGCGCCGCCCGCCCACGGCGAGCGAGCGCAGATCGTCGAGCCGGATCTCCACGTCGAAGTGGCCTGCATTCGCAAGCACCGCACCGTCCTTCATGCGCTGGAAGTGCTCGGCGCGCAGCACGTCGCGCCCGCCGGTCACCGTCACGAACACGTCCCCGCGCTCGGCGGCGGCAAGCGACCCCATCACCTCATAGCCCTCCATGCGCGCCTCGAGCGCACGCAGCGGGTCGACCTCGCAGACGATCACCGAAGCGCCCGCGCCGCGCGCCCGCAGCGCCACGCCACGACCGGTCCACCCGTAGCCGAACACCACCACCGTGCGTCCGGCGAGCAGCAGATTGGTGGCGCGCAGGATCCCGTCGATAGTGGACTGGCCGGTGCCGAAGCGATCGTTGAACGCACGCTCGGCACGCGACTCGTTGACCGCGAGCACCGGACAGGCGAGCACACCCTGCTCCTCCAGCGCACGCACTCGCAGCAGCCCCGCGGTCGTCTCCTCGGTGCCGCCGAGCATGCGGGAGGCGTGCTCGGGTGTGAGCTGGTGGATGGCGCTCACCAGATCGGCGCCGTCGTCCACCGTGATCTGCGGCGAGCCGTCAACGAGCGTGCGCAGGTGCGCTTCGTACTGCGCCGGGCTCTCTCCCCTGCCAGCCAGCACGCCCGCCCCGTGACGATCCCGCAGTGCTTCGGCGACGTCGTCCTGGGTGGAGAGCGGATTGGCGGCGCACAGATCCACCTCGGCGCCGCCGGCGAGCAGCGCCCGGACCAGGTTGGCGGTCTCGGCGGTGACGTGCAGGCAGGCAGCGACGCTCACGCCCGCGAGTGGGCGCTCGCGAGCGAAGCGCTCGCGCACCTGGGCGAGCACGGGCATCTGCCCGTCCGCCCCCTCGATGCGCGCCTGCCCGCTGGCGGCTTCAGTAGCGATAGTGGTCGGGCTGGTATGGGCCGGCCACCG
>JBQCGU010000063.1:0-4376 GCA_051955355.1 Solirubrobacteraceae bacterium | reverse complement strand
TTGCAATACGCCTCATCCGACGCCCGCGCGCAAGCCCTGCCACACTGGATCAACCACTACAACGAGCGCCGCACCCACTCAGCGCTCGGCAACCGGCCACCCCGCGCCCGCGTTCGGGACGTCACCGGGCACAACAGCTAGGACGAAGCTGCCTGGCGCTGCTTGAACGGCTCCTCCTGGGCGATGCTGCCCGGGCCGGAGAGCTCAAACGCGCTGTGCAGGGCGCGCACCGCAGCCTCCACCTGCGCACGCTCGATCACGCAGGAGATCTTGATCGGCGAGGTGGAGATCATCTGGATGTTGATTCCCTCGTTGGTGAGCACACGGAACACCTTGGCAGCCACTCCGGGGTGCGAGCGCATGCCGGCGCCGACGATCGACACCTTGCCCATCTGCTCGTTGGCTGCCAGATCGCCGAACACCTCGCCTGCGAGCGGCTCCAACGCGGCGCGGGCGGCGCGCAGATCTTCGTGTGGCACGGTGAACGAGATCTCAGCCTGCCCCCCGGTTGAGGTGGGGACGTTCTGGTCGATCATGTCCACGTTCACATTGTGCTCGGCGAGCGCCTCGAAGATGCTCGCCGCGACACCCGGCTCGTGGCGAACGCCGGTGAGCGTAATCATGGCTTCCGAGGTGGAATGGGTGACCGCCGTGATGAGCGGCTTCTCCAGATGCTCCATGGTCTCTCCTTCTGAGGTGACGGCTGTACCGGGACAGTCCTCGAACGAGGAGCGGCAGTGGATGCGCACACCGTGGTTGCGCGCGTACTCCACGGAGCGCAGCTGAAGCACGCCCGCGCCCGACGCCGCCATCTCGAGCATCTCCTCGAACGACACCACGTCGAGCTTGCGTGCATCGGGCACGATCCGCGGGTCGGCGCTGAAGACGCCAGGCACGTCCGTGTAGATCTCGCATTCGCGCGCTTTCACCGCCGCCGCCACCGCCACGGCGGTCGTGTCCGAGCCGCCCCTGCCGAGCGTCGTCACATCGGACGCCGTGGACACACCCTGGAAGCCGGCGACGAGCACGATGTTGCCTTCTTCGAGCGCCGCCTCCACGCGGTCGGCGCGCACCTCGAGGATGCGTGCCTTGGTGTGCGAGGTGTCGGTCACGATGCCCGCCTGCGATCCGGTGAGCGAGATGGCGCGATAGCCCATGTCGTGGATCGCCATCGCGCACAGCGCGCACGAGATGCGCTCGCCGGTGGAGAGCAGCATGTCCATCTCACGCGGATCGGGATCGCCGGACACCTCCTCTGCCATCGCGATCAGCTCGTCGGTGGTCTTGCCGCGCGCCGAGAGCACAGCCACCACCTGAAAGCCCTGCTCGCGCATCTGAACCATGCGCCGCGCGGCGCGCTTGATGCGCTCGGCGTCGGCCACCGAGGTCCCGCCGAACTTCATGACGACGATTTCAGACACGTCCGGAGGCTACAAAGAACGCCGACCGGCGAGCGCCTTGCCGAGCGTTATCTCGTCGGCGTACTCCAGGTCGGCTCCCACCGGCAGCCCGGAAGCCAGACGCGTGACGTTCAGCTCGCAGGCGCGCTGGCGCAGCTCCTCGGCTATGTGCAGTGCGGTCGCCTCGCCCGTCGTGGTGGGGTTCGTGGCGAGCACCACCTCGCGCACCCGCGGCTCGGCGCGCGCCACGCGCGCGTAGAGCTCGTCGATCTTCAGGTCTTCCGGATCGATGCCGTCAATCGGAGACAACGCCCCCCCGAGCACGTGGTAGACGCCGTGATACTCGTGCGTGCGCTCGATCGGGATCACGTCGCTGGGCTCCTCCACGACACAGATCAGGCTCCGGTCGCGACGCTCATCCTGACACACCCGGCAGCGCGGTTCGTCGGCGAGGTTGAAGCACACCTCGCACAAGCCCACCCGCTCCTTCACCTCCTGAATCGCCTCGGCGAGCGCGAGCGCCTCCTCGCTCGAGGAACGCAGGATGTGAAAGGCAAGCCGTTGAGCTGTGCGAGCGCCGATGCCCGGCAGCTTCGAGAGCTCGGTGACCAGGCGCTGGACGGGCGGTGCGAACGTGCTCATCTACAGGCCGGGCAGGCCCAGCCCACCGAGCTGACCGAGGTCGAGGCCGCCGGTGGCGGCGCCCATCTTGCCGGCGGCGAGCTCCTGGGCGGAGCGCAGCGCCTGGTTGGTGGCGGCGAGCACGAGGTCGCAGAGCATCTCAACGTCCTCGGGGTCCACCGCCGAGGGGTCGATCTTCACCGACTTGACCTCCAGATCGCCTGACACCACCACCGTCACCATCCCGCCCCCCGCGGACGCCTCGGCGGTTTCGTTCTTGAGCTCCTCCTGGGCGAGCTCCATGTCGCGCTGCATCTTCTGCACCTGCTTGAGCATCTGCTGCATGTTCGGTCGTGGCTGCTTGGGTCCCGCCATGTGTTGTCAATCGCCTCCTTTTTGCTGCTGTTGTGCAAGCCAGTCCTCGGGAAGCTCCTCGGCGTCGAGCTCGGCGATCAGCCGCGCCACGATCTCCTCCTCGCTCTGCCCCGCTCCGTCCGACCCCACCCGCCGATCGTCCTCCTCGCGCAACTCGAACGCCACGCGGTAGCGCCTGCCGGTCAGCCGCTTCAGCGTTTCCGCGAGGATCATGCGGTTGGCTGGGTCTTCCGCCTTGCGCTTGAGGAAGGCGGCGGTGGGGGCGAACGTGAGGGTTAGCTCCTCCTCGGTGAGGCTTTGCGGCGCCGCCTCGGCGAACACCGCGCCGAGCAGAGCGTGCTCTGCCTTCACCGACTCGAGCGCCGCCGGCCACAGGGTGAGCAGGTCGACCTCCAGCACTGGTGCGCCGGACGTCGGATCGGGCGCGGCAGCGACAGGATCGGGCTCCGCGTCAGCGGGCGTCTCGGGCTCGACGGGCGGCTCCGGCCCAGGGGACGATGCCGGATCGGGGGACGCCTTCGGCTCGGAGGACGACTCCGGCTCGGAGGACGACTCCGGCTCGGATGGCGGTTCCGGCGCGGAGGGCTTCGGCGCGGAGGACGAGTTCGGCCCGGAGGGCGGTTGCGACGCGGCGGGGGCATCGCGCTGACCGCCTTCGGCGGCCGTGCGCGCCCCGGCGGACCCGTTCAGCAGTGCCTGCTCGAGCCGCTCGATGCGCGCGAGCAGCGCCCTGGTGGAGCCGTCGACTTGCGGGGTGGCTGCCTTGACGAGCGCGAGCTCGAGCTGCGTGCGCGGGTCGGCGCCGGCGCGCACCGCCTCGAGCGCTGCTCCGAGCAGATCGAGCATCCGCACCACCTCCGCGGCGCCGATCCGGCGAGCTTGGGCGAGCAGGCGCTCGTCGATCTCGGCGGTGAGCGACAGCTCACGCGGGACTTCCTCGAGGGTGTGCACGAGCAACAGCTCGCGTGCCCTGCCCTCCAGGTCGCGCGTGAACGAGCCGGCGTCGCGACCCCCGTCCACGCAGCGTGCCACGCTGAGCAGCGCTGCTCGGGCATCGCCTGCTTGCACGGCGTCGAACGCCTCGGCGAGCAGCTGCTCGTCGGCGACACCCAGCACCGCGAGCACGTCGGTGAGCGCGATCCGATGACCGCTGTAGGTGACGAGCTGCTCGAGCGTGCCGAGCGCATCCCGGAAGCTGCCTGTGGCCGAGCGGGCGATCGCCGCAAGCGCCTCGGGCGGGATCTCGATCGACTCCGACTGCGCCACACGCGCGAGCACACTCGAGATCTGCTCGACGGTGGGACGCTGGAAGTCGAAGCGATGGCAGCGGTCGACGACGGTCGCCGGCACCTTGGCTGCCTCGGTGGTTGCCAGGACGAACACCGTTGCCGGGGGCGGCTCCTCGAGCGTCTTCAGGAAGGCGTTCCACGCCGCCTGCGAGAGCATGTGCGCCTCGTCGAGGATGTACACCTTGTGGCGCCCAGACACAGGCGCGAACACGACGCTCTCGCGCAGCTCGCGGATGTCCTCCACCGAGTTGTTCGAGGCGGCGTCCATCTCGATCACGTCGAGTGACGTGGCGTTTGCGATCGAGCGGCACGAGTCGCACGTGCCGCACGGATCGATCGTCGGGCCGCGCTCGCAGTTCAGGCAGGAGGCGAGGATCTTCGCCGTCGAGGTCTTGCCGGTGCCGCGCGAGCCGACGAACAGGTAGGCGTGGTGGACCTTGCCGCGCTCGACGGCGTTGCTCAAGGTCTTGACCACGGAGTCTTGGCCGACGACGTCCGCGAACGAGCGCGGGCGGTGCCTGCGGTAAAGGGAATGAGCGCTTGCCACCGGGATTCCAAGTCTATCCGTGGCCATCCCACCGGCAGAGCCGGTTGCTTGGGCGCGGGGCGCGCAAGCTAGAGACCGCCGGCTGGCAACGGCCCTGGCGGGCGCCGTGCCCCGGGAAAGGGGGGGCGCGGGCGCGGGGGGTGG
>JBQCGU010000062.1:0-5737 GCA_051955355.1 Solirubrobacteraceae bacterium | reverse complement strand
GTCCGAACGGCAACGGTAATGTGCACGGGGTGGCGAGCACTCAGTCGAGCGCGCTCAAGCGCACCGCTTTGTACGAGCGCCATCGGGCGGCAGGCGCGCGGCTCGTGGAGTTCGCCGGCTGGGAGATGCCCGTGCACTATCCGACCGGCATCAAGGCCGAGCACATGGCTGTGCGCGAGAGCGCGGGCATGTTCGACGTCTCGCACATGGGCCAGATCGAAACGAGCGGCCCGGAGGCGCTCCAGCTGCTGCAGCGGCTGCTCTCAAACGACGTCTCCAAGCTGCGGCTCGGCGTGGGTGGGGGCGGGGCGCAGTACTCGGTGCTGTGCAACGAGGATGGGGGCGTGCTCGACGACCTGTTCACCTATCGCCTGGACGCCAACCGCTACCTGACGATCACCAACGCATCCAACCACGGGCGCGATTTGGAATGGGTTCGGGCGCACGCGCACGACTTCGATGCGCAGGTGACAGACCGGGCGGAGGATTTCGCGATGCTCGCCGTGCAGGGGCCGCTGGCGCGCGAGATCGTGCAGGCGATCTCCGACACCCCGCTGCCTGCCCGCATGACCGCCGCCCAGCGACGGCTGACCGGCATCGAGGTGCTCGTGTGCGGCACCGGGTACACCGGCGAGGACGGGGTCGAGCTGCTGCTCGCGCCGGAGGATGCGCCGGCGCTGTGGGACGAGCTGCGCCACCGCGGCGCGCTGCCGGCGGGACTCGGCGCGCGCGACACGCTGCGCCTGGAGGTGTGCTTTCACCTGTACGGCAACGACCTGAGCGTCGAGCGCAACCCGATCGAAGCCGGTTTGGGCTGGTGCTGCCGCGAGGAAACCGACTTCATCGGCTGCGAGGCGGTGCGCCGGATGCGTGCCGACGGCCCGCCGCAGAAGCTCGTCGCGTTCACGGTGGACGGCCCCGGCATCGCCCGGCCCGGCAACCCGATCGCCGAGGGCGGGGTGGTGACCAGCGGCACGCTCTCCCCATGTATGGAGGTGGGGATCGGGATGGCGTACGTGCCCAGCGAGCACTCCGCCATCGGCGCGCAGCTGCACGCCGACGTACGTGGCAAGATGCGCCCGCTCAGGGTGGCGCGCAAGCCGCTCTACCGAAAGGGCTAATCCCCGCGAAAGGGTTGACGACGTGGCGGCAAACGATTATCCGGACGATCTCCTCTACCACCCCGAGCACGACTGGGCGCGCCTTGACTCAGCCGAGGACGGTCTCGCCACGCTCGGCATCACCTGGTATGCGCAGGACGCGCTCGGCGAGGTGGTGTTCTTCGAGCCCCCCGCCGTGGGAAGCACCGTGAGCAAGGACGAGCCCTACGCCGAGGTGGAGTCGGTGAAGGCGGTGTCCGACGTGGTGGCGCCGCTCTCAGGGGAGATAGTCGAGGTCAACGAGGCGCTGTCGCAGAACCCCGGCACCATCAACGAGGACCCCTACGGCGAGGGGTGGCTCGTGAAGGTGCGCCTGTCGGACGCCTCCGAGCGCGACGCCCTGCTCGACGCCGCCGCCTACCGAGCCTCGCTCGGCGCCTCCTAAGCTCAAATCAGACTTGACGCGCTACACATCAGCCACAGACGCCGACCGCTCAGCGATGCTCGCGGCGATCGGCGTGGGTTCGCTGCAGGAGATCTTGGACCGTCAGATCCCGCCGGAGGTGCGCCTGGCGCGCCCGCTCGCGCTGCCGGAGGGCATGTCCGAGCTGCAGGCGTACGAGCACCTGCGCGAGCTTGCCGAGCGCAACGTGAGCGCCGAGCAGGAGCTGAGCTTCATGGGCGCCGGCTTCTACGACCACTACGTGCCGGCGATCGTCGACATGCTGATGGAGCGCTCGGAGTTCCTGACGCCCTACACGCCCTACCAGCCCGAGATATCCCAGGGGGGCTTGCAGGCGATGTTCGAGTATCAGACCGCCATCTGCGAGCTCACCGCGCTGCCGGTGTCAAACGCCTCGGTGTACGAGGGGCCGAGCGCCGTCGCCTCAGCCGGGTACCTCGCCAAGCTGCACAACAGCCGCACCAAGGTGGTGGTGTCCGCCGGTGTTCACCCGCACACGCTCCAGACGCTGCGCACGTACGCGCACGGCTACGAGATGGATGTCGTCGAGGTGCCCCTGCGCGACGGCGCCACCGATCCGCAGGAGTGGGCGAAGGCGATCGACGCCGACACGAGCGCGGCGATCTTCGCGCAGCCGAACTTCTACGGTGCCGTCGAGGATGCGAGCGCGCTGTGCGCCGCCGCCAAGCGCGCAGGCGGCGAGCAGCTCGTGACGGTCGCCCAGGTGGATCCGATCGTGCTGGGCATCCTCGCCCCGCCGGGCGACTGCGGCGTGGATGTCGCCGTGGGGGAGGGCCAATCGCTCGGCAACCGCCTGGATTTCGGCGGGCCGTCGTTCGGGTTCTTCGCCGCACGCGAGCAGTACCTGCGGCGCATGCCCGGGCGGATCGCGGGGGAGACGCGCGACGTCGACGGCAGGCGCGGGTTCGTGCTCACGCTGCAAACCCGCGAGCAGCACATCCGCCGCGAGAAGGCAACGTCGAACATCTGCACCGCGCAGGCGCTCAACGCGCTCGCCGGCGTCGTCTACCTGTCGTGGGTGGGTCGCCAGGGCATCGTCGAGCTGGGGCGGCTGCTGTTGGCGCGCACGCAATACGCGCTCAGCGCCCTCACTGCGCTCGAGAGGGTGCACCCGCTGCACGGGCAGCCTGTGCTGCGCGAGCTGGGGGTGCGGCTCTGCTCGCCGGACGGCGGCGCCGCCGACGTGGCTGCCGTGCGTCGGCGCTGCATCGAGCGCGGCGTCAACCCGGGTGTCGACCTGCACGCGCTGACCGGGCGCGAGGAGGATCGCGGCGGCCTGCTCGTCGCGATCACCGAGCGCCGCTCGCGCGCGGACATCGACCGCCTGGCGTGCGTGCTGGGTGAGGCGCTCGCAGAAACGCCGCACGCGCGCTCCACACAGGCGTCGAGCGCGTCGAACGCGCCGAGCTCCTCAGGCCGTCAGCGCGGGGCGAGCGTCGAGCGCCGGACGGTGCGCACATGAGCGACTCGCAGCTCGCGCGCGTTCCCACCCAAGCCGCCGACACGCCGTTGCAGCGCGAGCAGGCGCTGACGATCTTCGAGCGCGGGGCACCGGGCCGGCGCGCGTTCGCCTGCCCTGCGCTCGACGTGCCCGAGGTGGGGCCCGAGCAGGTGCTTCCCGAGCATCTGGTGCGCCGCGATCCGCCGCGTTTGCCCGAGGTGTCCGAGCCGGAGATCGTGCGCCACTACGTGCGCCTGTCCAAGCGCAACTTCGATCTCGACTCGGGCTTCTATCCGCTCGGATCGTGCACGATGAAGCACAACCCGCGCCTGCACGAGCGCGTGGCGGCGCTGCCCGGCCACGCCCGCCTGCACCCGCTGCAGGACCCCGAGCGGGCGCAGGGCGCGCTCGAGCTGATGTGGAACCTCGAGCGGGCTCTCGCCGAGGTGTCGGGACTGCCTCACGTGTGCCTGGCGCCGTCCGCCGGATCGCACGGCGAGCTGGCGGGAGTGCTGCTGACGCGCGCCTACCACGAGGCGCGCGGCGAGCAGCGGCGCAAGGTGCTCACGCCAGACACATCCCACGGCACCAACCCGGCAACCGTGACGATGGCGGGGCTGGAGGTGGTGAAGCTCGCCACCAACCCCGACGGCGGCATCGACCTCGACGACCTGCGCGCCAAGGCGGACACCGAGGTGGCGTGCCTGATGCTCACCAACCCGAACACGCTCGGGGTCTTCGACGCGAACATCCGCGAGATCGCCGAGATCGTGCACGAGGTGGGCGCCACCCTCTACTACGACGGCGCCAACCTCAACGCCGTGATGGGCTCCTCGCGTCCCGGGGACATGGGTTTCGACATCGTGCACTTCAACCTGCACAAGTCCTTCACCCAGCCCCACGGCGGCGGAGGCCCCGGCTCCGGGCCGATCGCCGTGTCCGAGCGCATCGCGCCGTTCCTGCCCGTGCCGGTGATCGTCAAGCGCGAGGAGCGCTTTGACTTCGACCACGACCGCCCGCAGTCGATCGGACGGTTGCGCGGCTTTCCGGGCAACGACGGGTGCTTCGTGCGCGCCTACACCTACCTCTGCTCGCTCGGCGCCTCCGGCTTGCGCGACGCGAGCGAGGTGGCGGTGCTGAACGCCAACTACCTGCTCGCCCGCCTGCGCGAGCTCGGCGTCACCGAGCAGCTGCCACTGGCGTACGGGGAGCTGTGCATGCACGAGTTTGTGCTCTCCGGCGGCCCTATGAAGCGCGCCCTTCAGATCAAGACGCTCGACCTCGCCAAGCGCCTGCTCGACCACGGCTACCACCCGCCCACCGTGTATTTCCCGCTGCTCGTGGAGGAGGCGCTGATGATCGAGCCCACCGAGACCGAGACGCGCGAGACGCTCGACGCGTTCGCCGAGGCGATCGCCGAGATCCTGCGCGAGGCCGCCGAGGACCCGGAGATCGCACGCAACGCGCCCTACACGACGCCCGTGCGCCGCCTCGACGAGGTGGGCGCCGCCAAGCGACCGGTGATCCGCCAAGCGCTCTGAGCCGGGATGCGCGCTTCCCGGTAGCCTCAGCGCTCGTGCGGATCTTCTCAGGGATACAGCCCACCGGCACCAAGCACCTCGGCAACTACATCGGGGCGATCCGCCAGTTTGTGGCCGGGCAGGAGCGGGGGGAGGCGCTCTACTGCATCGTCGACCTGCACGCCATCACGGTCGCCTACGACCCGGTGGAGCTGCGTCGCAGCGTGTACGACCTCACCGCCATCCTGCTCGCCGCTGGCTTGGACCCCGCCCGCTGCCTGCTGTTCCGCCAGGGAGACGTGCCCGAGCACACCGAGCTGTGCTGGCTGCTTTGCGCGGTGACCGAGCTCGGGCGCTTGCAGCGCATGCACCAGTTCCGCGACAAGTCGGTGGTTCAGCGCGAGCTCGTGTCGGCGGGCCTGCTCGTCTATCCGGTGCTCCAGGCAGCCGACGTGCTCGCCTATCGCGCGCACGAGGTTCCCGTCGGGGAGGACCAGCGCGAGCACCTGGAGCTGATGCGCGACGTCGCCCGGCGCTTCAACGCGCGCTTCGGCGACGGCGAGGAGGTGCTGGTGGTGCCCGAGCACCGCATCCCCGAGGCGGGCGCGCGCATCATGGACCTGCAGGACCCGACGCGCAAGATGTCAACCACCGGCGGCTCCGAGCTGGGAACGGTGTACGTGCTCGACGAGCCACCCGCGATCGTCAAGAAGTTCAAGAGCGCCGTCACCGACTCCGGTCGGGAGATCGTGCGCGACGCCGAGAAGCCGGGCGTTTCGAACCTGATCGAAATCCTCGCGGTGGCGCGCGAATGCACGCCCGAGCAGGTGGAGAGCGACATGCGCGACGCACGCGGATACGGCGATCTGAAGGCGGCGGTGGGGGAGGCTGTCGTGGAGATGCTCGCGCCCGTGCGCGAGCGCTACCTGGAGCTGCGCTCAGACGAGCAGGCACTAGAGCGGGTGCTCGCCGAGGGGGCGCAGCGCGCGCACGAGATCGCCGCGCACACGCTCGCCGACGTGCGCGAGCGGATGGGGCTCGGCCTGCCGCGTTAGCTGCTCCGGGTGGCGCACGCGGGCCGGCGGACCGGGCATGCGACCAATGAGCTGTTCCGGGTGGCGCATGCGCCACCCGGCCGGACGGTGCATGCACCGTCCGGGACCACGCCGCATGCGGCGGGGTCGTCCTAGGA